>CAMBFO010000044.1 GCA_945865675.1 Comamonas sp. lk
GACGCCTACGGAACCATCAAAGTCTTGATCCAGGATTACGACCTGAACGAAATCTACATCGTGCCCAATGCGGTCAACAGCCAGGCCGACGGGCAGAACCTGTACCGCCGTATCAACCAGGTGTGCGCGCAGTTCCTCAATTTCACCACCCGCTATTTGGGCTCGATTGAAAATGACGATGCCATCTTGGCGGCACACAAAAAATACGAACCGGTGCTCGAATTCGCTCCACGCAGTAACAGCGCCCGCGACTTTAAGCGCCTGGCCAAATCCATCACCCAAATGCCTGCGATTGCCAATTTTTCCGGTGGCATGCAATTTTTTGTCGAGCGCCTGGTGCGGCACCAGGACTAATCACGATGGCTATCGCCACCAAGCTCTACCATGAGGTCCATGATGCCAGCGAAGCCTTGGTCATGGCCCATTTGGGCATGGTCAAACGGGTGGCTTTGCACCTGAAGGTACGTATTCCCCCGTTTATGGAGCTCGATGAGCTGATGCAGGTCGGCATGATTGGCCTGTTGGAGGCGGCACGCGCCTTTGACCCGACCAAGGGTATTGAATTTGAGAGTTTCGCCTTGAGCCGGGTGCGCGGCGCCATACTGGACGAGGTACGCCAACTGTCTTATTTGCCGCGCTCGGCGGTGGCCTTCAACAAGTCCGAGAACGAGGCGATTAATTTCCTGGCCAGCGAGCTCGGCCGCACGCCCACGCAAAGCGAATTGGCCGAGCACATGGGCGACGATCTGGAAGAGTTTCAGAAAAAACGCGGCAACGCCAAGCGCTTTGAGACGCTTTCTATGGAGGTCATTAATGACGAAGTGCTGGGCATCGCCGACGAGCGCTCGCGCCAGCCCGATGCCATCGTGGAGCATGAAGATTTCATGCGCGCCGTCACCGATGCCATCGCCGAACTGCCTGAGCGCGACCAGCTCTTGATGTCTCTTTACTATGTGGAAGAGCTCAATTTAAAGGAAATTGGCGAAGTTTTGGGTGTGACCGAGTCGCGCGTCAGCCAATTGCTCACTGGAATTGTCAAGAAGCTGCGGCTGTCCCTGGGAATAGAGGAAAAGGCCAAATCCCCGCCAAAGTCCAAGTCTGGAGCTTAATTTCGTGACTGACGTTACTCCAAGCCTCAAGTTTTTGCGTAGCTCGTCGATGTCTACTGTGTACAGCAACCCAGTAGGAGATTCAGTTATGCGAGTTCACTTTAAAGCGATGGAGTCATACGGCTCCGACAACCTGGCTTCCCAGGCTTCTGTGGCCAATAACGTGGCCCTGATCCAGATGCTGTTTGACGGCCTGGTCGATAGCGTTGCGCAAGCCCAAGGCCATTTGACCCACGGCAAGATCCAGGAAAAAGGCAAGGCCATTGCCCGTGCCAGCCGCATCGTGGTCGGTCTCCAAGGTGCCTTGGACTTCACCCGTGGCGGCGAGTTGGCACAAAACTTGAATGATTTGTATAACTATGTCACCAGGCGTCTGATTTTCGCCAATGCGCACAATGATATGGACGCATTGAAGGAAGTTCAGCACCTGATGTCGGAAATCCGTTCAGCCTGGGCGCAGTTGCCCACTTTATTGCCCCAGCAAGCACAGCTGCACTGAGTGGGGGTGTTGGCGGTCCGACAGGGTCGGCCGCCCCGGGATTTTTTTGCGGGCCACCTTTGTGTGGCCTTTACAGGTTTGAACTTGGCCTAGGGCTTAGCAAACTGTCCTTTTGGGAACGACTATGTTTGGCATCTTTGGGATTGTGTTCTTGAACATCTGTGTGTTCGGCAGCTTTTTGGTTGGCGGCGGGCAGCTCGGCACCTTCGCGCATGCGGCCCCCATTGAAGGCTGGTGTATTTTGGGCTCAGCCATTGGCGGCATGCTCCTTGGCAACAGTCCGGACGTCGTCAAGGCGGTATTTGCCGGCATAGGCCGCACCTTTAAGGGCTCCAAGTACCACAAAGACGATTACCTGAATGCGATTTTTTGCGTCTCCAAGGTGATGAAGACGCTCAAAACCGAGGGCGCGGTGGCACTGGAAGCCCATATCGAAAACCCCGAGTCGAGCTCGATTTTCGGCGAATACCCCAAAATCATCGCCGACCACGCCTTGTTGCACCTCATTTGCGACACCGTGCGCTTGATGGTCGTCTCCCAGGGCACGATCAGCACCACAGCGGTCGAAGATATCATGGACGCTGCCATCAAAACCCACCACAACGACGAACTAAAAGCCTCTGGCGCCATTGCTACTTTGGCCGGTGCCTTGCCGGCGTTGGGCATTGTGTCTTGCGTGATGGGGGTGGTGAAGACCATGGACAACATCGACCAGCCGCCGGCGGTTCTCGGTGGCCTGGTGGGCGCGGCGCTGGTGGGAACGTTTATTGGCGTGTTTTTGGCTTACGGATTCTTCGAGCCCTTTGCCAAGCGCCTAGAGCAAATCATTGAGGACGAGGCCTGCATGTACCTTGTTGTCAAACAAATCATCATCGGTACCTTGCACGGCCACCCCATGCCGCTGATTTTGGAAGCTGCGCGGGTTTGTATTGGCCACCACAACCAACCTAGTTTTGCCGAAGTATTTGACGGGCTGCGCGGGAAGTAAGCATGGCCACTGAAGCGCCGAAGGAAGAAGAAGTCCCCGCAGGCGCTGCGCCGGCGGGCGCCGACGATGTTGCGGCGCCGGAAGATGACGCGCCGCTTGCGCCCATTATTGTCAAGAAGATTGCCGCTGCGCACGCCGGTGCCCATGGCGGTGGTTGGAAGATTGCGCTGGCCGACATGATGACGGCCATGATGGCCTTTTTCTTGTTGATGTGGATTTTGGGCGCGACCAATGACTCGCAACGCAAAAGCGTGGCTGATTATTTCAAGCCCGCCTCACAAAGCGTGATCACCATGGGCGCGCTGGCCGGCTCCAACGGCATCATGGGCGGACGCTCCATCATTGACCCCGACGGCTTCCCTTACACCGCCAAACAAACCGCGCCTATGGAGCGCCTGACGCCCAAGTCTGAAGGCGGCCCGACCGAGAACGATCCTTCGCCCAACAGCGAAAACGCGCGCGATAACGACGCCAAGTCACAAAACCAGTCACCAGGCTCTGGCGAGGGCGAAGGCGGCGGTAGCGGCACCGCCCAGGGCGGCGAAAAAGGAAAAATGGACCAAATGGAAAAAGACGTCAAGGAAGCCTTGGCGTCCAACCCGGCGCTTGAGCAGTTACAAGGCCAAGTGCAGTTTGTCCGCGACAAAGACGGCTTGCGCATCGAGGTGATTGATAAGTCCGATTTCTCCATGTTCCCACTGGGCACCACCAAGTTGCAGCCCAAAGCCCAGGCACTGCTGGGTGAAATTGCCAAGTCGCTGGCGGGTATGCCCAACAAAATTGCGGTGCGCGGCCATACGGATGCCACACCTTTTGCCAATAAAGAGGGCCGTAACAATTGGTTGCTATCCGTCGAACGCGCTGAAGCAACGCGCGCGGTGCTAGAGAAAAATGGCATCAAGCAAGACCGCTTTGTGCAAATTGAGGGTGTGGCCGACACCGTACCTTACAACACCAACGACCCCAAAGATGCGCGTAACCGGCGCATGAGTATCACCGTCAAGAAAGAGTAAGGGCCGCCCACCAAGCGGGCGCGGCCTGCGCCTGGTGCACAAGCTCTGCTTGCTGTGCCCGGTGCCGCCAACTACTGGGCTTTTAAGGCGCGCGGTCCTGCACTTATTCGCAGTTCTGAAATTCGCGCTTGATACAGGTCTTGGCCCAGCGGCGCGCTACGACTAAATCGGCCTCGCTCAGCTCTGCGCTGGCTTTTTTAAGCGGCTTGGAGGTCTCAGGGTGGCCTGAGGATTCAGCGATTAAAAACCACATCACGGCCTTTTGGTAATCACGGGTAAATCCCTGTCCATTGGCGTACATGCTGCCCAGCTTGAACTGGGCTTTCGGCTCGCCCTGTGAGGCTGCTTTGCGCAACCAAATAATGGCGTTGGGATAGCTTTGCGGGGTGCCTTGCCCGGCAAAATGCATCAGTCCGAGCAGTGATTGTGCGTCGCGGTCTCCGGTCTCGGCGACGATTTGCCATTTGGCCACCGCACGGGCGTAGTCTTTTCGCTGGTAGTCGGCATAGCCGTCCTCCCACAAGCCGGCATGGGCCGCAGTACAGACCAAGAGCGCGCTACACAGCGCTTGCCGCAGGGATAGGGGGACGGACATAAGCATTAGGTACGCATTATATTTTTCATCGCAGCAGCCATCACCTTGGAATTGTCTTGTGCTGCGGCGAGTGGCGGTGCCTGCGCTGCGTTGGCCGCAGCAGGCGGAGCCGGCGCTGCTGATGCGGGGGAATTAGCCGATGCAGTGGCGATGGGAGCGCCCACCGCAGGCGCAGACCTTGCGGCGCCTGGTTCGAAGTCTTGCGCCATCACCGCTGCACGATAGAGGTTTTTGAGCTGGGGCAGGTTGTTCCACATGTCTTGCCAATCCAGGTCAAAAGGCAGGCCCATCCAGTTACCGGATTTCTTCAGGGCGTTGACGCAGTTTTGTATTTCCTCCCGGTTCAGTTCCACCAGGGCAGTTTCTTCATTGCTCAGGCTGTCGCGCTGGCGCGCCTGGATGTCGGCTTCCAAGGCCATCAGCTGCTGGTAGCAGCGCGCGCGTTCATTGCGCAGCAGGGCACTGGCCCGCGCATCATCGGCCTGGTCGCGCAGCTTATTGACTTCACGCTTGACAGCTGCCAGGTTTTGCAAGGTGAGGTAATAAAAAACGGCAGCACCGAGCACGGCTACAAGAAAGAAAAATATCAGCAATACCAGTGTGAGGTTCATGGCATTTTGCGCCCTAGGACGCCTGGTTTTATAAACGAGCCTGCGCAATGCGTTAGCTGTGCTTCCAACATCGGCACGAGCCGAGTTTAGTCAAGTCGCAAGGCTATGAATAGCCCAGGGCGCGCGCAGCACCTTGCAGCCCAAGGCACAATACCCGCCATGCTGATCCATCCCGACATTAACCCGGTTGCCTTGCAACTAGGCCCCGTGGCCGTGCACTGGTATGGTCTGACCTACTTGGCTGCTTTCGGCTTTTTCATGCTTTTGGGCAAGTTGCGCTTGCAGCATGCACCCTATGCGGATCATGCGGGCTGGAGTTTTCGCGACGTGGAGGACATACTCTTTCTAGGGGTTTTGGGCGTGATCTTGGGTGGGCGCTTTGGTTATTGCCTGTTCTATAACCCGGTCTACTACGCCGCCCACCCGCTGGAGATTTTGTACGCCTGGCGTGGCGGCATGAGTTTTCACGGCGGTTTATTGGGTGTGATTGTGTCTATGGCCTGGTTTGCCTACGATCGCAAGCGCTCCTTTTGGGCGGTGGCTGACTTTGTGGCGCCTTGCGTGCCTACGGGCCTGGCCTGCGGGCGGCTGGGCAACTTCATCAATGGCGAATTGTGGGGCCGTGTCGCGGACCCGGAGCTGCCGTGGGGCATGGTGTTTCGCGGCGCGGGCGAGCTGCCGCGCCATCCTTCGCAGGTGTACCAATTCCTGCTCGAAGGCTTGCTTTTGTTTGTGCTCTTGTGGTTGTACGCGCGCAGCGGTCCGCGCCAGGGGCGGGTGTCAGCAGCTTTTCTGATGGGCTATGGGCTACTGCGTTTTGTGGTGGAGTTTTTCCGTGAGCCCGATGCCCACATCGGCCTTTTGCAGATGGGCTTGAGCATGGGCCAGTGGCTGTGCATTCCCATGGCACTGGGCGGAGCTGCTTTGTGGTGGTGGTTTGGCAAGCGGCCTGCGCCAATGGCGCAATAGATGAGGTAGCCGGTGCTGGGCAGTATTCAATGGCAGCAAAACGGCCCGCTGGCCACGGTGACTGTGTCCAACCCGGCCCGCATGAACGCCATGACGCGCTCCATGTGGTTACAACTGCGCGAAGTTTTTCTGGAGGTATCGGCCCGCCCGGATGTGCGTTGCGTGCTGGTGCAGGGCGCAGGCGCGCATTTTTGTGCGGGCGGCGATATTTCCCAATACCCGGACTTTCGCTTTGAGCCAAGCAGCCTGATGCATTTCCATGAAGTGGAGGTCTGGGGCGGTTTGCAGGCCATGCTCGATTGCCCGCTGCCTTTGTTGGCCTTGGTACGGGGCAATTGCATGGGTGCGGGTTTGGAAATTGCCAGTTGCTGCGATCTGCGTTTGGGCGCTGGCAGCAGCGTGTATGGCGCGCCCATTGCCCGCCTGGGCTTTCCGATGGCGCCTCGCGAGGCAGCGCTGGTGCAACAGGCCGTGGGCGCGGCCACCGCCAGCGCCATGCTGCTGGCCGCGCAAACTTTTGACGCTGCGCACATGTTGCAATGCGGCTTTCTCGCCTGGAACGCGCCCGATGAAGCCTTGCAAGCCCAGGCCGATGCACTGCTGGCGCGCATGCTGGGGCTCGCCCCGCAAGCGGCCCGCTTGAATAAACAAGTGCTGCGTCAGGGTCGCATAGCGCAGGAGCCCACGCCCGATTCGGCCTATGCCTATGCCGCCAGCCCCGAGCACCGCGAGGGCGTGCAGGCGTTTTTGGAAAAGCGCCGTCCGGATTTTTGAAAAATGCCTGCCATGCGCCCTTGCAAGGGCTGCGCCAGCTTGTATGCTGGCGCCCTGTATCGCTAGAACAATCGCTGGAAACTGAAAGCCCTTAGATGCAAAGCCTTATCCTGCTTGACGACAACCCGGTCAATCTGAAGTGGCTACAAATGCTGGGACAACGCCTGGAGCAAGTGCAATGCATCAGCTTTACCGACCCGCTTGCTGCACTGGACTATGCGCGTACGCAGCGGGTGGATTTGGTCGTGCTCAGCTACCAGATGCCGCATCTGAACGGCTTGGAGTTCATCGCCGCCTTCCGTGCCTTGGAAGGGGCGGCGTCCATCCCCTTGCTGATGACCACCGCAAACGAAGAAAAAGGCGTGCGTTACCGTGCTTTAGAGGCCGGTGCGTATGACTTTCTGCCCAAGCCGGTGGACGCGGCCGAGTTTTTGGCGCGGGCGCGCAATATGCTTAGGCTGCGCGAAGCCAGTTTGCATCTGGCTGACCATGCCGCCTGGTTGACGCGGGAAGTGGAGCTAGCCACGCGCGAAATTCGCGAGCGCGAGCGCGAAACCGTGATGGCGCTGGTCAAAGCGGCCGGGTACCGCGACTATGAAACCGGTGCCCATATTTCCCGCGTCGGGCATTACGCCTACCTGATTGCCCAGGGCTTGCATCTGTCGGTCCAAGACCAGGCCTTGATGCTGGACGCCGCCGCCATGCACGACATCGGCAAAGTTGGTATTCCCGACCACATCCTGCTCAAGCCCGGGCGGCTGGACGAAGAAGAAATGCACATCATGCGCCAGCACCCCAGGCTGGGCCATGAGCTGCTCAAGGGCAGCAGCTCGCGTTTGTTGCAGGCCGGTGCCACCATCGCCTTAGGCCACCACGAAAAATTTGATGGCAGTGGCTACCCGCAAGGCCTGAGCGGCCAGGACATCCCGCTTTTTGGCCGCATAGTGGCAGTGGCTGATGTGTTTGATGCGCTGACCTCCGAACGACCCTACAAAAAGCCCTGGCCATTAGACGATGCGGCCACTTACCTACGCGACCAGCGCGGCTTGCATTTTGACCCGCAGTGCGTCGATGTATTTTTGGCCGCCTGGCCCCAGGTGCTTGGCATACGCCAAGGCTTTGCCGACGAGTCCCAGGCCCCCGCCGGTGACAGCCCAGCGGCCTGATGGTGTGCAGCCCTGCGCTTTAGGAGGCTTAGCGCAGCACCAGCACCGGCGTGCTGCTGTGGGTCAGCACATGCTGAGTTTCGCTGCCTAGCAAGAGGCGTTTGATGCCGCGCCGCCCGTGCGAGGCCATGACGATCAGGTCGCAGTCGTTTTTTTCCGCGGCGTGAATAATGGCGTGTGACACCATGTCCGACTTGCTAACCAGGGTGCGCCCTTGCACGCCTTTGGCGGCAGCGGCTTTAGTGACCAGATCCAGCACCGCCTGCGCTTTTTTCACCCACAAGGCTTCGACCCGCTTAATCTCACTGGAATCGACGGCCATGCCGCCTTCAAAGTAGGCGATGGGGTAGGGCGGCACTACTTGGATGGCCCATAACTCGGCCTTGCAGCTAGCAGCCAAACCGATCGCGCTGGCGACTGCTTTTTTTGACAATTTTGAGCCATCGGTGGCGACCAAAATACGCTTGTACATCGTGTTTCCCTTTTTAAATCGGTGTAGTACGCTAAGCCTAGCCGTCTGCAAACCCAGCCAATTGATCTATATCAAGTGGCCTTGCAATCGATCGCTGCACACTAACGCCCATGTCCGATGCGGCTTGCCACGCTTCTTTGTCTGCGACCCCCTCTTTGCCCGCCGCCGCCCCGGCCCTTGCGCAATCGCCGATGCCCCGCGTGGATGCAAGCCCGGCCTTGCTGATCTTGAACGACCCCTTGGAGTGGTCTGCCTTCTCTAAGGAGTTGAAGGGCTCAGGCGGCCTGTGGGAGTCCCAGGTGGTGGTGCAAGGCATGCACTGCGCCGCCTGCGCGATGACCGTGGAGCAGCTATTGCGCCAAGTGCCGGGGGTCCATAGCGCGCGTGTCAGCGCCGCCTCGCAGCGCGCCAGCGTGACCTGGGACAGCGCTCGGGTGCTGCCGGCGCAGTGGATGGGCCAGGTGCAAACCCAGGGTTATGCGCTATTGCCTGCCAATGATGCATTCGCCATCGATGTGCGGCGCAAAGAACGCCGCGCCGCCCTGTGGCGCTGGCTGGTGGCCGGGCTGTGCATGATGCAAGTCATGATGTACGCCTACCCGGCTTACACCGCTGCGCCGGGTGACCTCAGCCGGGAAATGGAGCAGTTGCTGCGCTGGGCCTCCTGGGTACTGAGCCTGCCGGTGCTGCTGTTTTCTTGCGGTCCGTTTTTTTCCAGCGCATGGCGCGACCTGCGGGTACGGCGCATTGGCATGGATTTGCCGGTGGCGCTAGGCATTGCCGCGACTTTTGCCGTCAGCAGTGCCGGTACGTTTGAACCGGACGGTCCTTTCGGGCGCGAGGTGTATTTCGACTCGCTCACCATGTTTGTGTTTTTTCTGCTCAGCGGCCGTTGGCTGGAATTGCGCTTGCGCGAGCGCACCGCTGGTGCGCTGGATGCGGTGTTCAACCGTTTGCCCGACAGCGTGGAGCGCTTGGGCGCAGACGGCAGCGCAGAGCGGGTTGCTGCGCGCCGCGTGCGCGTGGGCGATGTGCTGCGTGTCTACGCCGGTGAGACCTTTCCTGCTGACAGTGTGGTGCTGCAGGGCCAAAGCGCGGTGGATGAAGCCATGCTCACCGGCGAGTCGCGCCCGTTGGCCCGCGGCCCCGGCGATGCGGTGTTGGCGGGCAGCCACAACCTGGCCGGCACCTTGCGCGTGCGGGTCGACAAAGCCGGTAGTGACACGCGTTTTGCCAGCATCGTGGCGCTGATGCAAAGCGCCGCTACCGAGCAACCCCAATTGGCGCGCCTGGCCGATCGCCTGGCCAAACCTTTTTTGATCGGCGTGCTGCTGGCCGCTGCGCTGGTCGCCCTGTGGTGGTGGCCGCGTGATCCGGCCCACGCCATGATGCTGGCGGTGGCGGTGCTCGTGGTGACCTGCCCCTGCGCTTTGTCGCTGGCCACACCGGCTGCTATGTTGGCTGCCGCCGGGCGCTTGGCCACGGGCGGCGTACTGGTGCGCCGCTTGCAGGCTTTGGAAACCCTGGCGCGGGTGGACACCCTGGTGTTCGACAAAACCGGCACCCTCAGCACCGAAGCACAGCAACTCGCCGGCATCCAATGTCGCGCCGGTCTGAGCCCCCAAACGGCCTTGGCCATGGCGGCTGCCTTGGCAGGCCATTCGCGCCATCCGGCGGCCAAGGCCTTGCACGCCGCGGCCCAAGCCCAAGTCGCGCAAGCAAACAAAGGAACGGCGGCGCAAGAATGGCTCGCCAGCGAGGTGCAGGAAATTGCCGGCCTGGGCATTACCGCCAATGTGCAGGCAGTCGATGCCATGACCACTTTGGCAGTGGGCGGGCTTGGAACCTCAGGCGCCTGCTTTGCTATGCGCTTGGGTTCGGCGCAATTTTGCGGTCTGCCGCAATCTAGCGCAGACGCCAGCAGCGTGACCTTGGCCGACGCACACGCTTGGCTGGCTACCTTCACCCTGCGCGAAGTGCTGCGCCCAGACGCCCAGACTTGCGTGCATGACCTCAGTGCCATGGGCCTGGCGGTGCATCTGCTCTCAGGCGATGCGCCCGGCCCGGTGGCGCTTGCCGCTACCCAACTGGGCATCGCGCCGCAGCGCGCCCATGCCCGTTGTACGCCAGACGACAAACTGACCCGACTGCGTCAACTCCAAGCCCAGGGCGCTACGGTAGCCATGGTCGGCGACGGAATGAACGATGCGCCGGTGTTGGCAGGCGCGCACGTGGCTTTTGCGTTTGGGCAGGCTTCCTCGCTGGCGCAGTCCCAGGCCGATCTGGTGGTCTTGGGTTCGGAGCTGGGCGCTATTACCGACACGCTGGTGCTCGCGCGCAAAACTATGCGTGTGGTGCGCCAAAACCTGGTTTGGGCCTTGTTGTACAACGCCGCCTGTGTGCCCCTGGCGGTGGTCGGGTATCTGCCCGCTTGGTTGGCGGGTCTGGGTATGGCCACCAGTTCCCTGCTGGTGGTGGCCAATGCGGCGCGTCTGGCGCGCCCTGCAGGCTTGAATCCCTGAGGCCACTTTGGACATTCTCTACCTACTTATTCCTCTGTCGGTCAGCCTGGTTTTTTTCATTCTGGCTGGTTTGTGGTGGGCCATAGACCGCGGCCAGTTTGACGACATCGAGTCCGAAGGCGCGCGCATATTGCAAGACCCAGACGCTTAGATTGGCTTATGGACGCGGCAGTTTGGGCCGCATTTGACATGTATCAAGACGTTTTTCACGCTGGGTCGCACACTGCGCACAACGCATCTATGGAGAGGTTTTTATGGCATTTGCAAACCAGCAGGCGGCGACATACAACGACACCGTAGTACGCCAGTTTGCGATCATGACCGTGGTCTGGGGCGTGGTGGGCATGTTGGTAGGCGTCATCATCGCTGCCCAGTTAGCTTGGCCCGAGCTCAATTTCGGTATTTCCTGGCTCAGCTACGGGCGTTTACGGCCATTGCACACCAATGCGGTGATTTTTGCCTTTGGCGGCTGCGGCTTGTTTGCGTCGTCCTACTACGTGGTGCAACGCACCAGCCAAGTGCGCTTGTTTTCGGACACACTGGCCGCCTTTACCTTCTGGGGTTGGCAGGCGGTGATTGTGGCTGCTGCGATTTCGTTGCCCCTGGGCTACACCCAGGGCAAGGAATATGCCGAACTCGAATGGCCGATTGACATCCTGATCACCTTAGTCTGGGTCAGCTTCGCGGTGGTGTTTTTTGGCACCTTGGGCACGCGCAAGGTCAAGCATATTTATGTGGCGAACTGGTTTTTCGGCGCCTTTATCTTGGCCGTCGCTATCTTGCATTTAGTCAACAGCGCGGCTATTCCGGCCGGTTGGATGAAGTCCTATTCGGCCTATGCGGGAGTGCAGGACGCGATGATTCAATGGTGGTACGGCCACAACGCGGTAGGCTTTTTCCTGACCGCCGGTTTTCTGGGCATGATGTATTACTTCATCCCCAAACAGGCCGAGCGGCCGGTCTATAGCTACCGCCTGTCCATCGTTCATTTCTGGGCGCTGATCTTCACCTATATGTGGGCCGGTCCGCACCATTTGCACTACACCGCGCTGCCGGACTGGACGCAATCGGTGGGCATGGTGTTCTCACTGATTTTGCTGGCACCTAGCTGGGGCGGCATGATCAACGGCGTGATGACTTTGTCGGGCGCCTGGCACAAGCTGCGGGACGACCCGATTCTGCGTTTTCTCATTGTGTCCCTGTCCTTTTACGGTATGAGCACGTTTGAAGGGCCGATGATGGCCATCAAAACGGTCAATGCCCTGAGCCATTACACCGACTGGACCGTAGGCCATGTGCACTCGGGCGCCTTAGGCTGGGTGGGCTTGGTCACCATGGGCAGCATGTACTACCTGATACCGCGCCTCTTTGGCCAGAAAAAAATGTACAGCGTCAAAGCCATTGAGCTGCATTTTTGGGTCGCCACGATCGGCATCGTGATCTACATCGCCGCGATGTGGATTGCCGGCGTGATGCAAGGTCTGATGTGGCGCGCCGTCAACCCCGATGGCACCTTGACCTACACCTTTGTGGAATCGGTCAAAGCCACTTACCCTTTTTATGTATTGCGTCTGATCGGTGGCCTGCTCTACCTGGTAGGCATGCTCATCATGCTGTGGAACACCCTGAAGACGGCTTTTGCCGGCAACGCGGTGTCAGTGCAGGTGCCGCCACTGCTGGCCCACGCATGAGCAAAGGAAACTGATATGGCAAATCCCACCCCTGAAAAAACCGGCTTCACGCACGAGAAGATCGAGACCAATAATTTTTTGATGATTGTGCTGATTTTGCTGGTGCTGCTGGCCGGTGGCATGGTCGAAATCGTGCCCTTGTTTTTTCAAAAGTCCACCACCGAGCCGCTGGCCGGTGTCCAGCCCTATACCGCGCTGCAATTGGCCGGCCGCGATATCTACATCCGCGAGGGCTGCTACAACTGCCATTCGCAAATGATCCGGCCGCTGCGTGCCGAGACGCTGCGCTACGGCCATTATTCGGTGGCAGGTGAGTCGGTGTACGACCACCCCTTTCAATGGGGCAGCAAGCGCACCGGGCCAGATCTGGCGCGCGTGGGCGGCCGCTATAGCGACGAGTGGCACAGCATCCACATGAGCAACCCGCGCGACCTGGTACCCGAGTCCAATATGCCAGCCTACCCCTGGCTGGCCACCACGCCCGTGGACGCGCCCAGCATGCCGGTGCATATGCGGGCCTTGCGCAGCGTAGGCGTGCCCTATAGCGATGCGCAAATTGCTGCGGCCACCGAGGAGTTGCAAGGCAAGACCGAACTGGATGCGACCATCGCCTATTTGCAAATGCTGGGCCTGGCGCTCAAGTAATGCAGGGACACAAACATGGATATCAACACTTTACGCGCCCTGGTCACGCTGGCCAGCTTGGCCGTCTTTATCGGCATTATGGGGTGGGCCTATTCACCCAAGCGCAGCGAGGATTTTTCGCAGGCGCAACGTCTGCCCTTTGAGCAGGACTGATCGCATCTGCATCAGACACAGGAAATCACTATGAGCGACTTTACAAGCAACTTTTGGACGGTGTATATCTCCGTCATCACTCTGGTGGGTATGGTGGCCTGCCTGATTCTCTTGTGGCGTACCGGCAAGACACAGGTGATGGACGGGGACGACGGTACCGGCCACGTGTGGGATGGGGACTTGCGCGAGATGAACAACCCGCTGCCGCGTTGGTGGGTCTGGATGTTTGTGATCTCGGTCGTCTTTGGTTTTGCCTATCTGGCCTTGTACCCTGGACTGGGCAGCTATGTGGGCCAACTGGGCTGGACTTCACATGACGAGTACCGCGCCGAAGTGGCTAAAGCCCAGGCCGACGAAGCGCCGCTGTATGCCCAATTTACCGCGATGACGCCCCTGGCACTGTCGCGTGATCCGCAGGCCAAAGTCGTGGGGGAGCGCCTGTTCATGAACAACTGCGCCCAATGCCACGGCTCTGATGCGCGTGGCTCTAAAGGCTTTCCCAACCTGACCGATGGCGATTGGTTGTATGGCGCTAGTCCAGAAAAAATCAAGGAAAGCATTACGCTGGGCCGTATCGGACAAATGCCGCCCCTGGCCGCTGCTCTGGGAACCCCTGATGATGCCAAGAACTTGGCCCAGTATGTACTAAGTCTTTCGGGTAGCCCGCATGACTCGCTGCGCGCCGGCTTGGGCAAGTCCAAATTTACCGTATGCGCCGCCTGCCATGGTGCCGATGGCAAAGGCAACCAGGCTTTGGGCGCGCCCAATTTGAGCGATAACACCTGGCTGCACGGCTATGGCGAAAACGCGATTCTCGCCATGGTCAATCAAGGAAAAATCAACCAAATGCCAGGGCAAGCAGGCAAGCTGACCGAGGCACAGATTGATGTGTTGTCCGCTTATGTCTGGGGTTTTTCCAATAAGTAAACGTGCTGCAGTAGCGCCTTTTCCCGTCCGAGCCCCCGCAATTGAAGCCTCCCGAAAGCGCAGCGCGCACAGTCATTCCGATCGCCGTGTCCAAGGACGCCAGCCCCATCAGCCCGCCTGAAGTGGCCGGCCCGCTGATGGTGTCCTTGTACGAAGCGCACCAAAAAATCTATCCGCGCAGCGTCAGCGGCAAGTTTGCGCGTTTGCGCTGGGCCACGGTGTTTTTGACGCAACTGCTGTTTTATGGCTTGCCCTGGCTGCCCTGGGGTGAGCGCCAGGCGGTGTTATTTGATTTGGCAGCACGGCGCTTCTACATCTTCAAGCTGGTGCTCTACCCGCAGGACTTTATTTACCTGACGGGCTTGCTGGTTATCTGCGCACTGTCATTGTTTTTGTTTACCGCAGTGGCTGGGCGCTTGTGGTGCGGTTACGCCTGTCCGCAAACCGTTTACACCGAAATATTTATGTGGATAGAGCGCAAGACCGAGGGCGACCGCATCGCCCATATGCGCCGAGATGAAGGGCCTTGGAACTGGGACAAACTCTGGCGCAAGTCCCTCAAGCAAGTGCTGTGGTTGGCCGTGGGTTTGTGGACGGGTTTTACCTTTGTCGGCTACTTCACGCCTATCCATGTGCTGGCCGGCGAAGCGGCCCAATGGTCTTTTGGCTCCTGGGAAATGTTCTGGGTCTTTTTCTATGGTTTTGCCACCTATGGCAATGCCGGCTATTTGCGTGAGCAGGTGTGCAAACACATGTGCCCCTACGCACGCTTTCAAAGCGCCATGTTTGACAAAGACACACTGATCGTGGGCTATGACCAGGCCCGTGGCGAGCCGCGTGGCAGCCGTGCCCGCTCGGCTGATCCGGCAGCGCTTTCTTTGGGCGCGTGCATCGACTGTAATTTGTGTGTCCACGTCTGCCCCACTGGCATCGATATCCGCGATGGCTTGCAATACGAATGCATAGGTTGCGGTGCCTGTGCCGACGTGTGTGACCAGGTCATGGACAAGATGCACTACCCGCGCGGGCTGGTGAAATACTCCACCGAACACGCTTTGCGCGAGGGATGGGGCAAAGGCGAGATCTTGCTGCATGTCTTGCGCCCCCGGGTCTTGCTGTATACCGCCTTGGTCTGGTTCATCATCGGTATGGTGGGCATCAGCCTGCTGAGCCGTGCACCTTTCAAGGTGGATGTGGAGCGCGACCGCAAATCGCTGGCTCGCGAACTTGCCGGTGGCGTGATCGAGAACGTGTTCCGCCTGCAAATCATGAACGTCACCGAATCCGAACTGCGCCTGCATGTGCAGGTCGATGGCCTGCCCGGCCTGCAGGTGGTCAGCGAGGAGGAACTGATCGTGGCGCCCGCGCAGTCGCGCTGGTTTGTGTTGCGTTTGCAATTACCGCCGGGCCAGGCGACGCCTGGATCGCATCCCATCCATTTTGAGATTGACGGCCAGGACGACACCCGCGTTCTCAAAGAAAAAGCCGTATTTATTGTTCCCCGATAGGAGTATTCATGTCAAACAACCCATCCCCTGCAGCGCCCTGGTGGCAATTTGGCCATGTCTGGTTAGTCGTATCCGGCCCCTTGATCGTGGTGCTGGCAAGCTTTATCACCTTTTACCTGGCCTACAGTGGTATGGATGCGCTGGTGACCGAAGCGGACTTTGCGCCTGGCGGGCCTAGGGCGCAAAGCCAGGCTGGCAATCTGGCGCCGGCCTTACAAGCCCGTAACCATGCAGCTACCGGTGTACTGCCAGCCCCGGCCAAGCCCTGATGCGGGCCCGCAAAGTGCCTAGTTTAGGTCGGCCCGGTTGACCAGGTCGTTTAAGGCATCGCGCTTGAGTATGCGCACATGGCGTTGCTTGACTGCGATAATGCCGTCTTCCGCAAACTTGGAAAACGTGCGACTGACGGTCTCTAACTTCAAGCCCAGGTAGCTGCCGATTTCTTCGCGCGTCATCCGCAGCACCAGCTCCGATTGCGAAAAACCCCGTGTGTGCAAACGCTGTACCAGATTCAGCAAAAACGCAGCTAAGCGTTCTTCCGCGCGCATACTGCCCAAGAGCAGCATCACGCCGTTTTCGCGCACAATTTCGCGGCTCATGATTTTGTGCACATGGCGTTGGAAAGAGGTAATTTCCTGCGACATGGCCACGATACGTTCAAACGGAAGTACGCACACTTCGGCGTCTTCCAGTGCAATCGCATCGCAGGTATGGTGGTCGTTGACGATACCGTCCAAGCCCATCACTTCGCCAGCCATCTGAAAGCCGGTGACCTGGTCGCGCCCGTCCTCTGTGGCCATACAGGTTTTGAAAAACCCGCTGCGGATGGCAAACAGACTGCGGAACGCTTCACCGTTATGAAACAGGGCTGCACCCTTCTTGATTTTGCGCCTTACCTCCACCATAGTGTCCACGCGCTCCAACTCATTTTTGCTCAAGCCCACTGGCATACACAGTTCGCGCAAATTGCAATTGGAGCAAGCTACCTTGATGCTCTGAGAACTGATGGTTATCACTTTGGCAGCTTCTAGTGTTGGTGCTGGCGGCACTGTTTGGTGCTGGGAGTGGGGTGCTTTAAGCATAGATACCTTTCACAATAAATTGCAATTGCAGCTTGTCATGCCCATCCATTGATGCACATCAAGCGCTGTTTTCTCGGCTTGCGTCACAGTCGCAAGCATGGTACTCCCCCTGGCTTTCAGGCTTTGTAAGTTTTGTCACAGACAGCGCCATGGAACTTTCTAAAACCGACCTATGCGTGAAAATTTTCCTGTTTCTGAAGATCTGCTGCGCCGCTACGACGTAGCGGGGCCGCGCTACACCTCCTACCCGACGGCGGACCGTTTTGTCGAAGCCTTTGGTGCGGCTGATTACGTGCAGGCTTTGGCACAGCGCTTTGGCGCCGGTGCCAAGGTGTCGCCGATTTCAGTGTACATCCATATACCATTTTGCGAATCATTGTGTTATTACTGTGCTTGTAACAAGGTCATCACCAAGCACCACGACCGGGCGGTGGAGTACCTGCGCTACCTGGAAAAAGAGATCGACCTGCATATCGCCCGTATCGGGCGTGGCCAGCCGGTCGGCCAGTTGCACTTGGGCGGCGGCAGCCCCACATTTTTGAGCGACGCCCAGTTAGCTGGCCTGATGCGCTTACTGCATGAAAATTTCCGATTCACCAAGAGTGCCGAAATTTCTATCGAAGTCGATCCGCGCACGGTGGATGCGTCCCGCATTGCGGCCATCGCCGCCATGGGCTTTAACCGGCTTAGCTTTGGCGTACAAGATGTCGACCCCGCCGTGCAAAAAGCCGTGCACCGCGTACAAGACACTGCCCAGGTCTTTGCCCTGGTTGCTGCCGCGCGAAAGCATGGCATGCAATCGGTCAATGTGGATTTGATTTACGGCCTGCCCCTGCAAAGCCCCCAGTCCTTTGACCGTACCTTGGAGCAAGTGGCGCGCCTGCGGCCGGACCGTATTGCGCTGTACGCTTATGCGCATTTGCCCACGCGCTTTAAGCCGCAGCGGCGTATCGACGCCATGCAGTTGCCCGGCGCGTCGGACAAGGTGACCATGCTTTCGCGCTCTTTGGTAGCCTTGTCGGCAGCGGGTTATGTTTATGTGGGTATGGACCACTTTGCCCTGGCAGAAGACGCATTGGCCGTGGCCAAGCGCCAGGGGCGTTTGCACCGCAATTTCCAAGGCTACAGCACGCGGCCCGATTGCGACCTGATCGCCTTGGGCGTTTCTTCCATAGGCTGCGTAGGTGCGGTGTATAGCCAAAATGCCAAGACGCTGGACCAGTACTACGACCTGCTCAACCACGACCATCTTCCGGTAGTGCGTGGGCTGGCGCTCAGTCGCGACGACCTACTGCGTCGCTCGGTCATCATGGCGTTGATGTGCCAAGGGGCGGTGCATTTCGAGTCGGTGGCCACCGCGCATTTGGTGGATTTTGCGCGCTATTTCGCGCCGGAGCTGCAAGCCCTGGAGCCACTGCAAGCGCAGGGTTTGGTGGAGGTGGACGCCGCCCTTATTCAGGTCACTGCCCTAGGCTGGTATTTTGTACGTGCCATTGCCATGGTCTTCGATCGCTATTTGCAAGCCGATGTCAACCGCAATCGATTTTCCAAAATCTTGTAAGGCCAGTTAGCATCCATCCGTGCCCCATGTACTTGTTTCTCTTGCTCCCACAGCCTTGCTGATGGGCTTGGCTGGTGGTCCGCATTGCGTGGCCATGTGTGGTGCGGCCTGCGCCGGTATTGGCCAGGCGGCAGGCCCAGCGCGGGCCCGTGCGCTGCTGACTTTTCAGGCCGGGCGCGTCATTGGTTATGCAGCGCTCGGTGCGCTGGCCGCTGGGTCCATGCAAGGCTTGGGCTGGCTTACCGTTCAGTCGGTGGCGCTGCGCCCGCTCTGGACTTTTATGCATATCGCCGCCATCGCCCTGGGTTTGCTTTTGCTGTGGCGCGCGCGCCAGCCGCAGTGGCTGGAAACTTGGGGCCGTTTTTTCTGGGCGCGCGCCCAAGGCCTGGGCTTGCACACCGGCGTGGCGCCGGGCCTGGTGGGCATGCTCTGGGCGCTACTGCCTTGCGGTCTTTTGTATTCGGCCGTCATGGTCTCTGCGCTGGCCGGGAGCGTGGCAGGCGGTGCCTTGCTCATGGCCTTGTTTGCACTGGGCAGCGGTATCAGCATGCTGGTCGGACCGTGGCTGTGGCTGCGCCTGGCGGCGCGCAGGGACTCGCGCGCTGAGCAGGCCACCGCTTCTTCCCTGCATGCACGCAAGGGCAATCGGGGCAGTGCGGAGACGGGGTCTCCTCTTGTGTTTCGTCCTACAGGAATTGCGGTAAACCATCTCACAAGCATCGAACCACTGGTCGCGCCCACAGCATCAGCAGCGCGCGGTGACTGGGGCGTACGCCTGGCCGGTGCGGCTTTGGCCTCCAGCGCCGCCTGGGCTTTGTGGGTGGGCTTGGCGCATAACGCGGCGCCTTGGTGTGTAGTGGCCTGAGGCCTTTCTCGGCTAGGGATAATGGGGGAATGGAGTTTTCTACACCCACCACCGCGACGATGATCGACGCGGCACCCTGGCGTCTATCCGTCGCGCCGATGATGGACTGGACGGACCGGCATTGCCGTTATTTTCACCGCCTGCTGACGCGCCGCACCCGGCTCTATACCGAGATGGTGACCACCGGTGCGCTGCTGCATGGCGATGTGGCGCGGCATTTGCGCTTTAACCGCGAAGAGCAGCCGCTGGCGCTACAACTCGGTGGCAGCGAGCCGGCCGACTTGGCGCGGGCCGCGCGCATGGGGGTGCAGTGGGGCTATGACGAAATCAACCTCAACTGCGGCTGCCCCAGCGAGCGGGTGCAG
The DNA here is from genome assembly GCA_945865675.1 of Comamonas sp. lk. GTDB lineage: Bacteria > Pseudomonadota > Gammaproteobacteria > Burkholderiales > Burkholderiaceae_C > Allorhodoferax. The sequence continues at coordinate 19,516 of CAMBFO010000044.1, forward strand.
CGCGGCGCGTTTGGTGCCTGCTTGATGAACGAGCCCGCGCTGGTGACCGATTGCGTCAAGGCCATGGTCGATGTGGTGGATGTGCCGGTTACGGTCAAGCACCGCATCGGCATCGACAAAAACGAGGACTACGGTTTTGTGCGCGACTTTGTCGGCACCGTGGCGCAAGCGGGGTGCAATGTGTTTATCGTGCATGCGCGCAATGCCTGGTTGCAAGGCCTGTCGCCCAAAGAGAACCGCGAAATTCCACCGCTGCGCTATGGCATGGCTTACCGCCTGAAGCAAGATTTTCCAAGCCTGCAGATCGTCGTGAACGGCGGCGTTACGAACAATGCCGACATCGCCACCCATTTGCAGCAAGTCGATGGTGTGATGCTCGGGCGCGAAGCCTATTACCGCCCTTGGTTGATGACCGAGTGGGACACGCTTTTTTATGGCGATGCGCACCTGCCACCACTGCCCGAAGCAGTGGAAGAAGCCATGGTGCGCTATATGGAGCGCGCCTTTGCGCAGGACGGCTGCCCCTGGTATGCGATTGCCCGGCACATGTTGGGCCTGTACCACGGGCGGCGTGGCGCGCGCCTGTGGCGCCAGGTCTGGAGCGACCACCGCCTAAAACCCTTGCCCCCGCGCGAGGTGCTGACCCGTGCGCATGCGGCCATGGCGCAGGCCGCTGTCGTGGCAGACCATGCACTCTGAGCCAAGTGGCGGCGCGCTGCGTACTGCCAAATTGCTGATCTGGGTGATTCCGCTGTTGTGGATAGTCAATTCCGTCATCGCCCGGCGCGCCACGGACGTGATCACGCCGCATGTGCTGGCTTGGGGACGTTGGGCCCTGGCCGGGGCGATATTGGCCTG
>CAMBFO010000045.1 GCA_945865675.1 Comamonas sp. lk
CTCATGGCCGCCTGCGATCTGGTGGTCGCGACCGGCTCGCAAGCCAATGTGCGCGCAGCCTATGCCAGTGGCACACCAGCCTTTGGTGTGGGTGCCGGCAATGTGGCGGGCATCGTCGATGAGAGCGCGGACATGGCCCTGGCCGCCGAACGCATCCTGCGCTCCAAGACCTTTGACAACGCCACCAGTTGTTCCTCCGAAAACAGCCTGGTCGTGCTCGATGCAGCCGCACCGGCTTTGCTGCAGGCATTGCAAGCCGGTGGCGCGGTACTGCTCGATGCCGCGCAAAAAGCCCGTTTGCAGGCCCTCATGTGGCCCGATGGCAAGCTCTCTAGCGCGGTGATCGGCCAAAGCGCGACCGTAGTGGCGCAGCGCGCTGGACTGCTGGAAGTGGCCGCTTTGCAGCCGCGCGTGCTGCTGGTGGAAGAAAGCGGGACCGGCGAGGACTACCCGTTTTCCGGCGAAAAATTGTGTCCAGTGTTGGCGGTCTATCGCGCGTCAGATTTTGAAGCGGCCATGGCCACCGTGGAGCGTATTTACGCCTTTCAAGGTGCCGGGCATTCGGTGGGTTTGCATAGCGCGCGGTCCGAGCGCGCCCTGGCCCTGGGCTTGCGCTTGCCGGTCACGCGCGTGATCGTGGACCAGGCGCATTGCATCGCTACCGGAGGCAGCTTTGACAACGGCTTGCCATTTAGCCTGTCCATGGGCTGCGGCACCTGGGGTAAAAACAGTTTTTCCGACAATATGAACTACCGGCACTACCTCAATATCACGCGTATTTCGCGCCCCATTCCCGAGCGCATGCCCTCCGAGGACCAGCTGCTGGCGGACTACTTCGCCAAATACGGGCGCGCATGAGCCAGGCTTTCTTGCCGCGCACTGTGCGGGCGCTTTTGGAGGTGCAGACCACCGCGCGACCCGAAGCACTGTACGCCCTGGCAGTTGATGCCGGCGACGGCGATAGGCAGACCGCAAATAGCATCCGCTTTGCCGACCTGGCGCAATATTGCGCCCAGGTAGCCACGCTCTTGTTAGGCCAGGGCTTGCAGCCGGGCGATACGGTATCGCTGGTCATGCCCAATGGCTTGAACACCTTGCGTTTGTTACTCGGCGCTATGCATGGCGGGTGGTGTATCAACCCGGTGAATTTACTCAGCAGCACCGAGCAAATGCGCTATGTGCTGGACCATAGCGATTGCAAGCTGGTGATTGCCAGCCCCGATTGGGCCGAGCGCGTGCAAGCGGTCTTGGCCACCTTGACGCGGCCCGTGGGCTTGCTGGTGTGCAGCCCGGATATGGATGCCGATGACAGCCTGCTCGGTTCATTCCAGCCTACGTCCATGCCCGAACCCCAAGCCGAAGCTATGGCTTTGCTGATGTACACCTCGGGCACTACTGGCGTGCCCAAAGGCGTAGTGCTTACGCAGTCCAATTTGGCGGCCAATGCCAGGGCTATCAGCGCCGAACATCGGTTGGCCGCGCGTGACCGCGTATTGGCTGTGTTGCCGCTCTACCATATCAATGCCTTTGCCGTCACCATGCTCGCCCCTTTGGCCCATGGCGGCAGTCTGGCTATGCCACCCAAATTTTCGGCGGCGCGTTTTTGGCAGCAGGCAGTGCAAGCGCAATGCACCTGGATCAATGTCGTGCCGACCATGATCTCCTATTTGCTCGAAGGCGCTGCGCCCGCGGGCCAAACCCTGGGGCAGATACGCTTTTGCCGCAGCGCGTCTGCGGCCTTGCCGCCGGCGCATTTGCAGGCCTTTGAACAGCGCTTTGGCATTGGCGTGATTGAGACGATGGGCTTGACGGAGACCGTGGCGCCTTCATTTTCTAATCCCTATGACCCCCAGCTGCGCAAGCTCGGCGCAGTGGGCAAAGCCTCGGGCTGCGAGGCTTGCGTGATCGACGCCGACTTAGGCCCAGTGCCTGACGGCAGCACCGGCGAAATCGCCATCCGAGGCCCGCAGGTGATGCAGGGCTACTACAAAAACCCCGATGCCACGCGCGCCAGCTTTACGCCCGATGGCTGGCTGCGCACCGGCGACCTGGGCCACCGCGATGCCGATGGTTTTTTCTTTGTCACCGGGCGTATCAAAGAGCTGATCATTAAAGGCGGCGAGAACATCGCACCGCGCGAAATCGACGAAGTATTGCTGCGCCACCCCAGCGTGCTGGACGCTGCGGCTACTGGCTTGCCCGACCCGCACTACGGGCAGGAAATTTTGGCCTGCATCATCTTGCGTGAAGGCTGTACTGCTGATGAAGCGGCCATGCGCGCTTTTTGCACCGAGCACTTGGGGCGCTACAAAACGCCCAAGGTATTTCACTTTGTAGCGGACCTGCCGCGCGGTCCATCGGGCAAAGTACAGCGACTCAAGCTGCTGGACTGGGTGGCTCAGACGACTTGAGCTTTGAGCGCTTTGGCCGCGCCGCCACGTACCGCAGCGGTCAAAGCTTGCAGCAGGGCCGACTCTAGTTTCCAACAATGCCAGTACAAGGCGACAGGCAATCGAACCTTGGGCGCCAAGTCGCGCAACTCGCCGCTTTTGAGCAGGTCTTTCACTTGCAAAAGCGGCACCACCGTCGCACCCCAGCCTTGCAGCGCGGCACGCACCCGCCCATGCGCGCTGGGCAAAAAATTTTGCTGCAGACCGGGGTTTTTCAGGCCGCAGGCTTTGCGCACAAAGCGGGTTTGCAAATCGTCTTTGCGGTTAAAGGCCATAAAGCGCATGCCGGCCAAGGCATGGGCATTTAAACCTTTGGGGCAATGCGCGTCCGCGTAGTCGGGGCTGGCCACTGCCACATAGTCCATCACCCCGAGTTGCACCACCTGGCAGCCGCGCAGCGGTTTGGACAGCGCCGTAACACAGGCTTGCACTTGGCCTTCGCGCAACCACTCGTGGGTGAAATCCTGATCATCGGTGATGATTTCTAGCGCCATGCCGTCTTGCACCAGTGTTTGCAAGGCCGGTAGCACCCAGGTAGCAATGCTGTCGGCGTTGATGGCAATGGCGATGCGCTCTTGCCCTTGCGTGCTTTGCGCTTCGCGCGGCGCCAGGGCTTGCAGGTCGCGGCCCAGGTCGGCGCGCAAGAGGCGAAGTTGCAACGCATGCTTGAGCAAATAGCGTCCCGCCGGCGTGGCCTTGAGTGGCCGCGTGCGCACGATCAGCACCGCACCGGCTTGCACTTCCAGGGTGCGCAAGCGCTGCGACACCGCCGATTGGGTAATGGATAAGCGCTGCGCCGCGCGTTCAAAACTGCCTTCTTCCACGATAGCGGCCAAGCATTCCAGGGCGTAGGGATCGAAAATCTGCATGGTTTTACATTATTAGCGTTGCTAATGAATATAGCTTAATTTTCATAAAACTGTTAATTAAAAACGACCTACCGCACACTCTCCCTTACCTTCATTGAGCGGAGACAAGCCATGCTTATCGGACTACCCCAAGAGATCAAAAACCATGAGTACCGCGTCGGTTTGACGCCCGCCAGCGTGCGCGATTTGTGCGCCAATGGCCATAGCGTACTGGTGCAAACCGGCGCGGGCGCGGCCATCGGTTTGACCGATGCGCAGTACCAGGCGGGCGGTGCGCAGATTGCGCCCGATGCCACCAGCGTGTTTGCGCAGGCTGACATGATTGTCAAAGTCAAAGAGCCCCAAGCGCAGGAATGCGCCATGCTTCGGACCGGTCAAATTTTGTACACCTATCTCCACTTGGCGCCGGACCCTGCGCAAACGGCGGCGCTGGTGAAATCAGGCGCGGTATGCATCGCCTATGAGACGGTTACTGGTGCCCAGGGTGGCCTGCCATTGCTAGCGCCTATGAGCGAAGTGGCTGGCCGCATGGCGGTGCAAGCCGGTGCCGCGCATTTGGAAAAGTCCAAAGGCGGCATGGGCGTATTGCTCGGTGGCGTGCCCGGCGTGCCCGCTGCGCATGTGGTGATTTTGGGGGGTGGTGTGGTCGGTACGCATGCCTTGCAAGTGGCGGTCGGTATGGGCGCCCGGGTCACCGTGATCGACCGCAATGTGGATCGCCTGCGCCAGCTTGACCTGGTGTTTGGCAACCGTATCCACACCTTGTACAGCAGCGTGCAAAACCTGGAAGACGCGGTGCTAGATGCCGAACTGGTCATCGGCGGCGTGCTCATTCCCGGTGCCTCGGCGCCCAAGCTGGTGACGCGCGCCATGGTCACGGCTATGAAAAAAGGCGCGGTGGTGGTTGATGTGGCGATCGACCAGGGCGGCTGCTTTGAGACCTCGCATGCCACCACGCATGCCGAACCCACTTATGTGGTCGATGGCGTGGTGCATTACTGCGTGGCCAATATGCCTGGCGCCGTGGCGCGTACGTCCACCTTTGCCTTGAACAACGCCACCATAGGCCATGCGCTGGCTATTGCCAACAAGGGCTGGAAACAGGCCTTGCGTGAGGACGTCCACCTACGCCAAGGTCTCAACGTGGCGCTTGGCCAAGTCACTTATGAAGCGGTTGCCCATACCCTGGGCTATGCCTATGTGCCTGCTGAAGGCGTCGTGGCTTAAGCCTTGCGCTTATTCAAAAACGCATAGAAGCTTTCTTGCGCTGCTTCGCGCGCGGCCCCCTCGGACATGCGTTCGCCAGACACGGCGTAGGCCTCTTGCTGCGGCAGGTCGATTTGCTGGTAATAGCCTTGCTTGCCCATGGCTTTGGAGACGGCGCAGCCGCGGCTGGCGCGGTTGATTAATTCCAGCGTGGCAGCGTCCAGTTGTGAAGCGGGTACCGCCCGGTTAATCAGGCCCCAGTCGGCGGCGGTAGCCGCATCGATGGCATCACCCGTGAGCGCCATTTCCATAGCCCGCTTGCGCCCGATGTTGCGCGCCACCGCCACCAGCGGCGTATGGCAAAACAAGCTGGCTTTGCCCCCGGGTATCGCAAAGCTGGCGCTATCGGCCGCAAGCGCGAGGTCGCAAGTCGCCACGAGCTGGCAACCCGCTGCCGTGGCCAGGGCGTGCACTTTGGCGATCACCGGTTGCGGCAGCGCTTGCACCGTGTTCATCATGGTGGTGCACAAATCGAACAAGGCGCGCAAATGGTCCAGGTCCTGCCCTGCCATATCGGCAAAACTGTGGCCTGCCGAAAACACCGGGCCATTGGCCGCCAGGATGATGCCGCGCGCATCGCTCTCGCCCACCGCGCGTAGCGCATGCGTGATCTCTCGCATCATGTCCGCCGACAAGGCATTGCGCTTGTCGGGCCGATTGAGCGTGAGGGTGGCAATCGGTGTTTGCTGGTCGAGCAGGATGTGGGCGTAGGTCATTGGGTTCTTTGGAAAAAAGGTGGGCGATGCGTGAGCCGCTTCCAATATAGCCGTACAGGAGCCGCATGTCACAAGCGCTGCGAGGGCCAGTGCGGGGTAGGAGTCCAAGTTGTCAGCTTCGGGTCAAGTAATTCGACTATCATTGAAGTATGGAATCAATCGATGTCGTCCGTGCGCTGGCCGCCTTGGCGCAGTCCTCACGCCTGGGTATTTTTCGTGCACTGGTGCAGGCTGGCCCCGCTGGTTTAACGCCGGGTGATCTGTCCGCGCAGCTGGAGGTGGCGGGCAACACCCTGTCCTTTCACCTCAAAGAGTTGATGCATGCGGACCTGGTCTCGCAGGAGCGCGCCGGGCGCAACCTGATTTACCGGGCACGGTTTGACCACATGCAGCAAGTGCTGGCTTACCTGAGCGATAACTGTTGCCAGGGCAGCAGCTGCGAAGTTGATTCCAACCGCGCAAGTGCGCTTTGTTCCACTCCCTAAAGGTTCGCAACCATGTCCGACACCAAAGCCCTCAACGTGCTCTTTTTATGCACCCACAACTCGGCGCGCAGCATCCTGGCCGAGGCCTTGCTCAATCACATGGGGCAGGGTCGCTTTGTCGCCTATTCGGCCGGCAGCAGTCCGCGTGCGCAGCAGCAGCCCCATCCGCTGGCCCTAGAGACTTTGCGCAGTGCCGGCATTGCCACCGAGGGCTTGCATAGCAAAAGCTGGGATGCGTTTGCTGCGCCCGAGGCGCCGCTGATGGACCTGGTAATTACCGTGTGCGACAACGCCGCCGGCGAAGTCTGCCCCTATTGGCCAGGCCAACCCGCTACCGCCCATTGGGGTTATGCCGACCCTTCCGCAGGCGATGGCAGTGACGATGTGAAGCGCGCCGCATTTACCCAAACCCTGTACCAAATCCGTCGCCGCCTGGAGTTATTGGTCAATTTGCCTTTGGCCAGCCTGGGTAAGTTGTCGATGCAAAACGAGGCGCGCCGCCTGGCGCAGTCATGAAGCGCCACGCCCACTACCTGGCCGAGTGCCTGGGCACCTGCGCACTGCTGTGCGCCGTCATCGGCTCGGGCATCATGGCCGAGCGTCTGGCCGGCGGCAACGTGGCCGTGGCATTGTTGGCAAACACCTTTGCCACCGTGTTTGCCTTGTGGGTGCTGATCGAATTGCTGGGCCCCCTCAGCGGCGCACATTTCAACCCGGCGGTGTCCCTGGTGATGGCATGGCGTAAAGAACTGCCGCGCCAGCGCTTAGCGGGCTACGTGCTGGCCCAGCTACTGGGCGCCGCTTTGGGCGCCTGGCTGGCGCATGCCATGTTTGAACTGCCCCTATTGCACTGGTCGGCCAAAGTGCGCACCGGCCCCGCGCAATGGCTGGCCGAGGCGGTGGCCACCGGCGGACTGCTGTTGGTGATCTTGCGCGCGCCCGTGGGCAAGACCCCGGCCCTGGTGGCGGCCTACATCGGCGCGGCCTACTGGTTTACCGCCAGCACCTCCTTCGCCAACCCGGCCGCCGTGTTCGGGCGCATGATGAGCGACAGCTTTGCCGGCATTGCACCGCAAGATGCGCCGGGCTTTGTGGTGGCGCAGCTGGCTGGTGCGTTTGGTGGCGCGCTTTTGCATAAGCTGCTGGGCGAGGTACAAGCCAAGCCTGAAGCCCAGTCAGCGCCTGGGCCTTAAACCAGGCCTGATCGACTTGCGACTGCTTTGTATACTGGTCTGATGATCTCCCTGCGGAGTAAGTCAGGAACATTGAAGTCGGGTCTTACGAGGCTAAAAACAAGTTGCCGGAGTTGCTGCGAGGCGTTCAAAGTGGCAAGCGCTACACCATTACCCTGCGCGGTGAAGCGGTTGCAGATTTGGTGCCGCCCCAAGGTGCGAAGCGCCCGGACGTCGGTGATGCCGCAGAAAATATGCGGGTGTTCATGCGGTCGCGTACACCGATGCCAGGCCTCGATCTGAAGGCCCTTACTGGCGAGGGACGTGCATGAAGTTTGTCTTGGATGCCTCGGTGGCGCTGCTATGGTTGATTCCTCAAACCAATGCCAAAGGCCTAGCCTACGCAGATGCAGTCCTGTCTGCCATCCAAGAATCGCAAGCCGTGGTGCCATCGCTGTTTGCACTGGAAATAACCAATGTCGTGACCCAACTTGAAGCCAAAGGAATCGTGCCCGAGGCGGATGCTCAGCGCTTCATTGCCTAGGGGGCGGGTCACAGCAGCCAAGGGCTTACTCTGTAAATGTCAAACTATGTTTGACGGGAAATGGCTGCGCCCATTACACTATCAAGAATTAAATTTCACGAAGGTGGGCCATGCAAGTTGAAATCGTTTTGCGCAAGTTCGGCAACAGTACTGGTGCGGTTTTCCCCAGTGCGGTAGTGAAAGACCTGGGCCTGAGGGCAGGTCAACCCATGACCATGGATGCCAAACCGGACGGAACCATCACATTTGCGCCCAAGCGCAAATATTCCTTATCTGAATTGATTGCCCAATGCGATCAAAAGGCGCCTGTACCTGCGGATATGGCACGGTGGGAGGCTACACGCCCTGTGGGGCAGGAGATCCTGTAAGTGGCGGTTTTTGAGCGGGGTGACATCGTGGTGGTGAGCCTGGAACCCGTGGTGGGCCGCGAAATGCAAGGCGAACGCCGCCCTGCATTGGTACTGACAAGCAAGGAATTCAACGCCCTGGGCGATGTGCTTATCGCGCCGATCACGCAAGGGGGCGATTACGCCAGGTACGCGGGCTTCGCGGTATCCCTGATGAATACGGGTTGTAAGACCCAAGGGGTGGCACTGGTTAACAAGTGCCGGATGATGGACTTGAACGACCGCAAAGCTAAGAAGATTGAGCGGGTGCCACCCGAGGTTATAGATGACGCCCTGGGCCGCTTGTTGGCCCTTTTTGCGTAGGGCGAGGCGAAGAATTGCTAACCTAAGCCTGAAGGGCTGCTGCGGCAATGGGGGTGGGTTGAGACCGCCAAAAACCGGGCTAGCCCGGCGCCTCGGCCTGCGCTTTGTGCGACAGATTTCGGGTTAACCCCCGTCGTGCGGGCAGGCTTGGAACCCTACAGTTATGTATGCTGGCGAAGCGCGAAGTAGCGCGAGGCATCCGCAAGCACGTCTTTCTACAGCCCTCCCAAAATCCCATGTCTGCCCTCAAAAACATTGTCATCAAGCACGTGGTGCGCATCCTTACCCATCCGGCTACGCGCCAATGGGGGCGAACGCGCGCCAGCCTGGTACGCCGGATCAAGGGTCAGGCAGCGCAAGTGCATTACTTCCACCAGGCCGATGACCCTTACAGCCATTTGTGCGTACAGTTGCTAGAGCGTCTGGGCCATGGCTATGATGTGGACCTGCTGGCCCATTTGGTCAGCCCGCCCGAAGACTCGGCAGCGCCGGACCGGGAGCGATTAGGACACTGGTCTTTGCGTGATGCCACCCTGCTGGCGCAGGCCCATGGACTAGAAGCTCCAGCTTCGTCTCTGGATGCTGGTGCCCTGGCCAGTGCTGAATCCTGCCTGGCCGCCAGTTTGCAGGCAGGCCGTTTTGTGGTGGATGCGGCGGCCATTAGCCAGCGCTTGTGGAGCGGGCAGCCGCAGCCCGAGGGCCAAGTGCAGGGTCCTGGCCAGGCCGATGCGCAGGCCGCCAAAGCAGCCGGCACCGCCCTGCGCAAGCAGCTGGGCCACTACCTGGGCGCCACGTTTTTTTATGGTGGCGAGTGGTACTGGGGCATAGACCGCTTGCATTACCTAGAGCAGCGCCTGCGCGACGAGGGCTTGTGCCTCGAACCTGCCAAAGCGCTGCTGGTGCCGGTGCGCGACATTGCCTTAAACGGCGCACCTGCGGTGCACACCGTAAGCAAGCCAAAGGCGCAGTTGCACTACTTTTGTTCGTTCCGCAGCCCCTACACCTATATCGCCTTGCCGCGCGCGCGCCAGTTGGCCGAGCATTACGGCGCGCAGTTGCAGATCCGATTTGTGCTGCCCATGGTGATGCGCGGCTTGGCCGTGCCGCGTGAAAAAGGCATGTACATCGTGGCTGATGTGGCGCGCGAAGCGCAGCGCGTGGGCATGCCCTATGGCTTTTTGGTGGACCCGGTGGGAAAGCCGGTGGAGCGCGGCTATGCGGTCTTGCACCAGGCCATGAAGGCCGGTGCCGGATTGCAATTGGCCCAGTCTTTTTTGCAAGGCGTGTGGGCCGACGGCATAGACGCGGGCACCGACAGCGGCCTGTATGCCATCGCCGCACGCGCCGGACTGGATAAAGCCTTTGTCGACAAGGCCTTGGCGGATGACAGTTGGCGCGCAGTGGCTGCCACCAACCGGCTTGGATTGCTGGACATGGATTTGTGGGGCGTGCCTAGCTTTCGCGTCAACGACCTGCCCGGTTACTGGGGCCAGGACCGCCTGTGGATGGTGGAGCAGGATTTGATGGCGCTGCGCTAAGCCGTGGACTTTTCCACCTGGACCGCGCAGTCATAAAAGGTCGGCCCACGCCCCAGGTCGGTGAGCCGCTGGTTGGTCAATTCATTCACATTGGTGCCCATGGGCCCGAGCTTGCGCCACCACACCCCCAGGCCGTTGACCACACCGGGCCGGGCACGCGGGCTGATTTCGGCTTTGCAGTGGTACTGGCCGCGGGCATTGAAGACGCGCACCCTGTCTCCATCGGCTATTGAACGTGCCACCGCGTCTTGGGCATGGATTTCAATTTTCGGCTCGCCTTCGATGCCGCGCAGGCTTTTCACGTTGACAAAGGTGGAGTTCATGAAATTGCGCGCCGGCGGCGAAATCATGGCCAGCGGATAGGCTGCGTTGGCACCGGCCTCTTCGTAATTGGGCAGGTAGTCTGGCAGTCCGTCCACGCCCATCGCGGCCAGGCGGGCGCTGAAAAATTCGCAGCATCCCGAAGGCGTGGGAAAGCCGCCTTGCGCAAACGGTGCTTGCGGCAAGGGCAGGCTGACAAAGCCGTCTTGTAGCAAGGCATCAAAGCTGATGCGCGCATCGAAAGCGGTGCGGCACAGCGCCTCGTCCCCCTCGGCAAAACAAGGCTCGGTATAGCCCATGCGCTGCGCCAGATTACGGAAAATTTCAGCATTGGAGCGGGCCTGCCCCTGGGGCGCAATCGCCGGGCGGTTGAGCAGCACATCGGTGTGGCCGTAGGTGGTGTGCACATCCCAGTGTTCTAGCTGCGTGGTAGCGGGCAGGATGTAGTCCGCATAGTCCGCGGTGTCGGTTTGAAAATGCTCTAAGACCACGGTAAACAAATCTTCGCGGGCAAAGCCTTGCACCACTTTGCCCGAGTCCGGCGCCACGGCCACCGGGTTGCTATTGAACACAAACAAGGCATCAATGGCCGGACCAAACTGGGCGCTGGCCGGGCGCAGCAAATCATCACCGATGGTGCTCATATTGATGGTGCGGCAAGGCCCTGCGGGACGCAAATCCGGGCGGGTGTGGCCGCTGTCATCAAAGCCGTGCGTGCCCGAGGCTGACAGCAGCATGCCGCCAGCTCGTTTGCGCCAGGCGCCTATGAGCGCAGGCAAGCAGGTCACAGCACGCACCGCATTGGCGCCGCCGCGCGCGCGTTGCATGCCGTAGTTCAATCGTATGGCCGCACTCTCGCCGCGCAGCATGGATTGGCCATAGTCGCGTGCTAGCGATTCAATTTGCGCTTGGGGCACGCCGCAGACTTGGGCCGCGCGCGCAGGTGTCCATTGCAGGGCACGTTCGCGCAATTGCTCCCAGCCCAGGGTGTAGCGCGCAATGTAGTCGTGGTCCAGCCAATCGTGGGTAATCAATTCGTGCATTAGGGCCAGGGCCAGGGCTGCATCGGTGCCGGGCCGCAGGGCGATGTGTTCGTGGCATTTTTCCGCCGTCTCGGTGCTGCGGGGATCGATGCAAATAATTTTGGCCCCAGCGCGCTTGGCCTCTTGCGCATAACGCCAGAAATGCAAATTACTGGTGATGGCGTTGCTGCCCCAAATCAAAATCAGTTGCGCATGGGCAAAGTTTTCAATCAGCATGCCTTTGCGCACGCCCAGGGTGTAGTCCAGCCCGGCAGCGCCGGCCGATGAGCAAATCGTGTAGTCCAGCATCGAGGCGCCCATGCGGTTGAAAAAACGCGAGGACATGGCGTCGCCCTGCACCCAGCCCATGGTGCCGGCGTAGTTATAGGGGAGCACGGCTTGTGGACCACGCGCCGGGTCTTGCTCGATGCTTTGTAGACGCGATGCGATGTCGTCCAGCGCCACGTCCCAGCTGACCGGTGTGAATTGCCCTGAACCTTTGGGGCCGCTGCGCTTGAGCGGATGCAACAGGCGTTCCGGGTGGTAGCTACGCTCGGTATAGCGAGCCACTTTGGTGCACAGCACGCCATCGGTTTGCGGATGGTGTGGGTTACCCTGCACTTTGATGGCGATGCCGTTTTGCACGGTCGTTATCAGGGAGCAGGTGTCCGGACAGTCATGCGGGCAGGCGCCCACCACTTGGTGGCTTGCGGTGTCGGGGCTGGCGCTTTGCGCCACGGTGCTGGCTTCTGGCATAGTGGAGAGGCGCGGGCGGGGCCGCACGATGGCTGAGACAAGCGGCCATTGTGCCGCCATCTGCCCCTTTGTGCCGCCCGGCGCCGCCGGGTCGGGCCCTGTTTAGTCATGTGAAACGAAAGCTCGCCATGGAATTAATCGACGCGATTGTGGAAAACGCCCCCGCTATAGCCGCTGTGCGGCGCGATTTGCACGCCCACCCCGAGCTGTGTTTCAAGGAAGAGCGCACGGCCGATGTGGTCGCCGCCCAGCTCAACGCCTGGGGTATCCCCATGCACCGGGGCATGGGTACGACCGGCGTGGTCGGCATCATCCAGGCGGGTACATCGCCGCGCGCTATTGGCTTGCGCGCCGATATGGATGCGCTGCCTATGCAGGAGTTCAATACCTTTGCCCACGCCAGCCGCCATCCGGGCCGTATGCACGCCTGTGGCCATGATGGCCACACCGCCATGCTGCTCGCTGCGGCCCAGCACCTGGCCAAGCACCGCGACTTTGATGGCACCGTCTATGTCATCTTCCAACCCGCCGAAGAAGGCGGCGGCGGCGCGCGAGAGATGATTGCGGACGGACTCTTTGAAAAATTTCCGGTCGAGGCGGTATTTGGCCTGCATAACTGGCCGGGCGGGGATGTGGGCGAGTTTGCAGTCAGCCCCGGCCCCGTGATGGCGTCGAGCAATGAATTCAGAATCGTGGTGCGCGGCAAGGGCGGCCATGCGGCAATCCCGCACAACACCATCGATCCGGTGCCGGTGGCCTGCCAGATGGTGCAGGCCTTTCAAACCATCATCAGCCGCAACATCAAACCCATAGAAGCGGGTGTGATCTCCGTCACCATGATCAACGCTGGCGAGGCCACCAACGTCATACCCGACAGCTGTACTTTAGAGGGCACGGTGCGCACCTTCACCGTGCAAGTGCTGGACAAGATTGAGGCGCGCATGCGCGATATCGCCCAGCACACCGCCGCCGCTTTCGGCGCTGAATGCACCTTTGAGTTTTCGCGTAATTACCCGCCCACCATTAACTCCGAAGCCGAAGCTCTGTTTGCGCGCAAAGTGATGGCCTCTATCGTGGGCGAACACCGGGTGCAAGTGCAGGAGCCGACCATGGGCGCGGAAGATTTTTCTTATATGTTGATGGCCAAGCCCGGCTGCTATGCCTTTATCGCCAATGGCGATGGTACCCATCGCGAATTGGGCCACGGCATGGGCCCCTGCATGTTGCACAACCCCAGCTACGACTTCAACGACGCCTTGCTGCCCTTGGGTGCTACCTACTGGGTGCGCCTGGCACAGGCTTGGCTGGCGCCAAAAGACTAGGCTGGCGCAAAGCGTTGCGCGGCCATTTGTAGCAGGCCGTCAAAAATCAGGTTGTCCACCAACTCGAAAGGGCGGGTCATGGACGGGGCCATTTTCCAGCCGGCGCCACCGGTCATGATGCACAAGGGTTCACCGCCGCAGTGGCTGCGCACATGCTGCACCATGCATTCCACGGCACCGGCTATGGCATAGGTGCCGCCGCTGGTCAGTGCGTCGCTGGTATTGGTGGGGAAAGGGCGCACTTCGCCTGTGGGTACATGTAAACCGGCGGTGCCAGACTCCAGGGCGCGCAGCATGATGCCGTGGCCCGGAATAATCATGCCGCCTAAAAAGCGCCCATCGGCGGATACCGCTTCAACGGTCACTGCGGTGCCCACCATGACCACCACCATCGGGCGCGCCGGCCCCTGGGCCCGCATGCGGTGGTAGGCGCCGATGATGGCGACCCAGCGGTCGGCGCCCAGGCGGGTGGGATGGTCGTAGCCGTTGACAACACCGGCTTCGCTGTCGCTGGCCACCACCCATTGGGGGGCAACGTCCCACAGCTCCATTTGCAGTTCCACGCGGCGTTTGACGGCGTCCCCGGCTACCACGCTGCCTAGTACGTGTTGGGGCGCAGGTAGGCGGCTCCAAGCGCCGTCGGCCAGCTTGTCGATGTTCTCTAAAAACTCAGCGCCCTGGGCCAGCAGGGCGGCGCCGGGATGCGCTGCGCGGTACTGGGCCCATTTGAGGCGGGTATTGCCGATATCGAGCGCCAGAAAAGTCATAAACAGAGGAAAGTTTGGGCGCATTATCGCCAAGCGCCGGGAATGGTTTACAGTTGACGTTTACGTAAACGTCAATGCCGCCACCGGCCAACCCTTTCGTACCCGCACCAAGGCTGTTTCACCATGACCGATTTATCCGCAGAATTGAAGGCGCTTGCCAATTACCGGCCCACGCACAAAGTGCGTTTTGTTACCGCCGCCAGCTTGTTTGACGGGCATGACGCCGCTATCAACATCATGCGCCGCATCTTGCAGGGCATGGGTACCGAAGTCATCCACCTGGGCCACAACCGCAGCGTCGAAGAGGTGGTCACCGCCGCATTGCAGGAAGACGTGCAAGGCATCGCGATCAGCTCCTACCAGGGCGGGCATGTGGAGTATTTCAAGTACATGGTGGATTTACTCAAAAGCCGAGGCGGCGCGCACATCCAAGTGTTTGGCGGCGGCGGCGGGGTGATCGTCCCGGCCGAAATCCGCGAACTGCAAAGCTATGGCGTGAGCCGTATTTACAGCCCGGAAGACGGGCAAAAAATGGGCCTGGCCGGCATGATCGGCGAGATGGTGATGCGCTGCGACCGGGAGCTGAGCAGCTTCGCCCCCAAAGAGTTAGCCGCCATCCAAGGGCATAGTGATTCCGCCTGGCGCGCGTTGGCGCAGTTGATGACCGCCGTCGAAGCCGGCAAAGTGCTGCCCGACCTGCTGCAAGCCCTGCGCACGCAGGCCGCCGCAGCCAAGGTGCCCACCATCGGCATCACCGGTACCGGTGGCGCCGGTAAATCCTCGCTCACCGATGAACTGATCCGCCGCTTTCGCCTGGATTTGGGCGACAGTTTGCGCATTGCCGTGATATCTATCGATCCCTCGCGCCGCAAGAGCGGCGGTGCGCTGCTGGGTGACCGCATCCGCATGAACGCAATTGCACCCTGGGCTGCGGGCCAGAACGCGCCGCGCGTGTTTATGCGCTCGCTGGCGACGCGCGAATTCGGCTCGGAAATCAGCCAGGCCCTGCCCGATGCGATTGCTGCGTGCAAGGCGGCTGGCTTTGACCTGATTGTGGTCGAGACCTCGGGCATTGGCCAAGGCGATGCGGCCATCGTGCCTTTAGTCGATGTGCCCTTGTACGTGATGACGCCGGAGTTTGGCGCGGCCAGCCAGTTGGAAAAAATAGACATGCTGGACTTTGCCGAGTTCGTCGCCATCAACAAATTTGACCGCAAGGGCGCAGGTGACGCCTTGCGCGATGTATCCAAGCAAGTGCAGCGCAATCGCGAAGCCTGGGGCCAGTCTTTCGAGGCCATGCCGGTTTTTGGCACCATGGCCGCGCGTTTTAATGACGATGGCGTGACCGCCCTCTACCAAGCCATGCTGCTGCGCTTGCAGGCCCTGGGCTTACAAACCCCGGCGCAAGGCCTGCTACCGCGTGTCAACGTGCGTTTTAGCTCCAACCAAACCCCGGTCGTACCCCCGGCGCGCACCCGCTATTTGTCGGAGATCAGCGACACCGTGCGCGGCTACAAAAAGCGCGCCCGCGCCCAGGCTGCGCTGGCCCGCGAAATCCAGCAACTGCGCGCGGCGGCTGTCATGCTGCAAGTGGACCGCCCGGCCAAAGCACGCGCCGCCGAAGCCGCGCTGGCCTTGGCCGATGAGCGCGGAGCACAGCAACATGCCGATGCACGTGCATTGCTGACACAGTGGCCCCAGATGCAGCAGGACTACGCCGGTAGCGAACTGGTAGTCAAAGTGCGCGACAAAGAAATGCGCACCGCTCTGACCACCACTTCGCTCAGCGGCACCGTGATCCCCAAAGTGGCGCTGCCCAAATACCAGGACCACGGCGAAGTCTTGCAGTGGCTGATGTTGGACAACGTGCCCGGCCACTACCCCTATACCGCCGGTACTTTCACTTTCAAGCGCGAGGGCGAAGACCCCACCCGCATGTTCGCCGGCGAAGGCGATGCATTCCGTACCAACACGCGCTTCAAGCTGCTTAGCCAGGGCATGCCGGCCAAGCGCCTGTCCACTGCTTTTGACTCGGTCACGCTCTACGGCAATGACCCGGATTTGCGGCCCGACATCTACGGCAAAGTGGGCAACTCGGGTGTCAGCATCGCCACGCTGGAAGACATGAAAGTGCTGTATGGCGGCTTTGATTTGTGCAGCCCCAGCACCAGCGTGTCCATGACCATCAACGGGCCGGCACCCAGTATCTTGGCTATGTTCATGAACACAGCCATTGACCAAAACCTGGACAAATTTCGTACCGACAAAGGCCGCGAGCCCGATGTGCAAGAAGCCGCCGACATCCGCGCCTGGGTCAAGCAAAACGTGCGCGGCACGGTGCAGGCCGACATCCTGAAAGAAGACCAGGGCCAGAACACCTGCATTTTCTCTACCGAGTTTTCACTCAAGGTCATGGGCGATGTGGCACAGTATTTTGTGGACCATAAGGTGCGCAATTTTTATAGCGTGTCTATCAGCGGTTATCACATTGCCGAGGCCGGTGCCAACCCGATTTCGCAACTGGCCTTTACGCTGTCCAATGGCTTTACTTTTGTCGAAGCCTACCTGGCGCGCGGCATGCATATCGACGACTTTGCGCCCAACCTGTCCTTCTTCTTTAGCAACGGCATGGACCCGGAATACACCGTCATGGGCCGCGTAGCACGCCGGATCTGGGCGGTGGCGATGAAAGAAAAATATGGCGCCAACGAGCGCAGCCAAAAGCTCAAATACCATATCCAAACCAGTGGCCGCAGCTTGCATGCCCAGGAAATCCAGTTCAATGACATTCGCACCACGCTACAGGCGCTGATCGCGATTTACGATAACTGCAACAGCCTGCACACCAATGCTTTTGACGAGGCCATCACCACGCCTACCGAAGACAGTGTGCGCCGTGCGATGGCGATTCAGCTCATCATCAACCGCGAGTGGGGTATGGCGAAAAACGAAAACCCTTCGCAAGGCGCTTTCATCATCGAGGAATTGACCGAGCTGCTGGAAGAAGCAGTGCTGGCCGAGTTTGAAAAAATCTCCGAGCGTGGTGGTGTTTTGGGTGCCATGGAAACCGGCTACCAGCGCGGCAAGATCCAGGACGAATCCATGCATTACGAAATGCTCAAGCACACCGGCGAGCTGCCTATCATCGGCGTCAACACCTTCCGCAATCCGCATGGCGAGCAAGTGCTAGAAACCCTTGAGTTGGCGCGCAGCACTCCGCAAGAAAAAGAAAGCCAATTAACGCGCCTACAGGCCTTCCACGCCGCGCATGCCCAAGAATCGCCGGCCATGCTCAAGCGCTTGCAGCAGGCGGTGATTGACAACGGCAATGTGTTTGAGGTGCTAATGGACGCAGTGCGCGTCTGCTCGCTCGGCCAGATTACCAACGCCTTGTTTGAAGTGGGCGGCCAGTACCGGCGCAATATGTAATTCAGGCGCTGGCGCCTTGCGTTTCAACTAGGCCGTAGCGTTGCACCAGCCTTGCGCGGCGAGAGGGGTCTAGGTTGATATTGCTCGTATCGCGCCCCACACGATCGAGCAGGCGCTTGTCCATCATCCAAAACCACAGTGGCGGGATGTAGGCCACCACAAACATGCCAAAGTAGCCGCTGGGCAGCGTGGGCAGGTCCTCGAAATGGCGCAGCGACTGGTAACGCCGCAGCGGGTGCGCATGGTGGTCCGAGTGGCGCTGTAGCTGAAACAAAATCCAGTTCGAAAAAATATGGTTGCTGTTCCAGGAATGGTGCGGCTTACATGTCTCGTAGCGCCCATTGCTGCTTTGCTGGCGCAGCAAGCCGTAATGCTCTACATAGTTGGCCGAGGTCAACTGAAAGTTGGCCCAGAAAGCCGCCGGGATGAGAAACAACAATATCTGCGGCCCCAAGCAAACCATCAAAGCGGCCCATAGCAGCAGGGTAAGTAGAGCTGGTTGCAGGATATGGTTGTGCCAAGAAAACACGGGCAAACCAGCCTGGCGCAGACGTGTGCTTTCCAGCTCCCAAGCGCGCACCCAAGCACCGGGCATCTCGCGCAACACAAAGCGATAAATCGACTCGCCCATGCGGGACGATGCGGGGTCCAGCGGCGTAGCCGCATCACGGTGGTGGCCGCGGTTGTGCTCAATAAAAAAATGCCCATAGGCCGAAGGCGCCAGCACGATTTTGGCCAATGCTTTTTCCAACGCGGTATTTTTATGCCCCAATTCGTGGCCCAAGTTGATACAAAAACCGCCGACCGCGCCACATATCATCACCATCGCCAACCAGCCGTGCAGCGGCAAATCGTGTGTCGCGACAAACCAAGCGCTGAAAATAAACGCAGCCCAAAGCACTGGCGCCAAAAGGTAGGTAATCCAGCGGTAAAAGCGGTCTGCTTCTAGGGCGGGCACTGCCGATTCGGGCGGGTTACTCAGGTCTTCCCCCATGAAGTAGTCGATCAAGGGAATAAAGCCGTAGAAAAACAAGACTGGCGCCCAGAGCAAGCGGGCATCGCCCGTCCAAACCATCAAGCCTGGACCGACCAGAACGGTGGTGGGGACCAACAGCGACAAAAGCCAAGCGTAGCGCTTGCGGTCGCGGTAGGGTGTGTCGGGCTGGGTAGGGAGGGTCGCTTGCATAGCAGCTAGATTACCACTTGTGGGTCGAAAAGCAAAAGAAAGGCGAGCCAGGCCCCAATCCATTGACTACGACTGCCCCGCTTACCCATCTCAGCGAAGCAATCCGCACCGCAAGCTCTCGAAGTAACAGCCCTATCGGGTCCACAAAATCCGCTCTCACGCCCCCAGCTGCTGAACCAACCAGTTGCACAAAGCACTGTCCGGGGTTTCAAAACCGTGGATCACCGTGAAATGGTTAGCGCCCTCGATAGCACTTAGCTCGGCCTTATTGCCTTGCGCCGTCCACGCGTTTTGCATCAGGCGCGCTTGTCGGTCAAACTCAGCCGTCTCCGCCCCGCCCCAGGTTATCCATACAGGGGTTTTACAAGGCCGCGCCATAAAAGCCGGGCTATTGCGGCGGATAACACCATCGTCCAGCTGAATCATGGGCTGCAAATAGCTAAAGCGCAGCGGCGTGATGTCGTAAATCCCGCTGATGCAGACGGCCGCTTTGATGGGGTCTTGCGCCAGCCCGTAGTCCCGTGCCCATTCGGTTTGCAAACACATGGCCGTCAAGTGGCCGCCCGCCGAATGACCACCAACTGCGATACGCCCCGGGTCGCCACCGTACTCAGCAATATGGCGCACCGTCCAGGCCACCGCAGCGCGTACTTGACGCGTGATTTCGTCGATCGTCACATGCGGGCACAGGGCGTAATTCACCACCACCGTCGTGATGCCGCGCGCCTGCAAACCCAGCGCTACGCCGCTAAATTCTTTGCTGGTCAAAGCGCGCCAGTAGCCGCCGTGGATGAACACAAACACCGGCGCGTTGGCTTGTGCTGCCGGAAAAATATCCAAGGTTTCATGCAGCGTCGGCCCAAAGGGAATGTCCAGCGTGCAGCGCAAGGTGGCGCGCGCGTGCTGCGCCCGCTCCACGTAATGCCGCCCGGGCGCGGCTGGATCCGGCAGGGTTAGCGAGGTGTTGTACTGCGCGTCAATCTGGGCTTGCTGGGTGAATTCGCGGTACAGCGGGGGCACTGTGGGGGTGGTTTGGGGCATAGCAGGGCTTTCGGTGGCGGACGCATGCCGGAGCTTAGCAAGTTCATGGCCTCGTACAACAAGTGAGCACAGCCAGCCGCTACACCAGCCGCACCTTAACGCTCTTGCCCTTGATCCGCCCCGCATTGAGCTTGGCGCAAGCAGCCTGGGCAATTTCGCGGGCCACCGCTACAAAGGTACAAAACTCGGTGATCTGAATTTTGCCGATTTGTTCGCGTGTATAGACTGGGCCGCCCTCCGAATTGGTAAGCGCGCCCAGCACGTCGCCAGCGCGGATCTTTTCTTTGCGGCCACCCAGAATTTGTAGCGTCACCATGGGCGCGAGCAAGGGCTGATTGCTGGCCGGCGTCAGGGTGTCCAGGCCGTACCAGGTGCTGGACATTTTTTGATACACCTCAATCGCGCCGACGCGGCCCATGTCGTTGAGCGTTGCCACACTCAGCGCCAGGCCCGCAGCGCCGGCACGCCCGGTGCGGCCTACGCGGTGCACATGCACTTGCGGGTCGGGGGTGATGTCCACATTGATGACCGCAGCCAGTTGATCAATATC
>CAMBFO010000046.1 GCA_945865675.1 Comamonas sp. lk
CGATCTTCGCGTGATACCCATCTACCGTCATTACATTCATGGTTCCACTCCGTGTTGTTCCAACCACTTGCGCACGCTCGCCACCGCGCCCTTGTCCGTATTCGGAGAGGGGTGAGGTCGGTGGAACACTCGCACTTCTTCGAACAAGACCACGGCTACACGACTACCCTCGCGCTCGCTGACTTCGGCGCCCAGTTCTACAAAAAGCGCTTCAACATCACGCCACTGAACGTTTCCGCTTGTAGGGCGGGCGAAGATCAGCTCAAGAGTTCGCTGGTGCTTGCGCTTCATGCGGCGATAGTACCACTATCAGGTACCGAAATGGGTGAGCGCACCTCCAGACGGCTACCGATTGAGTTAATCGGCGCAGCCGCGCCGAAGCACGTCCGGTTGAGCGTAGGCTTAGGCAACATGACGGGAAGGGTGGCAACGGCCGTAGAGCAACATATCCTCAAAGCAGCCGTTACGCAAGACGTGCTTGACCTGCACCCCTTCCCGAGTGAATCCGCACTTCTCGAGCACCCTCGCCGAGGCGAGGTTCAAAGCCGCGCATCGCCCGACGAAGCGCGTTATGGCGAAGTGGGCGCGCCCGAAGTCGAGAAGGCAGGCCAGGGCTTCTGCGCAGTAGCCATGCCCCCAGTAGTCAATTCCGACCCAGTAACCGACCTCAGCTCTGGTGTGCGCCGACGAAAAATCCAAGAGGCTGACAGTTCCGACCAGCTGAGAGGTGCTCTGAAGGGTGATGGCATACGAGACGCCGCGCCCTGAGGAAAAGACATCGGCGGTAGTGGCGATCCAGGCCTGCGCTGCTCCTTCAGGGTAGGGGTGCGAAATAGCTGCGGTAGGTTCGGCTACATGTCGATCACTGGCGAGTCGTTGGACCTCGGGGGCATCTGCCTGGGTGTATGACCGCAGGAGCAATCGCCTGGAGTTGAGGACTGGTTGCATGTGGCGTCTAACGTCGAAAGTAAGCGGGTGCCGAAGGCGATCCGCTCTTGACTGACCTGTTAGCTTGCATTCGCGAGTCTCCTACGCTTCAAGAACATGCGGATGGCGGTGGCCACACCCGCAATGAAGGACAGCGGCATGCCAAAGAGTAATGCAGGCACATAACCCATGGCCGCGCCACCACCGCGATACGGAGCACATTCAGCGCCATTGGCCAAAAGTATGAACGGAATCAGCACGGCGCAAGAGACAAGCGCGGGGCGGGTACCGGAGATAAGCAGCAAAAGCACGGGCGGCACAACGAGGACGAGAGTGACTTCCCAGAACCCGAAGACTCCACCACCACAGAAGACGAGTTCATAGGCTGATTGCAGCGCGAACAAGCCTGCAATGCCTAAGGCGCCAAGGATACGATCTGCGATAAAGACACGCAATTTCATGCGGGCTAACGCCAAGTTCAGCGGCGCCGGAGCGAAGCGCAGGGCACCAACAGCGAAGCTGTTGGCGTCAGCTGCAACGCAATGTTAGGCTGGTGAAAAATACACGAATGATTGAGGTGCACATAGGTGTTGAAGTTCATTTTTCAATCTGCGCTAATGTTGCGTGTTTCACAATTAGTCCAGTTTGTGCGCTTTTGATTGAGTTGCCCAAAGTGCTTGCTGCCTCCAGTCGTCTGGCGTAGACTCATATGGTATGGATCCGCAGCTTTTATCTATTGTGCCTCTTAATATTGGGGCGATCCATGCGAGAGCAAAATCTACTCCCGCCTCGTCGCCAAGTAGTTTATAAGCCATATCAATATTCTCCTTGCTGGAGAATGATATTTTTTGCGCAATTGAGCGCTTGATCGCTTCGAAATGATTGCTCTTCGTTAGCTCTTGCCGATAGACTGGGGAAAGTATGGTGTCGGCAGCATTTCTCTGCACAACCGAAAGCTCATGATCCAGTAGCGTAACTCGCTTCATTTTTTTGGCTTCAGATTGTAGAAAGCAGCTATGGTGCTGATTAACCAGATCGCTTGCAATTGACATACTTACCCAATAGCTGTCAACGATGGCGGTGGCTTTTTCAGTTGGTTTTGCTTCTGTTTTTTCTTCAACAGAATTTCGCGCACCTTCTAGGGTTGGATCAGGAAATTTTGGAGAAATGTATTTGACTTCGGCGTAGCAATTGCATGCGAAAGCTAAGCAGCAGAATATTTTAATAAATATGTTCATGCTCAAATTGATTTCAAATATGTAATCCAGAAGGCCTAACGCAATGTAGACCGCAAAACCCGGTTGATACATCCGGGCCCAGTCGATACATCTTGTTGTTGAAATGGCTGCAAACCGCTTGCAGCATGGCTTGGTCGGCCATAAGCTGTTTTTTCGTGCAGGTATAAATTTTTCATGAAACCCGGCGCTCCTTCTTTGCGGTCCCCCGTTTGCTCGCCCCATTGCGCAAGCGGATGCTATCTGTGCACTATAGCCTGAAAACTGAAAAAGCTTGTCATTATTGGATTCATTTTTTTATTCGCCGGAGCGCCATTGAGCCCCGCTGGTATCGGGTGCCCCTTGGCGATGGGGATGGCGGATTCCATGCGTCTCTAGCCTGAGCACCCTGTCGGCCCCCAACGTAGCAGTTTGCGAATGGGTAACCAACACCAGGGCGGCGCCGTGTTGGCGGGTTTGCGCGAGCAGCGCGTCCATGACCAGGGTGGCGGTGTCGGGGTCCAGGTTGCCGGTGGGCTCGTCGGCCAGCAGCAGGGCCGGGCGGTGTACCAGGGCGCGGGCAATGGCGACGCGTTGCAACTGCCCGCCGCTCAGGGTTTGCGGCAAGCGCTTGCCCATATCGCCCAGCCCCACCGCCTCGAGCATGTCCTGCACGCGCTGTGGGTCTGGCGTGCCCAATAGCAGCAAGGGCAGGCCGACGTTTTGGGCCACGTCCAGATGCGGCAGCACATGAAAAGCCTGAAACACAAAGCCAATGTGCTGGCGCCGCACACCCGCCAGCGCAGTGTCGCTGAGCGTACCCAGATCTTGTCCCAGCAGCAGTACCTTGCCGCTGTCCCAGCTATCGAGCCCGGCCATGCAATTGAGCAAGGTCGATTTACCCACACCCGAGTCGCCCATGATGGCAACGAATTCGCCGGCTTGCACGCTTAGAGACACATCGCTAAATACCGGCTTGTCGCCATAGCGCTTGCTTAAGTTTTGTACTTCCAGTGTCATGCTTTGCTGCCTTTGATCAAACGCCGCGCAGTCGCTAGCGCCAAGTCCATGGATTGCGCGTGGTCGCAGGCAATCACATGGCGCTGCGGCATAGAGCGCAGCCAGGTGATTTGGCGCTTGGCCAGTTGGCGCGTGGCAAAAATGCCCTTATCGCGCAATTGCGCCACCGGCGATGTCCCGTCTAACACGTCCCACGCCTGGCGATAACCCACGCAGCGCATAGAGGGGAGGGCGGCATGCAAGTCGCCACGCGCACGCAAGCCTTCGACCTCTTGCACCAAGCCCTGCGCCAGCATCGCGTCAAAGCGCTCTTCAATGCGCGCATGCAGCCAGGCGCGGTCTTGCGGCTCCAAAGAAATCAGGGGGGCTTGCGTGTCATTTGCCTGCTCGTGCGGTGCCGCTTGTTGGCTGCGCACCTGCAATTGCGATAGCGGCACGCCTGCGCTGCGCCACACTTCCAAGGCGCGGCCAATACGTTGGCTGTCTGCCGCAGCCAGGCGCGCCGCCGTGGCCGGGTCCACTTGCGCCAGTTGGGCGTGCATGGCGGGCCAACCGATGGACTGGGCCTCATGCTCGATGGCTGCGCGGATCTGCGCATCGGCTGCCGGCATCGCGTCCAGCGGCTCGCGCAATGCTTTGAAATACAGCATGGTGCCGCCCACCAAAAGCGGTAATTTGCCGCGCCCGCTGATGGCGCGAATCAGCGTGGCCGCTTCGCGCGCAAACTCGGCCGCGTTGTAAGCGTGCAGCGGGTCGCGAATCTCTATCAGGTGGTGGGGCACGGCCGCCAGTTCGTGCGCTGCCGGTTTAGCCGTGCCGATGTCCATGCCTCTATAGACCAGGGCCGAATCGACGCTGATGATTTCGCAGTCAAATTCACGCGCAATCGCCAGCGCCGTTGCCGTCTTACCCGCCGCAGTGGGGCCGGCAATCGACAGGTAAAAGGGCAGGGTGTTTTGCATGAGGGCTTAGAGGTCCAAGCGGATACGGCTAGGTGCTGCCGGAAGGCGCATCAGCATCTGCACAGCGCTGGTCGGCAATTATCTTGAGCATCAGCAGCAAACCTAAAGACGCGATGAGTAAGGCCACGACCAGCGCGATCCAAAACCCCGTGGCCTGCATCGCCTGCGCCGGGCCCCAGGGGGCCCAATCGGGCGCGACGCCTAGCACGTAGCCCAACGGCAAGGACACCAGCCAAAAGGCCGTCAGGTGCAAAAGCATGGGCGCGCGGGTGACCTTGTAGCCGCGTATCGCGCCGCTAAGCACCACTTGCGCCGAGTCAGAAAACTGAAACACCGCCGCGAAAAAAAGCAAGGGAATCGCCGCCGCCAGCACCGCTGCGTCTTCGGTATAAAACTGGGCAATCTGCGTGCCGAATAAGCCGGTGAACAAGGCCGAGGCGCTGGCAAACACCATGGCCGTGCCCAAGCCCACCCAAGCGCGGTAGCGGGCGCCCCTGGGATCGCCCGCGCCCAGCGACTGGCCCACCCGGGTCAGCACCGCCACGCTCAGGCTCATGGGCACCATGAACAACAGCGACGCAAAATTGAGCGCAATTTGATGCGCTGCCACTTGCGCACTGCCAAAGCGCGCCACCAGCAGGGCAATCAAAGCAAAAGCACTGGTCTCGGCAAAAAACGTCAGGCCAATGGGCAGGCCCAAGCGAAACAGAGTCACTTGCATGGGCCGGTGCGGCCATTCGAAATGGGTAAACGGAAAGGTGGGCCGGTGCGCCGCGCTGCGGCTAATCCAAAGCAGCATGCCCAGCAAGTTGAACCACACCGACACCAAGGTGGCCCAAGCGCAACCCAGGCCGCCCATAGGCGCAAAGCCCAGGTGGCCGAACACCAATATCCAACTGAGCAGCACGTTAAGCGCCAGAGCTAGCAACGCCACCACCATCATGGGTTTGGTCTGGTTGATGCTGGCGCTGTAGCCGTAAAGCACGCGGTAGGCCGCAAAAGCGGGCAGCCCAAAACTGGTAACCAGTACAAAGTCTTGCGCCACGGCGCGGGTGTGCGCTTCCAGCGTCATCCAAGCAAAAATCAGTTGGGTGGATTGCAAGATCGCGGTGGCAATCAGCCCCAGCAACAAGCTTTTCCAGAGCGCCTGGCGCACCACATGCGGCACCTGCCCCAAGTTCTGCGCACCCACATGGTGGGCTACGGTGGGGTTGACCGACATCAACAGACCGATCAAGGTGATGATGACAATATTCCACAGCGACACGCCCAGGGACACACCGGCCAGGTCCTGCGCCGAAACATGGCCGGACATCGCCACTGCGGCCACCGACATACCGATGTTGGCCAACTGCCCCACCAAAATTGGCCAGGCCAAAGTCCACAGCGCGCGCACTTCATCGCGCAAAACGGGTTGGAAAGAGGGAGCTGCCGGTTCGGCCGATGGGGGATGCATGGTCGAGGGGATGCGCCTTAGCGACCGCGCATAAACCATTTATCCAGTTCGCCCACGCTGATCTGCCGCCAGGTGGGACGGCCGTGGTTGCACTGGTCGCTGCGCTCGGTGTGCTCCATTTGGCGCAGCAAGGCGTTCATCTCGTCGATGTTCAGGCGGCGGTTGGCGCGCACTGCGCCGTGGCAGGCCATGGTAGACAAAATTTCGTCTTGCGCGCGCGCCAGCACGGTGCTGGCATCGTGCTGCGCCAGCTCGGCCAACACGCTGCGCGCCAAGGCAACGGCATCGCCCTGGGCCAGCGTGGTGGGCACGGCACGCACTGCCAACGTGGTGGGCGAAAAGGCGCTGACCTCTAGGCCTAGCGCATGTAAGGTGTCGGCATGCGCCTCAGCCGTGGCGGTTTCTTCAGGCGTGGCGGCAAAGGTGGCGGGAATCAGCAAGGGCTGGCTGGCCATTGCCTTGGTCTGCGCCGCGCTTGCTGGGTCGCTATTGAACTGTGCTTTGAGGCCTTCATAGACGATGCGCTCATGCGCGGCATGCATATCGACCACGATCAGGCCCTGCGCGTTTTCTGCCAGTATGTATATGCCTTGCAACTGTGCGAGGGCGCGGCCCAGCGGCCAGTCTTGCGCGTCCGCATGCGGCGCTTGCTGCGCAGGGTAGGTGGCGCCCGTGTGCGGTGCATCTGCTGCGCTTGGCTGTGCCCATGCGTTTGCACTTTCAGCGCGCATGGCAAAAGCATCTGCGTTGTCAAAAGCGGAGGGTGTGCTCTGCCACAAAGCAGCTACATCGCTCACGCGGTGGCCCACGCTGTCCTGCGGCGCAAAGCGCATGCCTTGTTGGCGCATAAACAAGGGTGAATTTGGTGGCGTCATCGTCCCAGGTGCGCTGCGATGGTTTGCCAGGCCAACGCCGTTTTGGCTGCTAGCTGCAAAGCCCGCGTCGGGCTTGAGCAAGTTGCCCCAAGCGCTTTGGCCCCTTGTGTCTGCATCCAGTTGGCCAGCGCGGCCAGCGCGTGGCAAAGCCAGCGCTTCTTCGGCAGCGTGGCGCACTGCTTGGTGGACTTCGCGGCTGTCCCGAAAGCGCACTTCGATTTTGGTGGGGTGCACGTTCACATCCACGCGCGTTGGGTCCATGTCCAGGTAAAGCGCATACACCGGTTGGCGCTGCCCGTGCAGCACATCTTCGTATGCGCTGCGCGCCGCATGGGTGAGCACTTTGTCGCGCACAAAGCGGCCGTTCACATAACAAAACTGCTGGTCGGCGCGTGCGCGGGCGGCATCGGGTATGCCGACGCGGCCCCACACCCGCATGCTGCGCGCGCCCAAGCCGCTCGGGTCTTGCGGGCCGGGCGGGCTGCGCCAATCGACGGCCATCGATTGCGCTAAAAAATCGCTGCCCAAAACATCGGCCAAACGCCGGTCCAGCGCGGCGCGTTGCGTGGCGCGCAATAACGCGGTGGTATCCGCTTCGTCTGCTGACGCATCCGGTGCTTGCAAGCCAAGCGCGTTATCGCTATGCGCGCGCCATTGCTCCACCAGCTTGCCCTCATGCCAAATCGCAAACCCCACATCGGGCCGCGCTAGCGCATGGCGGCGCACGGCTTCTATGCAATGGGCCAGTTCGGTGGCATCGGTTTTGAGAAACTTGCGCCGCGCCGGGGTGCTGTAAAACAATTCTTTCACTTCCACCGTGGTGCCGGTTTCGCGGGCCACCGGGCGCAACTCGCCGCTGCGCCCGTCCAGCAAAAAGGCTTCTGATTGGCCCAGCGCGCGCGACAAGATCGCGCAGTCGGCAATCGCGTTGATGGCGGCCAGCGCCTCGCCCCGAAAGCCCATGGTGGCCACGGATTCCAAGTCTTGTAAATTGCCGATTTTGCTGGTGGCGTGGCGCTCAAAGGCCAGCGGCAGTTCGGCGCGCACTATGCCCATGCCGTCGTCCTCCACCGCAATCAGGCGCACCCCGCCGGCCAGCAGGCGCACAGTCACTTGGCGCGCGCCGGCGTCCAGCGCGTTATCCACCAACTCGCGTACCACCGAGGCCGGGCGCTCCACCACTTCGCCGGCCGCAATTTGGCTGATCAAAGTATCGGGCAGGGGCCGTATGGGCTTGCGGGGGCTGGGGTTGGGGGCGTGCACGCCGAGATTGTAGGTGGGGGGTGGCGGCGATAATGCCCGCATGGAACTCGCCGCGACCTTGCTTGACTTCGTATTACACGTTGACCGCTATCTGGAAATGTTTGTCAGCAATTACGGCCTGTGGGTCTATGCGCTGCTGTTTCTGATTATCTTTGTGGAAACCGGTTTGGTCATCATGCCTTTTTTGCCGGGGGACTCTCTGCTGTTTGTGGTGGGTGCGATGTGTGGCGTAGGCTTGATGGAGTACCAGCTCGTGGTGCCCTTGCTGCTGGCAGCGGCGGTGATGGGCAACCAGACCAACTACACCATAGGGCGCTACTTTGGTGCACGCGTGTTTCAGTGGCAAGACTCGCGTTTTTTTAACAAAGCCGCTTTCGATCAAGCACATGCGTTTTACGAGCGCTACGGCGGCATCACCCTGGTCGCCGCGCGCTTTATGCCTTTTTTGCGCACGTTTGCGCCCTTTGTGGGCGGCGTAGCACACATGACGCGCGCTAAGTTCACTTTTTATGACGTGCTGGGCGGCGTGCTGTGGGTCGTCGGCATCGTGACCGTGGGCTATTTCTTTGGCAATATTCCCTGGGTCAAACTGCACCTGGACAAAATCATCTGGGCCATGATTTTTGTGCCCGGCTTGTTGGTGCTGTTGGGCGCTTGGAGGGCGCGGCGAAGTGCTCTTGCGTCCAAGGCGGAGCAGCCAGATTTCTAGCCCCGCGCCAGCGCCAGGTCCAGGGTTTGGCGGCTGGCCCACCAGCTCACCACCATCGCGGCCAACAGGGCTGCCAGGCCGAACCAGTGCAGGTCCAGCATGCGGCCTTGGGCGACTAGCCAGCCGCCGCTGGCCGCACCCATAGCTTGGCCGGCGTACATGGCCGAGCTGTTGAGCGCAATGGAGGCCGAGGCCAGTGTGGGCGCAATACCTGCCAGGCGAGCTTGCTGCGCTGAATTGGACGCAAAGCAGCCCAGGCCCCAGGGCAGGATGATGATGGCGGCCAGCAGCACATTGGTGGCCAGCGGCCAGAGCAGCAGGCTCAGCGCCATGGCGCCCACGCTCCACATCACCGCGCGCGGCGCGCCGCTGCGGTCGATATTGCGCGACATCAGCACGTTGCCGATAAAGCCAAAAGCGCCAAACCAGGCAAACAAGAGGCTGAGGTCTATAGCGCTGAACTGCAATTGCTGCTTGAAATAGGGCGCGAAGTACGAGAACAAAATAAACTGACCCGCCGCAAACAAGACGGTGACTGCCACGCAGAGCATCAGCGCTGGCGAGCGCAAGGTTTGGCCCCAGGCCGCGCGCGACAGCGCCGGCGGGCGCACCCCATCGGGCATGCTGCGCCACACCCAGGCGGCGCTTACTAGGCTGAGGAGCGCTATCGCCCCAAAGGCCACGCGCCAACCTAGCGTGCCGCCGATCCAGGCCCCCAAGGGCATCCCCACCACCGAGGCCACCGACCAACCCATAAACACAAAAGTAATCGCGCGACCACGTTGCTCGGGCGTCACCAATAAATTGATACACGAGGCCGCTTGCGGCGTGAAGATGGCCGGGGCAATCGCAGCCAACACGCGCACGGCCATCAGCGAGCCAAAGTCCGGCATACAGGCGCTGGCCAGCAAAAACACGCCGTACCACAGCAAAGCCAGTGCGAGCAGGCGGCGCCGATCCCAACCTGCCACCAGGGTCGCGCACAGCGGCGCGCCTAGGCACATCACCACCGCCGCTGCGGTAATCAGCTGCCCCGCCGCCGGCACCGACACTTGCAAATTGCTACTGATGTCATTGAGTGTGCCCGGCACCACCATCACGCCGGTGCCGATCACAAAATTGCCGAACAGCAGCGGCCACAGGACACGCGGCAGCGGCGCGCTGGCGCTTAGCTCATGCGGCAGCGGCGCGCTGGCGCTGTGTTCAAGCGGCATCGTGGTGCATCACATAGAGCTTGCGCGTGGTGCTGTGCAGTTCCCACTCGCCACGCCAGCCCTTGGGCAGCACCAGCACTTCCCCGGCGCGCACCTCTTGCGCGCGGCCTTCGGGGCCGTGCAGCGTCACGTGGCCGGACACGATATGGCAGGTCTCGGACATGGTGTCGCGCACCGCGGTAAAGCGACCGGGGGTGCATTCCCACACGCCGATCTCCATCAGTCCGTCATTCGATTTGAAAAGTGCTACCGAAGCCTCGAACTGGTTGCCCGTGAGCGTGGTGGGCTTGGGGCGGGGTGCGCCCAGGTCTATGGTGGACAGGTGTGCAAAAGTTTGGAAGTGCGTCATGCAATGTCTCTGAGGGAAATGGGCGCCGCCAAGCCAAGGCTAGCGGCCCGTGATTTTGTTCGCCATTGTCGCTATGCGCGAGGTGCGGGCCAGGCCAGCAAATTCGCGCTTGTCGGCCCAATGGTAAAGCCGGTACATGGTGTGGATGCCCAGCCAGCGCAAAGGCTCGGGCTCCCAGGGGCGCACGCTGCGGTTCACCCAGGGCAGGCGGGTTAAATCGGTGTCTTGGTTCAGCAGTAAATCGGCCAGCGTGCGCCCGGCCAGGTTGGAGCTGGACACGCCCAGACCCACATAGCCACCGGCCCAGGCCATGCCGCTGGTGTGGTCCAGGCCCACGGTGGTGCACCAGTCGCGCGGCACACCCAGCACGCCGCACCAGGCATGCTCCAGTTTCAGGCCGCGTGTTTGCGGAAACCAGCGCAGCAACATGGCTTGCAAGCCCTCAATGCTGGCTTGTTGCGTGATGCCGTTGATATCGGTGGCCGATCCAAAGCGGTAAGGCACCCCGCGCCCGCCCATGGCAATGCGGCCTTCTCGCGTGCGCTGCGCATAACCATAGGTGTGCGCCGCATCGCCCAACAGCTCGTGCCCGCTCCAGCCTATCTCGTCCCACAGCGCGGCGGGCAGCGGCTCGGTCATGACCAGCGCGCTATTCATCGGCATCCATTGGCGTTTGAGGCCCGGCAGCCCGGCGGTAAAACCTTCGGTGGCGCGCACGATCAAAGGGGCGCGCACCATGCCATGTGCGGTTAGCACGCGGCCTTTTTCTAAACCTATCACTCCGCTTCGCTCGTAGATAGACACGCCCATGCGCTCCACCACATCGGCCAACCCTCGCACCAGTTTGGCTGGTTGTACGCGCGCCGTGC
Source organism: Comamonas sp. lk (assembly GCA_945865675.1). GTDB lineage: Bacteria > Pseudomonadota > Gammaproteobacteria > Burkholderiales > Burkholderiaceae_C > Allorhodoferax. The sequence continues at coordinate 10,859 of CAMBFO010000046.1, forward strand.
CGTGATGCACCAAGCCGCCCATCACCTGGTCCACGCGCATCCGCCCACTTGCTTGCGCAGCGTTAATCAGGCTAACGCGGTCTTGCGGCACGTCCCACGCGCGCGCCTCGCGGTAGCTGGCTTGCACACGCGCCCATTGCGCTGCATTGGTCGCCACCCGCAGCGTGTCGGCGCGCACGATGTCGGCGTTTATGTGTTCGCGCTGTGCTACGGCCAGCACTTCGTCCACTGTGCCGTGCATAGCGGTCTCCATGGCGATGACGGCCGCGCGGCTGGAACTGGCCAGGTACTTGTCACGCGACCAGCCAAAGCCCCCGCTCAGCCAGCCGCCGTTACGCCCCGAAGCGCCAAAGCCGCAAAACTCTTTTTCCAAAATGGCTATGCGCAAATCCGGCTGCGCGCGCTTGAGGTAATAGGCCGTCCACAAACCGGTATAGCCACCCCCCACGATGCAGACATCCGCATCCCGGTCGCCGGGCAGCGCCGCGCGGTAAGCCGGTAGGCCGCCCATGTCGGCGTACCAGAAGGAGATGTTGCCGTTGGTGGGGTGGGGCATGGTGGCTAGCTTACTGTCTGCGCTAAAGCGCTGTGGCTTTTCGAGTTGATTTTTTTGATGATGTAGTGGGCTCGCCGTGGGCCTCCACATAGGAGTCCAGCAAGCGGCGGATCATGCGCTGGTACTGGGTTTGGTGCTTGGAGGCCTCGGCCTTAAAAAAGTCCACACTGCGCTTGCTCAACGCCAGCGTGACTTTCACTCCGTCTTCTCGGTAGGCCAGTTGGCTAGGTGATGGCAGAAAATCTGCCACCACTTGCACATCGCCTAGGGGTTCATTTGTGTAAGCGATTTTCTTTTTCATAGATAGATTTTCCTTTGCGCCAATAACCTGCACCGATGATCCGGATGACGTTATGCCTATAAGTAAAGCGCACCGTCAAAATACCGCCGCCAACCTCGCCCATGCAGTAAAAGCGATCTTCCGCCGCGCTGTGCGCCAGGTCTTTGGCGATGATGCGGCGCGGATCAGCAAACGCAAATTGCGCTTCGTTGAACGCGACTTGATGCTTAACTTGGTTTTCGGTATCTTTGTTGGCATCCCATTCGAAATTTACTGAGACCATCGCCAGATCGTAACATTTGTATGGGTAAATAACCATACCTAAATATGGAAATTAGCGTTCCCGGAAACTCTGATGGTCAGCGTTTATGCAAGGAACGCCCAACCCATTCAAGGCAGCGCTTCGTATTGGCCTTTGTCTTTTTTTGCGCCAACCAAGGGTAAACCCCGTAGCGCTGCCCACCCCCCCCCGCACAATATAGTCGTCAAAATAATAATTTTTACCAAGGGATTAGGGTCTATGTTGTTCCGCCAGGAAGTAGCCGCCGCACAAGCAGCGCAATACCTAGGCAGCGTGCGCTTGCAGCGGCCTTGGTCTTATGCTGCGGTGACCAGCGTTGCATTGGCGCTGGCCCTGATGCTAGTGGCCTTTGCCACCTGGGGCGAGGTCAACCGCAAAGCGCGCTTGAGCGGTGTGGTGGTGCCTAGCCAGGGCAGCCTCAACATCAGCGCTCCACAAGCGGGCGTGGTCATGGACCTGCCGGTGCGCGAAGGCCAAAGCGTAAAGGCAGGGCAAGTTTTGCTGGTGCTGCAAACCGAACGTCAAAGCATGCTGGGCGGCAGCGTGTCAGACACCACCGAGCGCGCAGCCCAGCAAATTGCCACCCGGCTGCAAACCCTGTCCACCGAGCGCACGCTGCGCGAACTGCAAACCCGCCAGCGCGAACAAGTGCTAGACGATAGGCTGCGCACCACCGCGCAGCAACTGCGCCAGGCCGAAGAAGAGTCCGCCTTGCAAGCGCGCCGGGTGCAACTGGCGCAGACCACGCTAGTGCGCAACCAACAACTGGCCGAGTCCGGCTTTGTGGCCGAAGCCCAAGTGCAAGTGCGCCAGGAGGAACTGATTGACGCCAAAGCCCGCGCCCAAGCCCTGGAGCGCGCCCGCCTGGGCCTGATGCAAGAACAGCAAACCCTGCGCGGCGAGCGCATCGCCCTCAAAGCGCAATTGCAGGCCGACACCAACCAAATAGAGCGCAACCGCGCCAGCCTGGACCAAGAGGCCAGCGAAAACGCCGCCCGCAAAACCATGGTAATTGGCGCGCCCTATGCCGGCACCATTACGGCGCTCAACCTCAAAGCCGGGCAGTCCGTCCAAAGCGGCCAGGCCTTGGCAACCCTGGTGCCGCAAGCGGACGATAGCGATGCAAACGGCCCCGGCCCGCTGCAGGCCCAGCTCTTCGCACCCAGCCGCACCGCAGGCTTTGTCCGCCCCGGCCAAACCGTGTATCTGCGCTACGACGCCTACCCCTACCAAAAGTTTGGCCTGCACCAAGGCCGCATCACCTCGGTATCGGCCACGCCCTTCGCCCCCAGCGAACTGCCGCCCAACCTGGCCGAGCAGCTACTCACCCAAGCGGGCAGCAAAGAAGCGCTGTACCGCGTCAACGTCAGCCTAGAGGCCCAAAGCATCCAGGCTTATGGCGAGGCCTTGCCACTCAAAGCCGGGCTGACGGTGGAGGCAGATGTTTTGCAGGAACGCCGCAAGGTATGGGAATGGGTGCTGGAGCCGGTGTTGGCGGCTAGGCAGCGGTTGAAGGTTCTACAGGCCGATCCGGTGGGCGGGCGCGAAGGCGGTTGACTCAGCGGGCGGTGGTGGAGGCGTAAGTGCCGAGCGCGTTTTTTCGGCCGGTTTTTGATGGAGATGGTAAATGCAAGAATTGAAAGATGATCAACTTAAGGAGATTAGCGGCGGAATAGTTCAAAATTCGGGGGATCCACCGCAATTCGATAATTTCGGAAGGCCCGTAAACCCATTTGCGCCTATCCTGTGGGAAGCAACAGAACAATAGATGACATGACGATCCGCCGCTTCCGATCATTCGGAAGCAGCGGTTGAGTTAAGGTAAGGTGAAGTCAGCTGTTTTTAGAATTAAACTTTAGGAAAATCAAAATGCGTGAATTGACAATGATTGAGATTCAGGATGTGAATGGCGCGGGTGTACTAGGCAACATTGCGGCAGTTTTTGGGGGCGCATCGGCGGTAGCCGGTGGGCTGGCAGCGGTTCCAACCCCGGCAACCCCAGCCCTTGTTAGTTTTGCAGTTGTAACCGGCGTGCTTGGAGCCGCGCTTGGCATCGCTGACATGATGGTTAACTAGTTGACATGTTTAAAGCTATGCAGCAGTTGTTTTCAACTGCTGCATTCTTTTAGGATTGAAAATGAAAATATTAGTCTTTGCATTCGCCACCGCTTGCGCCGGCGCACTAATCTATACAACAGTATTTGTTTCAGGTGACGTCGTGTCGTATTTGATGAAACAAAAAAAATCAGAACTAATCTGTATAACCTCTAGCATGTTGTTTATCTCGGCAGTTTTTCTTGCGATAGTTGCATATAGAAGATATACCGTAGTCAAGGACGAAGTACAGCTGTAGTTAACCAAAGCAACCAGGTTTTGACAACAGTCAAAATTACCTACTTAGACAGCTACATCATCTTTCGACTAGAAAAGTGCGAGCTTTGTCCCCAAAGCCCCAATCCGAATCCCGCGAATGCGGCCTGGCCTGCCTGGAGCATGGTGGCCAAAGTCCACCGCCTGCAACTTGCCCTAGCCGAAGTTTGCGGCCGTTTTGCAGGTTCCTTTAAAGGCGCAACGCTGGCACAGATCATCGGCCACCACCAACCTTTTCGCCGAAACGTGTATCCAATCGCTGACGTCAAACCAACAACTGGCTGATGCTTAAGCCCGGCTGACGGTGGAGGCTGATGTATTGCAAGAGCGCAGAAAGGTGTGGGAATGGGTGCTGGAGCCGGTGTTGGCGGCTAGGCAGCGGTTGAAGATTCTGCAAGGTGACCCGCAGGGGGATTGACTGCGGGGCAGCTTGGGAAACGCTTGGGCCGGGCGGTTTGCCGGTCTGTTTTTTGTAAAGGGAGTTTGATATGAGAGATTTAACTATTGATGAAATTGACGCTGTGAGCGGCGGAATTTTTAAGAGTGTGAAGGAGGGTTTCTCCGGGTGGCTCGTTGGCAAAATTGCTGACGGTGTGGTTGACTGGGTGGCCTCTTTAAATCAAGGTGGCAGCCCAAACGGTACGACTGCGATGGGTGACAACTACTAAATGTCCTGAGTGGAGTGGGGCCGTACGCTGTCCTGCTCCCCTTTCGGCACAAAACACTCTCTGAAAATTTACTGTGATGCAGCGCCTGTTATCTCGGAAAACCAATCAACTCATAGCGTCGTATTTTTTGAAAACGTTTGTAGTAAGCCTAATCCCCTCAGTGACATTGGCACTTGCAGCAGCACACTTTTTTTCTGGACAAAGCCCGTCTCCATACCTTGCTGGCGACGAAAGTATTAAAGCGTTTTGGCAATTGATTTCTATTGGCCTCATCATTCCTTCCATAGAGTCATTTTTTTTGATTTACACGACCTCTCTGGCATTTGACGCTGCAAAGAACCATACTCGATCTGCTTTGATTGGCACGATTCCATTACTGATCTTTCATTCTCTATTGCAATGGCAATTGGGTTTGGTGTTGGCTTGGTTCTTCTTTGTCCAAGCTTATGTCTACATCGAACTGAAAAAATGCCATTTGAGCTTACGCGACAGGTATTTTTTTATTACCGGCATTCATGGGCTTCATAACTCACTTGCGGTGTTGGTGTTGTGGCTGTGATTATGTGGCCACTGCCAGAAAATATTGCGCCGCTCCAATGAATCTAATCCTCCAATCCGAAGCCGGCGAATGCGGCCTGGCCTGCCTGGCGATGGTCGCCAAGGCCCATGGTTTGTATCTGGATATGGCCGACCTTCGTCGCCGTTTTCCGCTGTCGCTCAAAGGCAGCAATTTGCAGCAAATCATCGGCTATGCGGCGGCCTTGCAGTTCAGCAGCCGCCCGGTGCGGCTGGAGCTGGGCGAGCTAGGCCAGTTGCAGCGCCCCTGCATCTTGCATTGGGACCTGAACCATTTTGTGGTGCTCAAGGCGGTAGGGCGGCGCAGCATCACCATCCTCGATCCGGCGGTAGGCCTGCGCAAGCTGCCCTTAACAGAAGTCTCGCGCCATTTCACGGGCGTAGCCTTGGAACTCTCCCCGAATGCCGATTTCAAACCCGCCGACGAACGCCGGGGCGTAGCGCTGTCTGCCCTTACCGGCAAGGTGCTGGGCCTGAAGCGCTCGCTCTTGCAAGTGTTTGCGCTGGCGGTGGTGCTTGAGCTGTTTGTGATCTGCGGCCCTTTGTTAAACCAGCTGGTGGTCGATGATGCATTGGCCACGCATGATGCCGACTTATTGGTGGTGTTGGTCATCGGCTTTGCTTTGTTACTGCTGATCGAGACGCTGATTGGCCTGGCCCGCAGCTGGATGGTGATGCGCTTTGGCATGTCGCTCAGCCTGCAATGGGCTAGCAATGTGTTTGCGCACATGGTCAAGCTGCCGATCGAATATTTTGAGAAGCGCCACCTGGGCGATGTGGTGTCCCGCTTTGGTGCGGTGGGCAGCATCCAGCGCACGCTGACTACCAGCGTGCTAGAAGCAGTACTAGACGGCATCATGGGTTTGGCGGCGCTGTGCATGATGCTGCTGTACTCTTGGAAGCTAGCCGCTGTGGTTTGTGCCTCTGTGCTGGTCTATGGCCTGTTGCGTTGGGCGGCGTATGCGCCGTTTCGCAATGCGGCGGCAGAGCGCTTGGTGATCTCTGCCCGCGAGAACACGCATTTTTTAGAAACCCTGCGCGCCATCAGCCCGCTCAAGCTCTTTGGCCGCGAACAAGAGCGCCGCGCGCGTTGGCAAAACTTGCTGGTCGAAGTGCAAAACCGCGATGTGCGCACCGCCAAGCTGAATATTGCTTTTTCCAGCGCCAACACTTTTGTCTTTGGCATAGAAAACCTTCTGGTGTTTTGGCTAGGTGGCCAGATGGTCTTGCAAACCGGCTCCAGCGCAGCGGGTGTGGCCGCGCCTTTCACCATCGGCATGCTGTTTGCGTTTATCAGCTACAAAGGCCAGTTCACCTCGCGGGTGTCAGCGCTCATCAATTACGCAGTCGAAATCCGCATGCTCAGCCTGCACGCCGAGCGCCTGGGCGACATCGTGCTCAGCGCGCCGGAGGTGCACGATATTGCCGATAACTCCCTGAGCCATTTGCCGCCCAGCATCGAGCTGCGCGGAGTGAGTTTTAGGTATGGCGATGGCGAACCTTGGATACTCAAAGACGCCAATTTGCGCGTTGAAGCGGGCGAACACCTGGCCATCGTCGGCCCCAGCGGTTGTGGCAAAAGCACTTTGCTCAAAGTGTTGCTGGGCCTGCGCGCGCCGCAAGAGGGCGAGGTCTTGTACGGCGGCATACCGGTGCGCCAGCTGGGTCTTTCCAATGTGCGCCGCTGCATAGGCACGGTGCTGCAAGACGATGTGCTGCTGGCAGGCAGCATTGCCGACAACATCAGTTTTTTTGACGTGCAGCACGACGAGGCGCGTGTTCAGGCTTGCGCGGCGCTGGCCGCCATCCATGAGGACATCGTGGCCATGCCCATGGGTTACCACACCCTGGTCGGCGATATGGGCGCCAGCCTGTCGGGTGGGCAAAAGCAGCGCGTATTGCTGGCGCGCGCTTTGTACAAACAACCCCGCGTGCTGGCCCTAGACGAAGCGACCAGCCACTTAGACCTGGCCAACGAGCAACGCGTCGCCCAAGCTTTGGCCCAAATGCAACTAACCCGCATCCTGATCGCCCACCGGCCCGAGACCATTGCCCATGCGCAAAGAGTGGTGCAGGTGCGCCGGGGATTGGTGGTGGAAGGTGGGGCTAGCCTCTAGCAAAGCTAAGCGGCCAAGGAGCGCGCGGGGTGTTGCGATACGCTCAGCGCTTGTGTGCGGCAATGGCGATCTTGTGACGCCTTCGCGGCCTGCCTCTAGAATTGGCTTCTGACACATATCCTTCTTCTTGCGATTTAGTATTGCAACAAGGCAAATTCGTAGCGACCCCTCGCCCCCGCGAATAGCCCTTAGCCCTCGGAGTTCACACCATGTCTGATGGCCCAGCTGCCAGCCCCGCTTTGCATAGTGCACCGCCTGCCCATGCGCCAGGCGATTCGATGGATGCAGGCATGCCCCTAGAAGACGCGACAGAGGCGTCAGACGCGCCCCAGCCTTTGATGGCTGCTAGTCCTGCCAACACCCTTTCCAAGCCCTCCAGCCACCAAAATCTGGCGCAGCAAATGCAGGTTTTTTTGACGCGCACCGATATTGCGCAAAGCCGCAAAAACCGTTTTTACCTGCAGCAGGTGTTTGAGTTGCTCAGCGAGCTGGACCAGCATACCGAGCGCCGCGGTCAATTGCAAAATTCTTTGCAGGAAACCGAAGCGCATATTCAGCGCATCCGCCACAGTTTGGTGGAGATCGCCGGCGATTCGGTCGACGCTGAAAACGAAGCCCTGGCGATTGCCCAGGCGCGCGCCCATTTGGCTGCGCTGTTGCGCGACAAGATTGTGCAGACGTTTGAATGAGAGCAGGACACATGGTTTTTATCGCTACTTTTTGGGCTGCCGTGGTTAACCTGGTGTTACTGGTAGTCGCGCTGGCGCTGCATCCGGCATCGCTCGAAGGTTTTCATTGGCTGCGCGACTTGCCTTGGGCCTGGTTTGGCACTGAAGTAGGGGGTATGCTCGATATGCGGGCAGTGGACGCCGGCGCGCTGTGGGCTTTGTGGATTTGTGTCAGCGGCGCCTTGTTTGCCGGCTCGGCCTTGGCCTATTCCATTTTGCAAACGGGCGGCAAGCCAGCGCCTGCGGCTGCGTTGGCGCAGCCCCCGGTTGCGACTATGTTCAGCGACCTGAGCACTGGCATGCAAGGCCTGGACGGATTCGGCACTGCCGCCATTCCCGCCCTGGCCCCTGCCGCCGAGCTGCCGAGACATCAACACCCAGCCCATGAAATTCACCTTGCAGATGCCGCGCCAGATGCCCCTGCTGCGCCCACCATCCCCCAAGCCGACAAAGCCCTGGACATCGCCGCCTCACTGCAGCAAATCGACCCCCAGCTAAGCGCCAGCTACGACGCCCTGCTGCGCGAACTCGAATCCCCCCATTCCCTCTAATGGGGGTCAGAACCCAATTAGATTTTCCCTGAATTAGGTTCTGACCCCAATTAAGCTGGTGAGTTGGTAGATGGCGGCTATGGCGTCGCGGGGGCTCATGGTGTCGGGCGTGAGGGAGGCGACGTAGGCTTCTAGTGGGCTGGGTGCGGGGGCGGCGGGCGCGGGGGCGGGGGCGAATAAATCGACCTGGGCTTGGGCGGTGCTGGCTTGTTGTTCCAAGGCCTCCAGGGTTTGGCGGGCCTGGTTGAGCACCGCCGCCGGTATACCGGCCAGGCGCGCCACTTGGATGCCGTAACTGCGGCTGGCCGGGCCTGCTTCGATGGCGTGCAGGAACACGATGTCGCGGCCGGATTCGGCTGCGCTGACGTGCACATTGACCGCACCACGATGCGCAGTGGGGAACTCGGTCAGCTCGAAATAATGCGTGGCAAACAGGGTGAAGGACTGCGTCTTGTCGTGCAACTGACCGGCAATCGCGCCGGCCAGGGCCAGGCCGTCGAAGGTGGAGGTGCCGCGCCCGATTTCGTCCATCAGCACCAAGGACTGCGCCGTGGCACTGTGCAAAATTTGCGCGGCCTCGACCATCTCCAACATAAAGGTCGATTGCGCATTGGCCAGGTCGTCGGCTGCGCCAATGCGGGTGTGGATGGCGTCCACCGGCCCGAGTCGACAGGCCTTGGCCGGCACATACGCGCCCATGGAGGCCAGCAGCACAATAAGCGCAACCTGGCGCATATAAGTCGATTTACCGCCCATGTTCGGCCCGGTGATGATTTGCATGCGCTGGCGTGGGCCTAGCAGCGTGTCATTGGCGATGAAGTTGCCGCTGCTCAGTTCGGCCAAGCGCGCCTGCACCACCGGGTGGCGGCCTTGCAAAATTTCGATGCA
>CAMBFO010000047.1 GCA_945865675.1 Comamonas sp. lk
CGGAAGAGATTCCAGAGTTTTTCCTAAATCGCCAGTAGTTCAAAGGGCGATTATCCTCTCGCCATCAATCCCATCCGACACGGCTTTACTTTTTTACCGCGGTTGGTCTGGGATTGCAAATATTAAGTCAGAAAACGACTGGCAAAGAAATTTAAATTTTTTAAAAAATAATACTGGGTTGTTTGCTGAAGCCGGCATTTCGCTCGTGGTAATGGACTGTCCCAGTGATGAAAATAGTGTTGGGGCAGGAAATATGCCGTTAGGCTGCAATGATGATTACCGCTCATCAAAAAAACATTCCGACGATGTCAGGAAAATTATTGCGACATTAAAGGAGAAGCATAGTATTACAAAGTTCTATGTGATGGGGCATAGTTACGGCGCAATATCTTCAAAATGGCTAGCAAAAAACTTAGGAAATGAATTGAATGGAAGTATTCACTCTGCTTCACAAACGCTTGCAACACGAAACCGTGCTTTTGCTTACTCGATGGAGTCCTTCGACATGAGTTCAATAAAGGCACCTGTTCTGAATATTCACCATGCAGATGATCAATGCACTTACACACCATATTCAACTGTTTTGGCATATTCAAGCAAAAATTTAGTAACGGTAAAGGGCGGCATTCCCAATGGTGATGTTTGTGGCGGCGGACATTATCATTCCTTTGAGGGAAGGGAAGAGGTTTCTTCAAGAGCAATTATCAAATGGATAAAGACTGGGCAGGTTGAGGAGTTAATTGGCAATTAATCTAAATCGAAAATCAATAGTAATTGAGTTCTAAGCTAGGGATTCTCATGTACTTACCCAGCCAATTCGACCCCAAAGACCCGCAAGTGGCGATCGACATCATGCAGGCGCATCCTTTTGCCAGCCTGATTTCCACCGATGATGCGGGCTTGCCCTTTGTTACGCACATGCCGGTACATTGGGAAGCGCAACCGGGGCAGGGTCCTGAACACGGCGTACTACTCGGCCATTGCGCACGGGGCAATCCGCACTGGAAATACCTAGCGCAACGGTCGCAGGCGGTGGTGACGTTTATGGGGCCGCATGCCTATATGTCGCCCAAGGTCTATCCGGACCTGGCGCGCGTGCCGACTTGGAACTACGTGGCGGTGCATTGTGTGGTTGAAGCCCAAGTGCTAGACGGGCACGATGCCAAAGACGCTTTACTCAAGCAACTCATTGCCGACCATGAACCTGCCTATGCCGACCAGTGGAGGGGTTTGCCCGAGGATTACACCACGAAGATGCTTGGTGCCATCGTCTCTTTTTCATTAAAAATCATTAGCATGCAGTGCAAAGTTAAAGTAAACCAACATCGTCCTGAAGCCCATGCCCGCATGTTGGAAATTTACGATGCGGGTGGTCCGGACGACCAGGCATTGGGTGTATGGATGCGAAAAATGGGCTTGACTGGGGCCTCTCTTTAGGGCTTTACCAATGGCTGAAACCCTGCCTGATGACGCGCATTGGATGCGTCTTGCCTTGGAGCAAGCGACCTTGGCTGCGCAAGCGGGCGAGGTGCCGGTTGGCGCCGTAGTAGTGCAAAACGGGCGACTGATTTCAAGCGGTCACAACCGTTGCATTGCAAATAGCGACCCTACCGCCCACGCCGAAGTGGTGGCGCTGCGTGCTGCTGCGCTAGCGCTGGGAAATTACCGTCTGGACGATTGCACGCTTTATGTGACGCTTGAGCCCTGTGCTATGTGTAGCGGCGCATTGATCAACGCCAGACTCCAAAGAGTGGTGTTCGGCACAAGCGACATGCGTGCCGGCGCTGCCGGTTCGGTGCTGAATATATTTGCCGTCGGCGCCATCAACCACCACACACTCGTACAAGGTGGGTTGCTGGCAGCGGAGTGCGCCAAGCCCCTGCGTGATTTTTTTAAGCCTAAGCGAGCCAATATGAGCCCTTTGCGTGAAGATAGCCTGCGCACCCCTAATGCGCGGTTTGCCGATCTGCCGGACTACCCCTGGGCGCCGAATTACCTCCATGACCTACCCGCTTTGGATGGCTTGCGCCTGCATTATGTAGATGAAGGCCCCAGGGACGCTGAGCTGACCTATCTATGTTTGCACGGGAACCCGGCTTGGAGCTATCTTTACCGCAAGATGATCCCGATCTTTACCGGGGCAGGGCATAGGGTCGTGGCCCCGGACCTGATCGGCTTTGGCAAGAGCGACAAGCTCAAAAAAGATAGCGCACACCATTTCGACTTCCACCGATATGTTTTGCTCGAATTCGTGGAGCGCTTGGACCTGAAAAATGTAATTCTGGTCGTGCAGGACTGGGGCGGCATTTTTGGCCTTACCTTGCCCATGGTCGCACCGCATCGGTATAAGGGACTTTTGGCCATGAACACAATGCTGGCCTGTGGCGATGCGCCGCTGTCGCCCGGCTTTTTAGGCTGGCGCGCCTGGTGCGGGAAAAACCCCGAGTTCGATGTGGGGTGTCTGTTTGCAAGGGGCAATAGCCATATGGCAGAGGCTGAGTGGCAAGCCTATAACGCGCCTTTTCCGGATGCCGGGCACCGCGCCGCCTTGCGCGTTTTTCCGAATATGGTTCCCGAGTTCATGGATAGTGATGGCGCGGCAATCTCGCGCCAAGCCCGTGATTTTTGGCGCGACAAGTGGGCGGGGCGCACATTCATGGCCATCGGCCAGCAAGACCCGGTCCTGGGTGAGCCGGTCATGCGCGCTTTGCAGAGTCAGATTCGAGGCTGCGAGCAGGTCATGCTCCTCCCCGAAGCAGGGCATTTTGTGCAGGAGCATGGGCAGGCAATTGCGCAATCTGCTATGCGTTTCTTTCTCGGCCTGGCCAAGGCTTAAGGCGGACGCGATTGCTTGAGTTGGCCCAGCTTTGCAGCGCTTACATTTACCCATTTCGAACATACGCCCCCAAGCGCGAGACAGCAAGCCATGAGCCATATCTACATTTATTCCCCGTCCAGCGCAGTCCGTGACAAAGCGGCCTTTCGCCTGGGCGTCAAGCGCTTGCGGGCCTTAGGGCATGAGGTGGAGATCGACGCCGATGCCCTGTCCGGCTACCAGCGCTTTGCGGGGGATGACGCAACACGCTTGGCCGCCATCGCCCGTGCAGCGGCCAGCGGTGCCGACCTTGCGATGATTTCGCGTGGCGGTTACGGGCTGACACGCATCCTGGCGGACTTGCCTTATGCCGCGCTGGCCAAAGCGATCGAATCGGGCACCCAGTTTGTCGGCCTCAGCGATTTCACCGCTTTGCAGCTAGGTTTGATGGCCAAGACCGGCGCGATTACCTGGCAAGGCCCCTGCGTCTTGGACGACTTTGGTACTGAAGAGTCGCCCGACGAAATCATGCAAGCCTGTTTAGATGATTTGTTGCTAGCACAAGGCGAAGGTGTTGGCTGGCGTTTGCCGCGCGGCCATGCGATGGAAAAAGATCATGAGATTCATGGCGCCAAACTCTGGGGCGGCAATTTGTCGGTACTGGTATCGCTCCTGGGCACGCCGTATTTCCCCAAAGTGCGCGGCGGCGTATTGTTCCTGGAAGATGTGGGCGAGCATCCGTACCGGCTGGAGCGCATGTTGACCCAGTTGTTCCATAGCGGCGTGTTGGGCCAGCAAAAGGCGCTGGTACTTGGCCAATTTACCAATTACAAATCAGTGCCGCACGACAGGGGTTTCAAACTAGACACCGTGGTGCATTGGTTGGGTACTCAAGTTTCCATACCTATCGTGACCGGTTTGCCCTTGGGCCATGTACCTACCAAAGTGCTGCTGCCGGTGGGTGCCAAGGTGGACCTGGTCCTGCAAGGGCAGGAAGCGCTCATGGCCTGGGGCCATTTGTAGGGCTGGGCGCATTCCGCCGCACACCTGACCTCATTTGTTGGCACGCCCAGATGTTTAAATTAACATAATAAACATCGTATGAATTAAATAAACTCCTCTGTGAGGGGCTTGCGCCTCACAAATCAAGATCAGTTAACTCCATTCGCAGCGACCACTCCGAGTTAACAGACGGCAAACCAGCTCTATTCGCTGCTAGGGAGTTGGTCGCGCAATCAGGTGCCGCACCAGAATCTTTGCTGAAGCGTGTTTGTCCGCCACGTCCGCAAAATCCAGCGCAGTCATTCCTTTTTGGTTTTTCAGACTGGCATCTGCGCCTTCGGCCAATAAGAGTTCCACAGCCTGGGAACTGCCGTACATGGCCGCCATCATCAAAGGCGTGGTCTGGTTGGGCGACTCAGCGTCTATATAAGCGGAATGGCTCAGTAGCAGTTTGATCACCTCGATGTGCCCGCCTGAAGCAGCGTAATGCAAAGGGGTCCAACCGGTTTTATTGACGTCGGCGTCCAGCGCAATTAAGCGCTTGCAGACTTCGACCATACCCGCCATGGAGGCCAGCATCAGGGGGCTCTCATCTTTGGCGGTGCGCACCTCTGCGCGCAAACCTTTGGTGCGCAGCAGCAGGTCTAAAACCGTGGGCGAAGGGCGCCTAATTGCTAGAACCAACGGATATTGGCCATCAAAACTTAAGGTATTGGGATCAAAGCCGCGGGCTAAAACGTTGGCAACCACCTTCACTTCGTCGGTTTTCAGCCCTTCAAAAAAATCATCATAGGAACCCGCATTGGCAGGAGAAAATATATAAAAAACAATAAGATATAAAACATATTTAAAGTTAAACATACGAATAATCTCAGCTATTACATGAAGTTTCAGGATGCACTTGCGGCTTGAACAAGCGCAAAAAATTGTCGCTGCTGGCCCGGCCCACTTCCTCCACGCTGCAGTCGCGTACCTGAGCGATTTGCTGGGCCACCAGTGGCACGAAGGAGGGATTGTTGGTTTTTCCCCGGTGCGGCACGGGAGCCAAATAAGGGCTATCGGTCTCAATCAGCAAGCGGTCCAGCGGCACCCAAGCCGCAATATCGCGCAAATCCTGGACCGTTTTGAAGGTGACTATGCCGGAAAACGAGATGTAAAACCCGCGCTCTAAGGCGGCGCGGGCCACCTCTGCGGTTTCCGTAAAGCAATGAAAAACACCGCCAGCGCTTCCAGATGAGCCGTCTTCGCCCTCCTCGTCCAGCAAGGCCAAAGTGTCTTGTGATGCGCTGCGGGTATGAATGACCAGTGGCTTACCCAGCGCGCGCGCGGCGCGTATATGCACCCGAAAGCGTTCGCGCTGCCAGTGCATGTCAGCCACCGTGCGCCCGTTGAGCCGGTAGTAGTCCAAGCCCGTCTCACCTATGGCCAGCACTTTGGGCATGGCACCCAAAGAAAGCAGGTCTTGCAGACTAGGCTCTCGCACGCCCTCATTGTCAGGATGCACCCCCGCCGTGGCCCAGAAATTCGCATAGTCCAGGGCCAGACTGTGTACCACGGGAAATTCTTCCAAGGTGGTGCAAATGCACAAGGCGCGCTCAACCTGGGCCAACTCCATGGCCGCGCGGATCTCCAGCACTTGGCTGCGTAGTTCGGGGAATGCGAGATGACAGTGGGAATCAGTAAACACTTTGTGGTCTCAGCTTATCGGGCGCAGCGCGGACGGAGGGCTTGCATCAAACGGTGTAATTGGTGCGCTCACTGCCCAGAAGCGAGCCTAAGGCGGTTTCGATGGTATTTTTCAAAACTGCACCACGCGCATCAGCGCTCAAGCGCAGGCCAACGCCCTGGGGCCGCCCGGTGGGCGAATTGGCCGGTGTGATCCAGGCCACATATCCGATCAAAGGGTAGCGCTTGGGGTCCTGGGGCAGGGTCAACAGTCCGTACAGTTCCTCACCCATTTGGTAATCCCGACTGGTCTGCACAAACAAGCCGCCTTCGGTAAACACGGAGATATACGCTTGGTACAAGTCCAGCGGCGTGTCCATGCGCAATTGCAAAACCGCAGGCCGGGCGCTCCCACCAGGCAAAACCGATTCAGACCGCAGACTTTCGACGGCCAGGGTGGGAAAGGGTGAGGTTGACACTGTCATCAGTCCACGTGCAAGGTTTAAGAGACACTTTTAGCAAGCGCCGTATGCGCCTGGGCTATCAAAGCTTCGATAAACAATCCAGGGTTAAACGGATGGTCCATGGTGCGCCGATGCGCCTGCAAGCGCACACTCCATTCTGACAAAACGGCCAGCGGCACACCACGCGGCAAGTCTTTTGCGCTGAAAAATCGGGGCTGCCCGTCCACTGCCAGCGCCATCAGGTCATGGCACAGCTGCTGCTGCGCGCTGACCAATTGCTGTGGCGCCCAGTCCCGCAAGGCTTGCAGATCGCCCCGGGCCAGCGCCTGGGGCAAGGCCGCCCAGTGCGCGGAGTCCTGACCCGATTGGGCCCAATGCAGCGCCGCCTGAGGGCGTCCGCCCTGGGCCTTCAGCGCGACTGCGGCTTGCGCAGGCTCCAGGCCTTGTGCGCCCAGCCAGGCCAGACTGCTGGATGCATCGGGCCAGACCATGGTGTGCACCAGGCAGCGGCTGCGAATCGTGGGCAGCAGTTGGTGCGCTGCTTCGCTGGCCAGCACAAAGCGCACATCACCCGGCGGCTCTTCCAATGTTTTGAGTAATGCGTTGGCAGTGAAGGCATTCATGTCCTCGGCTGGATAAACCAGCACCGCTTTGCCACGCCCGCGTGCGCTGGTGCGCTGTGAAAAATCAACCGCATCGCGCATGGCCTCGATGCGTATTTCTTTGCTGGGCTTGCGCTTTTTGTCGTCCAAATCTGCCTGGGCTTTCTCTGACAGCGGCCAACCCAAATCCAGCATCCAGGTCTCAGGCATCAAGACACACAGGTCGGCATGGGTGCGCACATCGATCGCGTGGCAACTGGCGCACTGGCCGCATGCAGCGTCGGCCTGCGGCTGCTCGCACAGCCAGGCCTTGACCAAGCCCAGCGCCAGTTCATACTGCCCCAGCCCAGCCGGTCCGGACAGCAGCCAGGCGTGGCCACGCTGCGCTAACAGGCTGCGGGTTTGCTCGGTAATCCAAGCCGGGTTCTCTGCGTTCATGCGCCGGGCGCTCCGCGTAAAAACCCCTTGGCACGCAAAGCCGCCATCACATGCTCGCGCACTGCCTCGGGGCTTTGGTCGGCATTGATGCGGGCAAAGCGCTGCGGGTCTTGTGCGCAGCGCGTGGCGTAGCCACCCGCTACCGCCTCAAAGAAAGCCAAAGGTTGCGACTCAAATTTATCCGGCACGCGCGCGCCGGACAGCCGAGCGGCGGCGACATGAGGCGGCAGGTCAAACCAGATCGTCAGTTGGGGTTGCAATAGAGCTTGTGATTTATCGCTACGGCTTTGCACCCACTGCTCCAGCGTTTGCAACACGCCCAGATCAAAACCCCGGCCTGCGCCCTGGTAAGCAAACGTGGCGTCGGTAAAACGGTCGCACAAAACCACCCTGCCCTGTGCCAAGGCCGGTGCGATGACGCCTTGTATATGGTCGCGCCGCGCCGCAAAAACCAGCAGTGATTCGGTCAAAGCGTCCATCGGTTCGTTCAGCACCAGCTGGCGCAGGGTTTCGGCCAGCGGTGTACCGCCGGGTTCGCGGGTACGGGTGACGCTACGACCCTGGGATTCAAAGGCCTGCGCCACTGCTTCTATATGCGTGGACTTGCCGGCGCCGTCTATGCCTTCAAAGCTGATAAAAAGTCCTGCGGCGTGTGGCATTGTTGGGTCGGAGACGGGGGCTTTAGGGAGCGCGCTGGTATTTGTTAACCGCACGATTGTGCGCTTCCAGTGTCGCGCTAAATTCGCTGCTGCCGTCGCCGCGCGCCACAAAATACAAGGCTTTGGAGGGGGCGGGATGCAATGCCGCTTCAATTGCTGCCTTGCCGGGCATAGAAATTGGGCTGGGCGGCAGGCCCTCGCGCGTGTAGGTGTTGTAGGGCGTGTCCGTTGTTAGATCGGATTTGCGAATATTGCCGTCAAAGCGCGTGCCCATTCCATAAATCACGGTGGGGTCGGTCTGCAGGCGCATGCCCAAAATCAAGCGATTATGAAATACCGCCGAAATTTCCGGCTGGTCACTTAATTTTCCGGTTTCTTTTTCAATGATGCTGGCCAGTATCAAGGCCTGCTCGGGTGTTTGCAGTGGAACTTTCGGGTTGCGCTCGGTCCAGGCGGCGGCCAGATGCTTGTCCATCGCCCGCATCGCGCGGCGCAACACGGCGGTATCGCTGGAGCCTTTGGAATAGGTATACGTGTCTGGGAAAAAGCGCCCCTCCGGGTGCACACCCGGGCGCTCCAAGGTCTGCATGAGTTGGACGTCGCTGAGTTGGGCAGTGTCGGCCTTCAAGCGATCGGCTTTGCGCAAGGCCTCGCGCACTTGGCGGATATTCCAGCCCTCCACCAAGGTCACGCTGCCGCTAGAGGCGTCGCCGCGCACCAGTTTTTGCAAAATCTGCCAGGGACTGGCCTGACCGCTCCATTCATAGCTGCCCGCGCGAATCTGGCGCGACTGCCCGGATAAGCGGAACCACCAGTACAACAATGTCGGATTCACCGCTACGCCGCTGCGCGCCACGGCAGCGGCCACCTCTTTCGGGCTGGTTCCGGGCTCGATCGAGACCTCGGCCACCTGCTGCGCCAAAGTACTTGGCACCCAAAGCCACCACGCCCCGGCCCCGCCCCCAAGCAAAAGAAGCAGCAACAGGGCGAACAACCCACGGGAAAAGGAAAAACGCACGCTGCTAACACCCAAAAGCTGTGAATCGTTCGATGATAAAGGATGGCCTGGGAGTTGCAGGGCGATTTACGCAGGGCACGCTTTGAATTGGCGCTCAACAGCGCGTTTTCGATGCAAGGCAATCCGCTGAGCGGCAAGTACCCGCGCGAGCCTTTGTACGACCGCTTATTCACACGTATTACTATGCATGCTCCGGCGCCCATCGGTCTGGGGCCTTCATCCACTGGGGTAGCCCCTATGCACTTTATGCGACCCGCTCCACTCTTTGGTCTATTCAAGCAAGGCCTGCGGAATCCCAAAAGCGTCATTGCGAGCGCAGCGAAGCAATCCATTGCTTGTGGACAATCATGCATCCATGGCTCCCCACTTCGCTGCGTGATAAGCGCATGCTTGGTCCTGGCGGCTTTGCCGGGTCTTGCAAGTGCCGAGGAATTTCCCACTATCTCGCCGTCCCAACTACCGGGCTCTTTGCAAGAGTTGTATGCCCGCGAGCAGCCCGGCCTGGGCCAGTACGGTCATTGCGCAGCCGGTTTTGACAGCCGTACCGACGGTTTGAAAATGGCTTTGAGTTGCTCCATCTATGTGCGCTCATCGGCCCAAGGCGCCCGCCTGGCGGTCAAGCTGTGCAACGAGCGTGCAGCCTTTCTAAAAATTAAGGCGCGCTGCAAGCTGATCGTGGACTAGGCCTTAGCCCCTTGGCATTGCGCGGGTTAGGGGCGCGCATAATTGCGCCTATGTTGCCCGCCCCATCTGCCCTGCCCCCATCTGCTGCGTCACCCACTAGTCACTACGCTCTGCCCTCAGGCGCCGCACCGCTAGACCACCTGGGCGTGATCGCCCTGAACGGCCCGGACGCGGCCCGTTTTATCCATAACCAACTGACCAACGACTTTCTGCTGCTGGACGCGCAGCATGCCCGCCTAGCGGCCTTTTGCAGCGCCAAGGGGCGTATGCAAGCCAGCTTTATCGGCTTACGCGGCCAGCCCGAACAGCTGCTGCTTATTTGCAGCCGCGACCTTCTGGCGGCAACCCTTAAGCGCTTGTCCATGTTTGTGCTGCGCGCCAAAGTCAAGCTGCACGATGCCAGTGACGCATATGCCCTGTGGGGCCTGATGGGCTCGGCCTGTGTTGCCTTGCCAGACGGCGCCGCCTGGACCACTGCCCAGGTCGATGGCGTCCATATCGTCAACCTGTACCCCGCCTTGCAAACCCAGCGTCAACTTTGGATAGGCGCCGCCAACAGCGCGCCACCACACGCCCAGCAAAACGACGCTGCCGACTGGGCTTTGGGCGAAGTGCTCTCCGGTATTGCCACCCTCAGCGCGCCCGTCTTCGAAGCTTTTGTGCCGCAGATGCTCAACTACGAATCTGTCGGCGGCGTAAACTTTAAAAAAGGTTGCTACCCCGGACAGGAGGTGGTGGCGCGCAGCCAGTTCCGGGGCACACTCAAACGGCGCGCTTACATCTTGTCTACGGTGGATGCCTGGCCGCTGGGTGTAAGCCCAGTACTAGCAGCTGGACAAGAATTGTTTTCGGCATTGGATGCAGAACAATCCTGCGGCACGGTGGTGCAAAGCGCTTACGGCCCCGATGGGCGCTGGCTGTGCATCGCCAGTCTGCAAACCCAGGCAGCTGAGAACGGGGTGCTGCACGTAGGCAGCCTCGATGGCCCCGCACTGCGGTTGTTGGCTCTGCCTTACCCTTTGCTGGAAGACATTTAAGCCTTGTCGGCTTACTCAGGCGGTAGCCGCCATTAAATGCTGGCGCACCACGCTTGCCCAACCCGCGCCGCGCAGCAAAGGACTCACGAATAGGCCCTCCACCTGCGCCTGCGGACCCGGTACATAACGCCCGCATGCAATGGTCTCGTTCATAGCGTTGTAAAGCACGCAGTGCTGGGCATCTGCATCCTGCGGCTCTGTGGGGCGCAAACTGCACACCGCCTCGCGCAGACTTTGCCAGTCGCCAAGCACCACGCGCACCGGCGATTGACCTTGCTCAAATTGCGTCAGCAAGTCGCGCAAGACCGGGGGCACGGGCAGAGATACTTTGGCGATCGGGTCGGCAAACACATAGACCAATTCGGCGCCAACCAATAGTTGCTCGCCCCGAAAGATGCCGCTCACTAGTTGCAGCGAACTATTGCCAATGCGCGCGCAGCGCAATCCCACATCGAGTACGTCGTCATAGACGGCAGAGGCATGAAACTCCAGCGTCGATTTGCGGACAAACAAATCGCCGCCCATGGCGTGCAAGCTTTGTTCATAAGGCAAAGCCAGCGCGCGCCAGTAGTCGGCCAGGGCGGTATCCACATACATCAGGTAATGCGGGTTGAAGACAATTTTTTGCAAATCCACTTCGGCCCAGCGCACGCGCAAGCGATGGAAAAAACGGAAAGAGGTGCGAGAACGGGTGTCCGACATAGCGTGCAAACCTTTTATGCGATCTTGGCAAACGCCTATGGTAGCGCCCCAGCCGTGGCGCAGCTGCTCAGTCCGGCAGTACGGCGGTCGCTTCGATTTCCACTTGGGCGCGGTCTTCCAGCAAGGCGGTAACTTGCACCAAAGTCATCACCGGGTAATGGCGGCCGATGACTTCCTGGTACACCCGGCCCAGCTCGCGAGCACGGCGCAGATACTCCTGCTTGTCGGTGATATACCAGGTCATGCGCACCACATGCTGCGGCCCGGCCTGGGCGCAGGCCAGGGTGTCCACAATGTTTTGCAAGGCCTGGCGGCACTGGGCTACAAAGTCGTCGCTTTCGAATTGGCACTGGCCATTCCAGCCGATCATGCCCGCCAAAAATAGGGTTCTACCCCGGGCTACGATACCGTTGGAATAGCCTTTGGCCGGAGCCCAATCGGGCGGTTGCAAGGTTTGAAACATGGGGTGTCCTAGCTTTGGAGTTGACGCAGTTTGAAGCGTTGCAATTTGCCGGTTTCGGTGCGCGGAAGCGTTGGAACAAACGCTACTTTGCGCGGATATTTGAAAGGCGCAATGCTGTGCTTGACATGCTCTTGCAGTGCTACGGCCATGGCCGTATCGTTGCTGTGCCCCGGTTTGAGCACGATAAAGGCCTGCACAATCTGGCCGCGCTCAGCGTCTGGCATGCCCACCACGGCGCATTCAAGCACCGCCGGGTGCAGCAGCAAGGCGCTTTCCACCTCGGGCCCGGCGATGTTGTAACCGGCGGAAATAATCATGTCGTCATTGCGCGCGCAGTAGCTAAAGTAGCCATCGGCATCCATCACGAATGTATCGCCCGGAAGGTTCCAGCCCGCCACCACATAGTCACGCTGGCGCGGGTCATCTAAATAGCGGCAACCGGTCGCGCCGCGCACCGCCAGTCGGCCCGGCGTGCCCGGCGGCACCGGCTGCATCTGTGCATTCACCACCCGCGCCTCATAGCCGGGCACGACTTTGCCGATACTGCCATCGCGCACTTCGCTGCCGGCGCTGGCGATATAGATATGCATCACTTCGGTGCCACCAATACCGTCGGTGATTTGCAGCCCGGTGGCCTGCTTCCAGGCCTGGCGCGTGGCATCGGGCAAGGCTTCGCCAGCACTGACCGGATGCTGCAGGCTGGATAGATCATGCTCCCCCGCCAGCGCCGCCATTTGCCGATACATGGTGGGCGCGGTATAGCACTGCGTAGCGCGGTACTTAGCGATAGTTTGCAAAAGTGATTCAGGCGTATGGCGCTCCAGCAGCACGGTGCTGGCGCCAAAACGCAAGGGGAAAGCCAGCAGACCTCCCAGGCCAAAGGTAAAAGCCACTGGCGGCGTACCGCAGACCACGTCGTTGGCGTCCATCTGCAGCACATGGCGTGGAAACAAGTCGCACATGGCCAGTACATCGCGGTGGAAATGCATGGTGCCTTTGGGCTTACCAGTGGTGCCGCTGGTAAAGGCGATCAAGCACACATCGTCGCGGCTGCTGGGGTGTGGCGTCCAATCGCTGCCATAGGTTTGCATGCGCGCTTCCAAGGCGTCCGCAGCGTCGCTGCGAAAGGCCATCACATGTTGCAATAGCGGCTGGTATTGCGCATGGCCCGGAGTTTGACAAAACTGCAATTCCTCCAAAAGCGCGGCATCGCACAAAGCGGCGCTGACCTGGGCTTTGGCAATGATGGTGGCGAGCTCGGTGGCGCGCAGCATCGGCATGGTGGGCACCACCACCAAACCAGCCTGCAGTGCGGCCATGACGCAGGCGGCCATCATCGGCGTGTTGGCGCCGCGCAGCAAAAGTCGATTGCCCGGCACCAGGCCCATGTCTTGGGTCAGCACCTGCGCGATGCGGTGGCAGTGCTCGCTCAGCTGGGCGTAGGTCCAGGCGATTTCCACCGGACCCGCAGGCCCTGGCGCCATGCCGCGAATGGCGATGCGATCGCCCCTTCCCTGTGCGACATGGCGGTCCACCAATTCAGCGCCGCAATTGAGGATGGCCGGGTAGTGGAGCTCGGGTAAGTCGGCTTGAAACTCCGGCCATTCCTTTTTTGGTGGCAGGTGGTCTCGGGCGAAGGTATCGGTATGGCTGCTGGGCGCTAAAACATTCCAGTCTTGCATGCGGATTACCCCTTAATCAGGTCGCGGCCAATAATGAGCTGCTGTACTTCGGTGGCACCTTCGTAAATCCGCAAGGCGCGAATCTCGCGGTACAGGGATTCGACGATGCAGCCTTTTTTCACGCCCATGCCGCCGTGCATTTGCACTGCCATATCGATAATGGTTTGTGCGCTTTCGGTAGCGTTCATCTTGGCCATGGCTGCTTCGCGGGTGACACGCTGGCCTTGGTCGCGCAGCCAGGCGGCGCGGTAGGTTAACAAGGCGGCAGCGTCCAGCAGCGTTGCCATATCAGCCAGCTTGCATTGGGTGATTTGAAAATCTGCCAGGCTTTGGCCAAACATCTTGCGCTGGCGTGCCCAATCCAGGGATGCATGCAAGGCCCGGCGGGCAAAGCCCAATGAAGCTGCAGCGACCGAGGTGCGAAACACATCGAGGGTTGCCATCGCCACTTTAAAACCCTCACCGGCTTTGCCAATGCGCGCGCTTTTGGGCAGGCGCACGGCCTCAAAGCGCAGGGTGGCCAAAGGGTGCGGCGCCATCACATCGATACGCTCTTCAATCACTAAACCGGGTGTGTCGGCGTCTACGATAAAAGCCGAAATACCGCGCGCGCCCGGCGCCTCGCCGGTGCGGGCAAACACCACATAAAAAGCGGCGATGCCGCCATTGGAAATCCAGGTCTTGCGGCCATTGAGTTCATAGCCACCGTCCACGGCAGTAGCGCTGCACTGCATGGCAGCTACGTCGGAGCCGGCATCGGGCTCGCTCAGTGCAAACGCGGCCAAACTGTTCCCGCGCACCACGCTGGGCAAGTATTTGGCTTGTTGCGCGGGCGTCCCCATCAGGCTGATGGCACCGCTGCCCAGGCCTTGCATAGCGAAGGCAAAGTCGGCCAGCCCTTCGTGGTAGGCCAGGGTTTCGCGCAACAGGCACAGGCGGCGCGTGTCGATGTTTTCGGCAGCGCCGCCGTGTGCGCTACCAGCGACGGCATGGGCCAACCACCCGCCCTGCCCCATGCGGCCTACCAAGGCGATGCAACGCGCATCGACGGCTGCGCGGCTTTCGTCGTGCGTGGCGTCTTGCAGATGGGCCTGGCACCAAGTATCCAGCCCGGCTTTGAAACTGCGGTGGCTGTCCTCGAAAAAAGGCCAGTGCATTTGGCTGTGCGGCTTGGCGTCCATATCAGTCCCCTTCAAACACCGGCGTTTGCTTGGCTACAAAAGCGTGGTAGGCGCGGTGGAAATCATTGGTGGCCATGCAAATGGCCTGGGCCTGGGCTTCGGCCTCGATGGCTTCGTCAACACCCATATTCCATTCCTGCTGCAACATTTTTTTGGTCATGCTGTTGGCAAAGGTCGGGCCGCTGGCCAGTTGCGCAGCCATGGTCTGGGCTTGCGCATGCAGTTCTTCGGGGGTACACACGCGGTTGTAAAAGCCCCAGCGCTCGGCCTCTTCGCCGCCCAGGCCGCGCCCGGTGAACAGCAATTCGCTGGCCCGGCCCTGACCGATCATGCGCGGCAGCAGCGCGCAAGCGCCCATATCGCAACCGGCCAGGCCCACCTTATTGAACAAAAAATAGGTTTTGCTGCGCGCTGTGCCAAAGCGCATGTCGGAGGCCAGCGCCAGCAAAGCACCGGCTCCGGCACAAATGCCGTCTATCGCCGCGACGATGGGTTGCGGGCAAGCGCGCATGGCTTTGACCAGGTCGCCCGTCATGCGGGTGAAGGTGAGCAAGCCGGGCATATCTAATTTGGTGAGTGGGCCGATGATTTCATGCACCTCCCCGCCTGAGCAAAAATTACCGCCCTCCCCGGTCAGTACCACCGCATGCACATCGGGCGCGTACACCAGAGCGCGAAACAGATCGCGTAATTCAGCATACGAATCAAAGGACAGCGGGTTTTTGCGTTCAGGCCGGTTCAGGCTGATGCTGGCCACATGGTCTTGCACGCTGAACTTGAAATGCTGCGCCTGGTAGTTTTGCAGCGCATGGTTGTGGCCGGGCAGTTGCTGGGGCTGACCGGGCAGGTATTTAGAGCTCATGGTTTCTCCTTGCAGGGGCTGCTGCGCGTGGTACGGGGGGTGACGGTTTTCAGGGTGCCTAACAGGGCGGCTAGTTGGCTTTGCTCTTTGGTGGAAAGGGGCGACAAAAGTTCGCGCACCCAGGCTTGGTGGGCTTGGGCCATGGTGGCGAAGGTGCTGTGACCGGCATCAGTGAGCGTCAGGCGGAAAGAGCGCCGGTCGCCTGGCACCGCCAGGCGCTGCACCAACTGCTCGCGCTCGAGTTGGTCCACGATGCTGGTGACATTACCGCCGGTCACCATCATGCGGCGCGAGACTTCACCCATGGCCAGGCCCTCGGGCTCGCGTTCGAGTTGGGCCATTAAGTCAAAGCGTGGCAACGTGATGCCAAACTGCTCGCGCAGGCGTTGGCGTATCGTGTCTTCAATACGTGTAGTGCACGAAAGCAGACGCAACCATAAGCGCAGCGAAGCGTGATGGTCCGCATGCGCGCGCTGCTCCATGTCGGTGTTCTGGCGCGCGTTCACGAGGCGCGCTCCTCGCTGGCGGCGTTTTGGGCCTGGGCTTGCAGCGCACGTTCGCGGGCGAAACCGGCTTCGAGTTGCGGCTTACCAGACACATAAGACTGCGGCCAGGAAAGGCCGGTGTAGCCAATGCGGGCGGCTTCGGTCAGCGTCCAGGCCGGATTGGCTAAATGCGGTCTTGCCACCGCGCACAAGTCGGCACGGCCCGCAGCGATCACGCTATTGACATGGTCGGCTTCGCTGATCGCGCCCACAGCCATGGTGGCGATACGCACCTCCTGGCGAATGCGGTCGGCAAACGGCGTTTGGTACATGCGGCCATAGGTGGGCTTTTGGTGCGGGCTGACCTGCCCGCTGGAGCAGTCGATCATGTCAGCGCCCGCGGCTTTAAAGGCCTGCGCGATTTGCACCGCGTCCGCTGGCGTAATACCGCCGTCCATCCAATCATGTGCCGAAATACGCACCGACATGGGCAGGTGCTGCGGCCAAACTGCGCGCACTGCTTTAAATACTTCTAGCGGGTAGCGCAAGCGATTGGCCAGCGCACCGCCGTATTCATCCGTGCGCAGGTTGGTCAAGGGCGAGATAAATCCTGATAGCAAATAGCCATGCGCGCAGTGCAACTCCAGCCAGTCAAAACCCGCTTGCTGGGCGCGCAGTGTGGCCGCCACAAAGTCAGCTTTGACCCTATCCATGTCCGCGCGATCCATGGCGCGCGGCACCGGGCCTTCGTCCAGGTAGGGCTTTGCCGAAGCGGCCAGCAGCGGCCAATTGCCTTCGGGCAAGGGTTGGTCCATACCCGCGCCTTGCCAGGGCACGCAGGTAGAGGCTTTGGCCCCCGCATGCCCGATTTGCAGCGCGATTTTGGCGTCGGCTTGGCTGTGCACCCAATCGACTATGCGGCGCCAGTCCTGCATTTGCTGGTCGGTCCACAAGCCTGGGCAGCCAGGGGTGATGCGCGCATCCGGGCTAGTGCAGGTCATCTCGGCCATAACCATGGCCGCGCCACCCATGGCGCGAGCGCCTAAGTGAACGAGGTGGTAATCGGCCACCCGCCCATCGACGCACTGGTACTGGGCCATAGGGGAAACTACCACGCGGTTTTTCAAGGTGACAGAGCGCAAACTAAAGGGCGTAAACATCGGAGGGCGTCCATCATGGGCGTCGCAGCGTCCAGCGAACCAGCGTTCATAGCCCTCTAGCCAGCCGGCATCGCGCAGACGCAGGTTTTCGTGGCTGATGCGCTGGCTGCGCGTGAGCATGGAATACATGAATTGTTCGGGCTCGAGCTGGTCGCAATAGCGCTGGCCACACACCTCGAACCATTCCATGGCGTTCCAGGCCGCGTTTTGCAGTCGGATCACATCGACCGCGCGCAGCTTTTGGTAATGCACTAGTACCTCGGGGATGCGGTCTGGCGTGTCGCCTTGCTGGGTGAACTGGCGTACCAATTCAATCGCATCTTCCAAGGCCAGCTTGGTGCCTGAGCCAATGGCAAAGTGTGCGGTGTGCACCGCATCGCCCATTAACACCACATGGCTGTTGCCGTTGAAATGCGACCATTGCTTACAGGTGATGCGCTGGAAATTGAGCCAGGCCGAGCCGCGCAAGTGGCGGGCGTTGGTCATCAACTTTTCACCATGCAAATTAACGGCAAAAACCTTTTCGCAAAAGGCGATGGACTGATCCTGGTCGGCTTGGTCTAGGCCGTGCGCCTTCCAGACTTCTTCCGGACACTCCACGATAAACGTCGAGGTGTTTTCGTCAAACTTGTAGATATGCGCTTGCAACCAGCCGTGTTCGGTTTTTTCGAACAAAAAGGTGAAGGCGTCGTACAGCTTGCGGGTACCCAACCAGATATAGCGGTTGGGTCGGGTGACAATGTCAGGCTGGAATACCTCGGGCAGGCGCGAGCGCACTTTGGAGTTAAAGCCGTCGCTGGCGATGATGAGGTCGGCATCGGGGAAGTCCAGGTCCGAATCGGCGTCTTGCTCGAACAAGAGTTTGACGCCCAGGGCCTCGCAGCGCGATTGCAAAATATTGAGCAGTTTTTTACGACCAATGCCCACAAAGCCATGGCCGCCGGAGCTGATTACGCGGCCTTTGAAATGCAGCTCAATGTCGTCCCAGTGGTTAAAGGCCTGCTTAATTTCTGCGGCTGATTCGGGGTCCCATTGCTGCATATAGCCCATGGTCTGGTCTGAAAATACCACGCCCCAACCAAAAGTGTCATAGGGCTTGTTGCGCTCGACCACAGTAATGTCGTGGTGCGCACCCAGCTTTTTCATGAGCAAAGCAAAGTACAAGCCCGAAGGGCCGCCACCGATGCAAACGATTTTCATCCAAACTCCTCTTAGGCCAATGCAGCCGGAGCATATAGTATTTACAGCCTCAATTGTTGAAGCTTGAAATAAATGAAGTCTCCCAATGCCCAAGGCAGCGCGTCGACTCGGTACACAATGGGTGTGTTGCTCTAAGAAACCGCCCGCCCTAGGACCGTCCCAACACCATGCAAACCCCCATCAATCTGTTCAAACAACAACTTTTGGCGCAGCAAGCGCAAATCGGCTTATGGCTAGGCCTGGCCAACCCCCTGAGCGCCGAGCTGTGCGCCTGGGCAGGCTTTGACTGGCTGCTGATTGACGGCGAACACGCGCCCAATAGCCTGCCCTCCATCCTGGCCCAGGCCCAGGCGATCGCCGGGGTGCCGGGTAATAAGATATTGGCGCGCCTACCGGTGGGCGACCCGGTGCTGGTCAAGCAGTACCTAGACCTGGGGGTGCAAACCTTGTTGATTCCCATGGTGGAAAGCGCAGCGCAAGCCCGCACCATGGTGCAAGCGGCGCGCTACCCGCAGGCCGACGGCCAGGGCGGCGTGCGCGGCATGGCCGGCGCCCGTGCTTCGCGGTGGGGCCATATAGCCAACTATGCGCAAGAGGCCAATGCCCAGGTGTGCGTGCTGGTGCAAGTGGAAACCGCGCTCGGGCTAGAGCAAATAGAGGCCATTTGCGCCACGCCGGGAGTGGACGGCGTGTTTATCGGCCCAGCCGATTTGTCTGCCTCGCTGGGCTTTCCCGGCCAAACCGAGCACCCGCAGGTGCTCGCCCGGATTGAAGAAGCCATCGCACGCATATTGCGCGCAGAAAAGGCGCCCGGCATCTTGACCACGAACGAAGCCCTGGCCCGCCACTATCTGGACTTGGGCGTTTTGTTTATTTGCGTGGGCCTGGATACGAACTTGTTGATGCAACATACCCGTGGGCTAGCCGCGCGTTTCAAAGGCCAGACTGCGCCGCACAAGCCCTCGGGTATGGGCTACTGAGATGCAAGATACCAAAGCGCTTTCGGGCGCGGCCTTCGCCACCCTGCTGCTGATCGCACTGATGATGGGTGCCAACCACGTGGCGGCGCGTTTTGCCTTCAATAACGGCGTGGACGTGTTGACCGCAGTCAGTGCCCGCAGCGGCGTAACGGCCATCGTGCTGGCGCTGATTTTGTGGGGTGCCCG
>CAMBFO010000048.1 GCA_945865675.1 Comamonas sp. lk
GCCTCGTTTTTGTTTGCCACCATGGCCGTGGGCGTGAAGTCTGCCTCGCAGAGCTTCACCACTTTCGAAGTTATTTTTTACCGTGGCCTGGTGAGCGTCATTTTCATGGCGGTGGTGGTGCGGGCGCGTGGCGCCAGTTTGCGCACCCCGGTGCCCATCATGCATCTGACGCGCAGCGCCGTGGGCGTGCTGTCCTTGGGCTCCTGGTTTTATGCGATTGCCCATCTGCCACTGGCCACCGCCATGACCCTGAACTATATGAGCGGTGTCTGGGTGGCGGCCTTTATCCTGGGCGGGGCACTGCTCTATGGACAAGCCCAAAAGCAAGGCGCGCTGATGGGCACGGTGATGCTGGGCTTTGCCGGCGTGGTGATGACATTGCGACCCACCATAGACCATGACCAATTGTTCGCCGGTCTGATCGGCCTGCTCTCGGGCATAGGCGCGGCACTGGCCTATATGCAGGTCACGGCGCTGGGCAAAGCCGGCGAACCCGAAGAGCGCACCGTGTTCTATTTTTCAGTGGGTACAGCACTCGTAGGCGCAGTGGGCATGCTGTTTACCGACATGACGCCCTGGAGCGAGGTCAGCCCGCAGGCGGCCGCCTGGTTGATACCCATAGGCGTACTGGCAGCCCTGGGCCAATGGTGCATGACGCGCGCCTACCGCAAAGGCGCAACGCTGGTGGTCGCCAGCATGCAGTACTTTGGGATTGTGTTTGCCAGCATGTACAGCCTGCTGCTGTTTGGCGACCACATCGCCCCGCTGGGCTGGGCGGGCATTGCGGTGATATTGGCCAGCGGCATCCTGTCCACCGTGCTGCGTGCGCGTGCGCTACCCGATACGCCGGCAGAGGAACACTGAGGCGCAGGGCTTGCCGCTTGCCCTGCGCTAAAGTCCACACTGCACAACCCTCAACCCGCTATTTTCACGACGGCGCCTGCCGTTTACGCCATGTACACCACCCTGATTACCGCCGAACAAGTGATGCAACTGCAAAACGCGAAAGTGCCACTGATGGTGTTTGACTGCAGCTTCGACCTGAGCCGCAGTGAAGCCGGGGGCGAGATGTTTGCGCAAAGCCATATAGCAGGCGCGGTATTTGCCGACCTGGATCGCACGCTCAGCGCCAAAGGCGACCGCCAGCGCACCGGTGCGCAAAGCGGGGGGCGCCACCCTTTACCTGCGCGCGAAACAGTCGCACACTGGCTGTGCGATGCGGGGTTTATGCAGGGCATGCAGGCCGTCGTCTATGACCGCCAGGGCTCCAGTTTTTGCGGGCGCTTGTGGTGGATGCTCAAGTGGTTGGGGCATGACGCCGTGGCGGTCTTGGACGGCGGTCTGAACGCTTGGACGGCGGCAGGGGGCGCCACCAAGAGCGGCGCTGCCCCAACGCAGAGCGGGGCGCAATCGGGCAACTTTGCCATGGGAGAACCATTGGTCACCCTGGTACAGGCCGGGCAGGTGCTGGACCAGCTAGGGCGCGCCACGCAAACGATTGTGGATGCGCGCGCGACGCCGCGCTTTAGAGGTGACGTCGAGCCGCTGGACCCGGTGGCCGGCCATATTCCCGGCGCCTTGAACCGGCCTTTCCAACTCAACCTGGAGGCAGACGGAAGATTCAAACCGGCAGCGCAGTTGCGCGCCGAATTTATTGCTTTACTGGGGACGCGCGGCCTACAGACCGTGGTGCACCACTGCGGCAGCGGCGTGACCGCTATCCCCAATATCCTGGCAATGCAAATTGCCGGGCTAGGAAGTTCGGCCCTTTTTGCCGGCAGTTGGAGTGAGTGGTGTAGCGATCCGACAAGGTCGGTGGCGCAGGGCTGAGGCTGCGGCGGCAGCGTTGCGGTCTTGAGCGCTGCCCTTGGCCCTAGCGCGTCAGCACCACCAGATCGCTGCCGGACCACCACACATAAACCGCATCGCCCCAAGTGAGGGACGAACTGCCATGACGGGCGTCGTTGGTATGCGTCACCTTGACCACCAGGCCGCTGGCTAGTTTGACGTGGTAGGTGGTCAGGCTGCCCAGATAGGCCAATTCGGTAATAACACCTTGCGCCAGATTCAAGCCCACTTCGGCCGCCAGTTCGCGTTGGGCGTCGCTCACCGGTGCGCTTTGGATGGACATTTTTTCCGGCCGCACCGCCACATGCACCCCCATGCCTTGAGTACCTGTGATGCCGTGGCTGACATAGTGTTTGCAATCGGCAGAGCCGATGATGACGTGGTCGGCCTCATCGACCTCCACCGTACCTTTGAAGATATTGACGCTGCCAATAAAGTCGGCCACAAACAGGCAATTGGGGGTTTCGTAAATCTCGGCCGGCTTGCCGATTTGCAAAATCTTGCCCTCGCTCATAACGCCGATACGCGTGGCCATGGTCATAGCCTCTTCTTGGTCATGCGTCACCATCACACAGGTCACCCCCACGCGCTCGATGATGTCCACCAGTTCCAGTTGGGTGCGCTGGCGCAGCTTGGCATCTAAAGCGCCAAGCGGTTCGTCCAGCAAAAGCAGCTTGGGGCGCTTGGCCAGGCTGCGCGCCAGCGCCACGCGCTGCTGCTGGCCGCCCGAGAGCTGGTGCGGTTTGCGCTTGGCATAGGGTTTGAGCTGCACCAAATCCAGCATTTGCGTGACCCGCTCTTCGATCTGGCCTTTGGGCATGCCGTCGCGCTTGAGGCCAAAGGCCACGTTGTCCCAGACCGTCAGGTGCGGAAACAGCGCATAGCTCTGAAACATCATATTGATGGGGCGCTCGTAGGGCGCCAGGCCCACGATATCCTGCCCGGCTAGCAGTATCTGGCCAGAAGTCGGCAGCTCAAAGCCGGCCAGCATACGCAGCAAGGTGGATTTGCCGCAGCCCGAGGAACCCAGCAAAGCAAAAATCTCACCCTGTGCGATGTCCAGGCTGACATCATCTACCGCAAACACATCATCAAATTTTTTGACAATGTGCTGAATTTGTAAAAACGGCGCCGCTTGGGCAGCGCGCGCTAGTGCTTCGGTCTGTACCACGCCTGCCTCCCGCTACTGTTCCTGCACGCTATAGATGTATACACAAGCATCTCCCTTACAACAAGTCAGAAAACTTCTGCTGCGCCTCTTGCGTACGCCGGCGCGCCTGGCGCGCCACCCAGACACTGTAGGCGATGACGGCCATGGTGATGACGCTGATCAGTAAAGTGGCCGCTGCGTAAATCGTCGGGTTGATACCTCTTCTGGCGTAACCGAAGATGACTTGCGGCAAGGTGTTGACGCCCGGGCCGGACAGAAATTCGGAAATCACCACATCGTCAAAAGACAAGGTAAAGGACAACAAAAACCCGGCCACGATGGCTTGGGCGATATTGGGCAAAGTCACCAGAAAAAACACCTGTACCGGACGTGCGCCTAGGTCCATGGCGGCCTCTTCAATGGAGCGGTCCACCTCCAGGAGGCGCGACTGGACCACCACCATAGCGTAGGCCATGCCCAAGAGCGTGTGGCCCAGAATGATGGTGAGCAAGCCGCGCTCGGGCCAGCCAAACACGTTTTGGATACCTACCATCAGCAGCAGCAGGGACAGGCCGATGACCACCTCGGGCATCACCAAAGGCGCGTTCACCATGCCCGAGAACACCGTGCGCCCGATAAAGCGCTGGTAGCGCACCAGCACGAAGGCGGCAAACGTACCTAACACCGCCGACAAAACGCCAGTGGCCAGTGCAATCTGCAGGGACAGCCAAAAGCCTTCCACAATTTTGCTGTCCCGGCCCAGGGCTTCGTACCAGCGCAGGGAAAAACCAGTAAATACCGCGTCCTGGCGGCTACTGTTAAACGAGAACACCACCATGAACAAGAGTGGCAAATAAAGGAACAGGAATACCAAGGCCATCCAGGCCCGCCCGAAGTAATGTTGAACAAAACGGTACATGGTGCTTCCTAGGCTTTGCCGGGCGCTGACTGCGCCGCCGAGCGGTAATACAAGGCCAGCGGCACCACTATGAGCGCGATCATGCTCACCGCCAAGGCGCTGGCGCGTGGCCAGTTGTTGCTGGTGAACATTTCGTCCCAGACTACGCGGCCCACCATGATATTTTCCGGCCCGCCCAGCAGCGACGGGATCACAAACTCGCCCACTGCAGGAATAAACACCAGCACAAAACCGGCGATGATGCCGGCACGCGATAGGGGGACGGTCACCAACCAAAACGCTTTGAAGGGCGAGGCGCCCAGGTCGTGCGCGGCCTCGAGCAAGCGCATATCCAACTTGACCAGGGTCGCGTACAAAGGCAGGACCATAAAGGGCAGATAGACATAGGTCATGCCCACCAGCATGGACACATCGGTGTACAGCATTTGCACCGGTTCTTGCACCAAGCCCAGTGCCATGAACAGGCGGTTAAGCACACCTTGGTCAGCCAATATGCCCTTCCAGGCGTACACCCGCAATAAAAACGAGGTCCAAAACGGCAGCATCACCATCATGAGCAGCGCCGGGCGCACCGCTGGCGAAGAGCGTGCTATGGCGTAGGCAAAAGGGTAGCCCAGCAACAGGCACAAGATGGCGGTACACAAGGCATATGCCAAGGAGCGTAGGTAGGCCTCGACATAAATCGTCTGCACCAGACCACCGCCCTCGGCGCTCGCAAAAATACTGCTGTAATTCTCGTACTTCAGGTGCAGTACGCCGGCCTGCGCATCCCACAGCGGCTTGAAGGGATGGATGTCATTGCCCATGTCCACAAAGCTGATGTAGAGCAAGACCAGAAAAGGCAGCAGGAAAAAAAACAGCAGCCATGCCATGGGCACGCCAATAACAAAGCGCCGACCCGGTGAGGGCAGACCCTGGAGCAAGCTGGTGAAAAAGTGCATGGCGCAGCAGTCAGGACGCAGGCAATAAAAAAGGACTGTTCACGCCAAGCATAGAACAGTCCTGTTGCCTAAGGCGCGCCCAATTACTTGCCTTTTTTGAAGCTGGTAAATGCGTTGGCCATGCCCTCACGGCCTTCGTTGGTGAACTTGCCGGGTTTGACCATTTTCGCGGCCACCGCAGACTCAATAAAGATGGTTTTGTTGCCGGCCACTTCGGGGTTCATTTTTTCCATCGCCGCTTTGTTGCCCGTGGGGTAGCTCAACTCGTTGGAAACTTGGGCACCGCTTTCGGCACGCAGGTAGAAGTCAATAAAGGCATGCGCATTGCCCGGGTGCTTGGCGTCTTTGGTGATCGCCATAGTGTCAAAGAAGATCAGGCCACCGGTGCTTGGCAGCAGCGCTTCGATCACGTCTTTGGAACCGTTTTCCTTGGCGCGACCGGCCGCGATATTGACGTCACCCGACCAACCTACCACGACGCAGGCTTTGCCGCCAGCGATGTCGTCGATCATGGTGGAGCTAAAGATGCGAATGTCTTTGCGCACTTTGGCCAGCATGTCCACTGCAGCTTTGTGGTCCGCGGGGTCATTGGAATACGCGTCTTTGCCGATGTAGTGCAGCGCCGGAGGAAGGATCTCAGTGGGGGAATCCAGGTAGGCGATGCCACAGGACTTGAGCTTAGAGGTGTATTCAGGCTTGAATGCCAGGTCCCAAGCGTTTTCGGGCATAGGCATTTTGCCTAAGGCTTTTTCCACTTTGGTGCGGTTGATACCCACGGTGGTAAAGCCCCAGGCCCAGGGCACCAGATACTGGTTGCCAGGGTCTGCATTGACCAGGGCCGCCATGATGTCGCTATCCAGATTGCCATAGTTTTTCAGCTTGGCGCGGTCCAGCGGTTGAAAGAAGCCGGCTTCCACCTGGGCGGGGCTGAACGACGTGCCGGGCACCACGATGTCGTAACCGGTGTTGCCAGCCACCAACTTGCCATTGAGCGCCTCATTGGTTTCAAACGTGTCGTAATTCACTTTGATGCCAGTCTCTTTTTCAAAAGCGGCAATCATGCCCTCGGGGATGTAGTCCGGCCAGTTGTAGATATTAAGGACTTTTTCCTCCGCCGGGGCACTGGCAGCAGGCGCAGGTGCAGGCGCTGCTTCTTCTTTTTTACCGCAAGCGGCAAGTAGCAGCGCTACCAGGGTCAGGCTAAAAACGTATTTGGACATCGAGAAAACCTCCAATGAAGGGCCGTTGAAAAACAAGAGGGGCCTCACGCGGTCGACGCGCGAAGCGGCGGGAAGGGGAAATTATAGGTTTGCCTCCAGCCAGCCCGATCGCCGGGCATCGGCCAGGGTTTTATCCAAGGCCAGACGGATCAAACCCATCATTTCGTCGATTTGTGCATGGGTGATGGTCAGGGGCGGCGCAATAATCATACGGTCGCCCACGGCGCGCATGATCAGGCCATTGGCAAAGCAATGCCCTCGGCACACCATGCCCACCGAAAGATCTGCGGGAAACAGGGTGTTGGAAGCCTTGTCCTTGACCAGCACCAAACCGGCCATCAGGCCGCAGGTTTCGGCCTGCCCCACCAAGGGGTGATCGAGCAGCGTCGCAAACTGCGCCGCCAAGTAGGGGCCACTATCGTCACGCACCCGGCCGACCAGGTTTTCGCTTTCCAAAATATCCAGGTTAGCCAGCGCCACCGCGCAGGCCACCGGGTGGCCGCTGTAGGTATAGCCGTGGTTGAACTCGCCACCCTGCTCTATCAAGACCTTGGCCACGCGGTCGCCCACCATCACGCCGCCCAGCGGGATGTAGCCGCTGGTCACCGCTTTGGCAAAGGTAATTAGGTCGGGCCGGTAGCCAAATTTTTCGTACGCAAACCAGTGGCCCAGGCGACCAAAGGCACAGATCACCTCATCGCTAATCAGCAAGATGCCATATTTGTCCACGATGCGCTGGATCTCGGGCCAGTAAGTAGTTGGCGGTATGATCACGCCGCCGGCGCCCTGCACCGGTTCGGCGATAAAAGCCGCGACCTTGTGGGCGCCCAGGGCCAGAATGCGCTCCTCTAGCCAGCCGGCCGCTCGGATACCGAAATCATGTGCGGACTCACCTGGTTGCCCGTTTTCGAAAAAATAGGGTTGACCGATATGGACGATATTGGGGATGGGTAAATCGCCTTGCGCATGCATGCCGCTCATGCCGCCCAAGGACGCGCCGGCCATGGTGCTGCCGTGGTAGGCGTTGGTGCGGCTGATGATGATCTTGCGCTCGGGCTGGCCCAGCAAATCCCAGTAGCGGCGCACCATGCGCACATTGGAGTCATTGCTCTCGCTGCCGCTAGACGAAAAGAAAACATGCGCAAAACTGCGCCCTCCCACCGTGGGCGCCAGCGAGGCCAGGCGCGCCGCCAGGGTAGCCGCCGGCAC
Organism: Comamonas sp. lk; assembly: GCA_945865675.1. Classification (GTDB taxonomy): domain Bacteria; phylum Pseudomonadota; class Gammaproteobacteria; order Burkholderiales; family Burkholderiaceae_C; genus Allorhodoferax. Next base: position 7,288 of record CAMBFO010000048.1, read on the forward strand.
ATTGGTGGTCTGGAAAAAACTGTTGTAGTAAGGCAGCTTGAGCATTTGCGCATGTGCTGCATCGGCCAATGCTTTGCGGCCATAGCCGACGTTAACGCACCACAAACCGCTCATGGCGTCCAAGACGCGATTGCCTTCAGAGTCCCAGACATAAATGTCTTTGGCCTCTGTCATCACCCGAGCGCCTTGCGCGTTGAGCGCTTTGAAATCGGTAAAAGGATGCAAAAAATGCGCGCTGTCTAGCGCTTGGATGTAGCTGGTATCGACAAGTGAATTCATAAAATGTATCGAGGCAAAGTTGGATCAGAATCAAACATCCAGCAGCGACCTAGGGGCGGGCGGCGGGCTAGACATGTAAAAGCAAATGTTCGCGCTCCCAGGGGGAAATGACCTTCATGAACTCTTCGAATTCAAGCTCTTTGATTTCGGAGTACACGGTGATGAACTCTTTGCCCAGCACCTCATGCAAGTCCGACTCGCGGCGCAACCAGTCCAGTGCCTCGCCCAGGCTACGCGGCAACGCGTAGGGCGACAAGTAGGCGTCGCCCTTCATTTCGGGCTTGGGAGCAATCTTGTTCTTGATGCCCAGATAGCCGCAAGCCAGGGTCATCGCCATGGCGACATAGGGATTGGCGTCCGAGCCGATCACCCGGTTTTCGACTCGGCGTGCCGATGGCTCGGAGATGGGTGAGCGTATGCCCACTGAGCGGTTGTCATGACCCCATTCGATATTGATAGGCGCTGCCGAATGGCGGGTTAAACGGCGGTAACTGTTCACATAGGGTGCCACCAAGGCCATGGCCGCCGGTATATAGCGCTGCAGACCGCCGATGTAGTGCATAAACATTTCCGAGGCGCTACCGTCCTCTTTACTGAAAACGTTTTTACCAGTCTGCATATCGACCAGACTCTGGTGCACATGCATGGCGCTGCCCGGCTCACCGGCAATGGGCTTGGCCATGAAGGTAGCGTACATGTCGTGGCGCAAAGCCGCTTCGCGCACAGTGCGCTTGAAGAAAAAAACCTCGTCGGCCAGGCCCAGTGGTTCGTTGTGGAAAAAATTAATTTCCATTTGCCCGGCACCGACTTCGTGGATCAAGGTGTCCACGTTGAGTTCCATCTTCTCGCAATAGTCGTAAATTTCTTCAAACAGCGGATCGAACTCATTGACCGCGTCGATGCTATAGGCCTGGCGCGAAGTCTCGGCGCGACCGCTGCGGCCTATGGGTGCTTTGAGCAAGGTATTGGGGTCGGTGTTACGCGCGGTCAGGTAAAACTCTAGCTCCGGCGCCACAATGGGCTTGAGCCCTTCGGCGGCAAACAAATCACAGACTTTGCGCAACACACTGCGCGGGGCAAAAGGCACCAACTTGCCCTGGTGATCAAAGCAGTCATGGATCACCTGCGCCGTCGGGTCGGTCGCCCAGGGCACGATGCGCACGGTAGACGGGTCGGGGCGCAACTGCATATCCCGGTCCGTTGGCTCTATCACGTCGTAGTAAGGCCCACTTTCGGGAAATTCACCTGTAACGCCCATGGCGACTATGGCCTGGGGCAGGCGCATGCCTCGGTCTTCGGTGAATTTGGCGCGCGGCAAAATTTTTCCGCGCGCCACGCCAGTTAAGTCCGGCACCAGGCATTCGACCTCGGTCACGCGGCGTTCGTTGAGCCACTGCTCCAGGTCGTTAAAAGACATGTTTTTTGATGTGTTCATAATCTGTATTTATAGGTGCCGGCCCGGACCGGCGACTCCCGAGAAGTTGGGTACTTCGTTTAGCCCCCATTGTGCACGCACTCGCAATCGCTAAAAAAAACTACGCAATCGATGGTAGAGCATGCCTAACACCAGACTGGGGGTGCGCAACAGGGCACCGCCGGGGAAGTCCCGGTGTTTCAGCCGCGAAAACAGTTCAAAGCGTGAGACTTCACCGGCTATGGCCTGGGCCACCAGGTGGCCGGCCAGCCCGCTGAGCGCCACGCCGTGGCCGCTAAAGCCTTGCAGGTAATACACGTTTTCACCTAGCCGCCCGAAATCCGGCGCGCGGTTCATGCTGATATCGACAAACCCGCCCCAGGTAAATTCAATCGGCGCATTGCGCAACTGCGGAAACACCGTGGCCAGGCGCGTCGCCATGCGCTGTTGCAAACCTGACGGCGTGCGGCTGGAATAACTGACGCGCCCGCCAAACAGCAGGCGAGCGTCCTGGCTGAAGCGGAAATAGTCCAGTACCACATTATTGTCACAGGCCGCCGCGCCGCTGGGTATGAGCGTCCGCACCAGGGCTGGGTCCAGGGGCTTAGTAGCCACGATATAGGTGCCAACCGGCATGATGCGCGCCGCAATCGAGGGCGCCAGTTGCGGCCCGAAGGCGGGCAAAGTGCAATTGCCCGCCAGCAAGGCGTAACGCGCCCGGACATGGCCACAAGCGGTGCGCAGCACCACCCCAGCGCCTTGGTCCAGGGTCAGCGCGGCGGTTTTTTCGTAGATCTGGACGCCCAGCGCCAGCGCGGCACGGGCCAGGCCCAATCCATATTGCAAGGGATGCACATGGCCGGAGCGGTTTTCATAGGCGCAAGCCAGGTAGCGCGGGCTGTCAATCATGGCGCGCACCTGCGCGCCGTAGGCACGCGCAGTGGGCAGGCCGTAGGCCTTGTCCATAAGGTCCATTTCGGCATCTAGCGCACGCGCTTGGCGCGGGCTGTCGGCCACATACAAATAGCCATTTTTACGCTCGCAAGCTATGCCCCATTGGGCAATGCGCGCATCCATCAGGTCAATGGCCTCTAGTGACATATCCCACATCTGGCGCGCCACCTGCATGCCCAACTGCTGCTCCAACTCCGATTGCCCGCTTGCATAGCCCACGATGACCTGGCCACCGTTACGCCCCGAAGCCCCGCTGCATACCCGGTCGGCCTCCAACACTGCCACCTTAAAGCCACGCTGCGCCAACTCAATTGCTGCCGACAAACCAGCAAACCCGGCGCCTACTACCACCACATCGGTACGCAGCTCGCCCGACAAGGGCGCCAGCGGCGCAGGCCGGGTCACGCTGGCTTCGTAATAACTTTGCCGATTGAGTTGCGTGTCTGATTGCAGCAGTGAGCCCATAAAAACCACTTGTTTTCGCTTGCGATGGAAAAAGCGCGGAGTCAGCCCGCGGCCAGGCGCTTAGTCACTTGCCCGGACAAATAGGTCCAGACCATGGTGGCCGCCGCATGGCTGGTCAGTTCGGTGTGGTCATAGGCCGGAGCAACCTCGACGCAATCCATGGCCACGCATTGCAGCGTGACCAGCGCTTCCAGCCAGGTCATCAATTGGCTGCTGGTCAAACCGCCAGGCTCTGGGGTTCCGGTACCCGGGGCAAACGCCGGGTCCAGGCAATCAATATCCAGTGTCAGGTACACCGGCATGGTACCCAGGCGCTCGCGCACTTGGGTGATCAAGGGGTTCAGCGCGGGGCCGTCCAGCCCGCGCATTTGGCGGGCGGTGAAGATCAGCCCACCCTGGTCTGCCACATACTGACGCGCAGCGCGCGCACCGGAGGAACGCAAGCCGATTTGTACCGTATGGCGCGGACTCACCAAGCCTTCCTGGATGGCTTCGTAGGTCCAGGTACCGTGGCCCGAAGGCTCGCCGAAATGGTCGCTCCAAGTGTCGCAATGGGCATCGAAATGCACCAGGGCCAATGCCCCAAATCGCGCTTTGGCCGCGCGCAACAGCGGCAAGGTCACCGAATGGTCGCCACCCAAAAAAATGCAATGGTGCTTGGCAAGAAGGGGCGCCGCCTGCGCTTCAATGCAGCGGCGCACTTCGACCAATGAGGTGGCATTGGGCAGCGACATATCGCCAGCGTCGCCCAGCATGCCCAAGGGCGAAACATCGAAATGCGGATGGATACCGTCGCACAGCATCAGGCTGGCACGGCGAATTTCTTGCGGGCCAAAGCGGGCGCCGGGTCGGTTGGTCACCGCACCATCAAAGGGGACACCCACCACCGCAAAGGGCTGCTCAGTGAGTGCCTCACTGGCCAGGAAAAAATTGGTATTGCTCGCGTATGCAAACTTCGCCGTGCTCATCGGTTAACCTCCCAGACTCTGCATGGTAACCGCCTTGGGCTCAGCGGGCTCGTGGCTAGCCCCGCTTGCAACCCTTGCCCTTGACACCCGCCTGACTCACCGCGTGACCCACCGATTCCAAAAACCCCTGGCCTACGCCTGCCTGGCACTGAGCATGACGCTGGTCGGCAGCTATGTGGCCCTGTCCAAGCCACTGGTGGCCATCCTGCCGGTGTTTTTGTTGGCTTGGCTGCGCTTTGGAATTGCCGCCATCGCCATGCTGGCTTGGCTGAAAAAGCCGGCTGAAGAAGCTTCCCTGGACCGCCGCACCTGGGGCTTTATATTCTTGGAGTCCTTCCTGGGCAATTTCATGTTTTCGATTTGTATGTTGTTTGGCGTGAGCATGACGAGCACGCTGTCAGCTGGCGTCATCCTGTCCGCCATTCCTGCGGCCTCGGCGCTGATGGGCTGGTATTTCCTCAAAGAACGCATTGGTTGGCGGATTTGGGCCGCCGTCGCGCTGGCGGTGCTGGGGATCGCGCTGCTGGCCTTGGCCCGTTCAGCGCCCGCCGCGACAACCCAGGGACTGGCGCAAGCCCCCACGCACTATCCGCAGGCCCTGTGGGGAAACCTTTTATTGTTTGGTGCTGTGTTGTGTGAAGCTGCCTACGTGGTTATCGGTAAACGCCTTTCAGCTACCGTCAGTCCTAAGCGCATTGCGGCGCTCATTAACCTCAATGGTTTTGCACTCTGCACGCCAGCGGGCCTCTATCTGGCTTGGCATTTTGACTTTGGTGCGGTACAGGTTCAATGGTGGCTGCTGCTTGTTTTTTATGCGCTGGCCGCTAGCGTGTGGGTCGTATGGTTATGGATGACGGGACTCAAAACTATCCCAGCAACCCAAGCCGGCGTCTTTACCGTGATGCTGCCGGTAGCCACCGCAGCCATTGGCATCCTTGGCTTTGGCGAACAATTTACGCAGGTGCAGGCCATCGCATTTGGGCTGGCCTTGATTAGCCTACTTTTGGCGACCCTGCCCGAGCGCAGGATGCATTAATCGGACCAGGCCTGATTACAGACCACGATACCGTCTTCATCGGCATACAGCCATTGCCCCGGTGTGATGCGCACGCCCTGCACTTGCACCGCAACATCACGCTGCCCGGTCTGGCGTTTTTCAGTGGGCAAAGGCATGAGCGCCAAAGCGCAAATGCCTAGCTCGCAGGCCGCCAGTTCATGCACATCGCGCACGCACCCATCGACCAGCACACCGGCCCAGCCATTGCGCGCGGCCAGCACAGCAATATTGCCCCCTACCAGCGCCCGACGCATCGACGCGCCGCCATCGACGACCAAAACCTGCGCCACGCGGCCCAGCGCGGTATCGACCCAACCGCGTTCCCCGATCGCCTCCATGACCATGGAATTGTCCTCAAAACACTTCACCGTACGCACCGGTCCGCTGAAAGCTTTGCGGCCTCCAAAGTGTGTGAATACCGGCGGCAAAACTGCAAAATCCGTCTGCGCCCGGCGCATGAAACCGTCGCACAGGTCGGCGGTGAGAATGGGTTTGGTCATAAAGTTCTCGCTTTGACAGGCTCAAAAAGAGGCTGGGTGTAATTTGCAAGTAAGGCGAAATAAAGTGCTCTGCTGCAAAAATTTCGTTTCCCCCTCTTGGAAAGCGCCAATTTCTCCAGTAGCATCCGCCTGCCGGACGTAAAGTTTATCGTTGGCAATCAACTAACCCCCTGAAGGACCACCTCACAATGGCAACTGCAAAAACAGCGCCCGCAAAAAAAGCGGCTCCCGCAAAAAAGGCAATTACAAAATCCGCTCCAGCCGCAAAGAAAGCGGCTCCGGCCAAAAAGCGCGCTGTGAACGCCGCATTCATGAAACCCCTGACCCCCAGCGCCGCATTGGCTGCCGTGGTGGGCGCCAAGCCCCTGGCACGTACCGAAGTTGTCAAGCAGCTGTGGGTTTACATCAAGAAACACAAACTGCAAGACGCGACCAACAAGCGTAACATCAATGCAGACGCCAAACTCAAAGAAGTGTTTGGCAAAGCGCAAGTCACGATGTTCGAAATGGCGGGCCTGATTGGCAAGCACCTTTCGTGATGAACTCGGTGCGAAGTAATTCGCACCTTGCTTGCATACAAAAGAGCCGGTTCACACCGGCTTTTTTTCGCCCCTACGGCGCATCGTTCACCGCCTTAATGCATGCGAACGCCCTGGCGCTGCAGTTCTGCCTGCACACCCTGTATATCTACCTGCGCAGTACTTTTGTCCTGTTGGATCGACACCGCAGCGGCCACGCCCGCACCCTGTCCCGTCACGGTGCAGGCCATCATATTGCGCATAGCGGCATGCGAGACCATATCCCCGGCCACACAGCGCCCGGCAACCAGGAGGTTGTCCACTTCCAGAGGCACCATGCAACCGTAAGGCACCTCGAAATAACGCCCGGTCGTGGGCAAAATAAGAATGTTGTAGCCGTCGATAAACTCCGGAAAAATACCGATGCTGTCGGCAAACTTGGCCTGGCTGCGCACGTCCTGGCTGCATAAGTTGTAGCGGCCAATAATCTTGCGCGAATCGCGTACACCCAAGGTCATGCCAAAGTTGCGTAGCTTGGCGTTTTCAAAGCCCGGCACCACTTTTTTGAGCGCCACCAAAGCATGCAGCGCATCCTGGCGGCCCTGCATTTCGGCACGCGTCAGGTCCATCACATCGGTCGGGTCAAAGCCGTACATATGCGCCAGATTCAAATTGGTAGCCTCACCGGCCGGCGTCAAGGCGGACCAGGAACCGCCGATATTGGTGCTATCGGCCGGGATGACCCCGAGCTCGCGGGCGGTATCAAATTCTTTATCCAAGTACGGGCTGCGCAGCGTGTCCTCTTTTCCGCTGGTCTCCTGCGCCCAAGTGCGGCTCCAGTCGGCATAGGTGGCGGGCTGGCTTTCGGTGTAGTCCAAAAACGACTGCGTATCCACCCCTGAGGCGTTAAACACCGTGGTCATGCCCAGCATCTTGTCCTTAGGCGTTTTGCGGTAGCTAGCGCCGGCCAGATGGGCGATATCCGCATCGCCCGAGCAATCCACGATACGCTTGGCCAGCACTACCTGGCGGCCCGATTTACTCTCGGTAACAATGCCGCGCAAGCGCTTGCCGTCTTCTTCAAAAATGACATCCACCGCCATGCAGTGCAGGATAGGCCGCACCCCGGCTTGCGTAATCAGGCGGTCGGCCACCACCTTGAAAAAATCTGCATCCAGGCACTGGCTGTCGTTGTACGGCCATTTAATCGCACCCCCCATTTGCGCGGCAATGCGTTCCATCTCGATGCCAATGCCCTCGCCTTCCACCGTACCTTCGTAGCGGTACCAGGCCAAGGTTTCCATGCCCACGGTGGTGATCACACCACCCAGGCAGCCAAAGCGCTCCAACAACACCGTATCGGCCCCGGCGCGGCGCGCCGCCAAGGCCGCCGATATCCCCGCCGGCCCGGCGCCCACCACCAGCACGTCGCAGGTGGTCAACACCGGCAAAGCCTTGGCCGGTTCGTGATAGACCTGCAGCGAAGCATCGAGCGCACCCACGGCAGGTGGCGCATGGCGCAGCACTTCGCCCTCGGCGGTTTCGCGGCGGCTGACCGGCATGCGCTGGCCGGCCCAACGGGTGAGCATGCGCTGGGCGCGCGCTTCGAATTTATCCTCGTCTGTCATAGGGGCACTCCGGCAGAAATTGGATTGGCAAAGTGGGCGCATTGTGGACGCGCTGCCATTGGGCAATTTATAAAATTGCGCCTCCCAATGACCCCATCGCGGCAAGAATCGATTCTGCGCACCACCTGAACAGAGGCAAATACAAGGCATTTTCCCTCTAAGCGCCAGCGGCAGGAAAGCGACGCGACGGCTATGGCAAAGGCATGCTAAAGGCGTGAACCTGCGGCATGCAGCACTTGCACACAGGGCGGCGCAAACGGTTTGCACGGGGTGAACTGCATAGAATTGCGTTACTGGTTTGGTCGCCGCCCAAAGGGTATCGCGTTACGGCCAGTGAACGCACATTCCTGCATCGGTTTTACGCGGAGACACCCCACATGACAGAAGAAGCAACAGCGCCCAGTTCGCCGGCACGACGTCGCGCGGGGCGTGGCAGCGGCACCGTCCGCGTTGCACCCCCCACCACCAAATACCGCCAGCTCAAGCACCGCCTGCCACCTACGCCCATGGTGTCAGAAGACGAGTTGGAAGCCATCCATAACGCCTCACTCACCATTTTGGAAGAAATGGGCATGGACTTCATGCACCCCGGTGCGCGCGCGATTTTGAAAAAAGCCGGCGCCGATGTGCGCGAAGGCTCCGAGCGCGTACGCTTTGATCGCCATCTGATTTTGGAGACCATAAAAACTTGCCCCTCGGAATTCACGCTGCATGCGCGTAATCCTGAGCGCAATATCCGCATCGGCGGCAAGAACCTGGCCTTTGCCCAAGTAGCCAGCCCGCCCAACTGCTCGGACATGCAAGGCGGGCGGCGCGCCGGCAACCAGCAGGATTTTCGCAACCTGGTGAAACTGGCGCAGCGCTATGACATCATCCATTGCACAGGCGGCTATCCGGTCGAGCCGGTGGACTTGCATGCCTCGGTGCGCCATCTGGACTGTTTGTCCGATATGGCCAAGCTTACCGACAAAGCTTTTCATGCCTATTCGCTGGGCAAAGAGCGCAACCAAGATGCGCTGGAAATAGTGCGCATCGTGCGTGGCATCAGCAATGAACAACTCGAGCGCGAACCTTCGCTGTTTTCCATCATCAACAGTTCCTCTCCGCTGCGGCTGGACACGCCCATGCTGCAAGGTATTTTGGAAATGTCCTCGCGCAACCAGATCATCATGCTCACGCCTTTCACCCTGGCCGGGGCGATGGCGCCGGTAACGATTGCCGGTGCGCTGGCGCAGCAAAACGCCGAGGCGCTGGCCGGAATTGCCCTGACCCAATTGGTGCGCCCTGGCGCACCGGTGGTCTATGGTGGCTTTACCTCCAATGTCGACATGAAGAGTGGCGCGCCCGCTTTTGGCACGCCCGAGTACATGAAAGCCGTACTAGTAGGCGGGCAACTGTGCCGCAAGTACGGTATCCCCTACCGCACCTCTAATGTGAACGCGGCCAACACCGTGGACGCACAAGCGGCCTATGAATCGGTGTTTTCTTTGTGGGCACTCACCCAAGCTGGCGGCAACTTCATCATGCACAGCGCCGGCTGGATGGAAGGCGGCCTGACCGCCTCGTTTGAAAAATTTATCCTTGACTGCGATCTCTTGCAAATGGTTGCCGAGTTCCTCACGCCCCTGGATGTCAGCCCCGCCGGGTTGGCGCTAGATGCCATACGCGACGTTGGCCCCGGCGGCCATTACTTCGGCACAGCGCATACGCTAGAGCGTTTTGAGACGGCGTTTTATTCGCCGATTATTTCGGATTGGCGCAACTACGAATCTTGGGACCAAGGGGGCCGCCCCACCGCGTACCAAAAAGCCAACGCCGTTTGGCAAAAAGAACTAGAAGCCTACGAGCGCCCGCCTATGGACGCGGCCATCGAAGAAGAGCTCGATGCTTTTGTCAGTCTACGCAAGTCCCAGGGCGGCGCACCTACTGATTTTTGATTTTTTGTTTTTCCCTAGGAAAAGGATTTTGCAGATATGAAAACAACAGCACGGGTAGTCATCATCGGTGGCGGTGTGGTCGGGTGTTCGGTGCTTTACCACCTGACTAAAAAAGGCTGGAGCGATGTGATGCTGCTGGAGCGCGACCAGCTGACTTCGGGCTCCACCTGGCATGCCGCTGGGGGCTTTCACACCCTCAACGGCGACCCCAATGTGGCCATGCTACAGAGCTATACGGTTAGCCTGTATGAAGAGCTGGAACGCATCTCGGGCCAGTCTTGCGGCCTGCACAAATCGCCCGGCATCATGCTGGCCGATACGCCCGAGCGCATGGAGTTTTTGAAGATGACGGTGGCGCGTGGCCGATACCTGGGTATGGAGACCGAAATCATCTCCATCAAAGAAGCACTTACCTACTTCCCCTTCATCGAAGAAAAGTATTTTCTGGGCGCGCTGCTAGATCCTAACGAAGGGCACCTCGATCCCAGCGGTACGACCTATGCCTACGCCAAAGCGGCGCGCCTGGGAGGCGCCACCATCGAAGTGCAAACCAAGGTGGAAAGCCTGGAACAAAAGCCTGACGGCACCTGGCGCGTCATCACCAACAAAGGCGTGGTTGAGTGCGAACATGTGGTCAACGCCGGCGGCTTGTGGGCACGCGAAGTGGGCCGCATGGTCGGCATCGAACTGCCGGTACTGGCCATGGAGCATATGTACTTGGTGACCGATGACATCCCCGAAGTCGAAGCCTTTAATAAGAGCGCGGGCAAAGAGATCGGCCACGTCATCGACTTCGGCGCCGAGAGCTATTTGCGCCAGGAAGGCAAAGGCATGGTGCTGGGCGTCTACGAGCAAGCAGGCAAGCCCTGGTCTACCAAGACCACGCCCTGGAGCTTTGGCCAGGAGCTGCTGCAGCCGGACTTGGACCGCATAGCGCCCTCGCTGGAAATCGCCTTCAAGCATTTCCCCACTTTGGAGCATGCGGGCATTAAGCGCGTGATCAACGGGCCTTTCACTTTCGCGCCCGACGGCAACCCGCTGGTCGGTCCGGTGCAGGGCCGCACCAACTTTTGGAGCGCATGCGGCGTGATGGCAGGCTTTAGCCAAGGCGGCGGTGTGGGCCTGGCGCTGTCCAACTGGATGGTCGATGGCGACCCAGGTTTTGACATTTGGGGCATGGACGTAGCGCGCTACGGCGATTGGGCCACGCGCACCTATACCAACGCCAAAGTACGCGAAAACTATTCGCGCCGTTTTCGCATCCGCTTCCCCAATGAGGAACTGCCGGCAGGCCGTCCGCTGCAAACCACGCCCTTGTACGACACATTCATCGCACAAGGCGCGGTGATGGGCGACTCTTGGGGTATGGAAACGCCACTGTGGTTTGCCCCCAAAGGCACCGAGGCCAAAGACATCGTGTCCTTCCACCGCTCCAACGATTTTGAACCCATCAAAGCCGAGTGCAAAGCGGTGCGTGAAGCGGTGGGTGTGACGGAAGTGGCGAATTTCGCTAAATACGAAATCACTGGCGCTGGCGCCCAGGCATGGCTGCAAGGCCTGATGACCAACACTTTGCCCAAGAAGGGGCGTTTGCAACTTTGCCCCATGCTTAACCACCAGGGGAAAATCATTGGCGACTTCACCATCGCCAAAGCAGACGAACAACGCTTCATGATGTGGGGCTCCAGCCAGGCGCAGGTCTACCATATGCGCTGGTTTGAGCAGACATTGCCAAAAGACGGATCGGTGCACATCACGCCCTACGGCATGAAGCTAATTGGCTTGTCGATTGCCGGCCCGAAGTCGCGCGAGTTGTTGCAACGCCTGACCGACGAAGACGTGTCCAACGAAGCCTTCAAGTTCATGGACTACCGCGAAATGGAAATTGCCACCGTGCAGGCCAAGATCAACCGCGTCACTTACACCGGTGACCTGGGCTACGAAATTTGGGTGGCGCCCGAATACCAACGCCGCTTGTACGAAAGCATCATGGTCGCGGGCGCCGACCTAGGCATCCAAAACTTCGGCATGCGCGCGCTTTTGTGCCTGCGTCTGGAGAAAAACTTCGGTACCTGGTTCCGCGAGTTCCGCCCCATCTACGGCCCCTTCGAAGCGGGACTGGATCGCTTTGTCAAACTCGACAAACACGAATACATCGGCAAAGCGGCA
>CAMBFO010000049.1 GCA_945865675.1 Comamonas sp. lk
CGCTTTATCGTGCTGCGCTACGAGGGCGCGGCCAAAGCCAAAGCCCCGGCGGTGATTGTGGGCAAAGGTATTACCTTTGACAGTGGCGGCATCTCGATCAAGCCCGCGTCCGAAATGGACGAGATGAAGTTCGATATGTGCGGCGCAGCGAGTGTGTTGGGCACTTTCAAGTCCTTATCGCTGATCAAACCGGCCATCAACGTGGTGGGCTTGATCCCGTCCTGCGAGAACCTGATCAACGGCAAAGCCGTCAAGCCCGGGGACGTGGTGACCAGCATGAGCGGCCAAACCATTGAAATCCTGAACACCGACGCCGAAGGCCGACTGATTTTGTGCGACGCGCTGACCTACGCCGAGCGCTTCAAGCCCACGTCGGTGGTGGATATCGCGACCCTGACTGGCGCTTGTGTGGTTGCCCTGGGCGCGGTGCGCACCGGCATGTTTTCGGACCATGAAGACCTGGCCCAGGCCTTGGCCAGCGCCGGTGACCGGGCGCAAGACTTGTGCTGGCGCATGCCTTTGGATGAAGACTATGCCGAAGGCCTGAAAACCAATTTCGCCGATGTCGCCAATATCGCCGGACGCGCTGCTGGTGCGGTGACGGCGGCGAAGTTTTTGCAACGCTTTGCCGAAAAGTTTCCCTGGGCGCATTTGGACATTGCGGGCAGCGCCTGGAAGAGCGGTGCGCAAAAAGGCGCCACCGGCCGGCCAGTGGGCCTGCTGGTGGAGTACCTGCTGGGGCCCGCGCAAGCCAAGTGACGCAAGTCGCTTTTCATATCGGCATCGAGGACCGGGTGGCTTATTGCTGCCGCCTGGTGCGCAAAGTGCTTGCTAGCGGCGCGCAAGCGCTCATTCTGGGCGATGCTGCCATGCTGCGGCGCATGGATGCGGCATTGTGGGCTGATGAGGCTGCTGGTTTTATCCCTCATGCCATGTCCGACGGCCCACAGGATGTGGCGGCGCGTAGCCCGGTCTTGTTGACCGAGCATGTTCCCAGGGATCTAGCCAGACTGGCCGTGCTCATCAACATGACAGGCCAGTTACCCGAGGACCCGCATACCCGCGAGCGTGTGATTGAGCTCGTGTCAAGCGAGGAACCAGCTATCGAAGACGCGCGCCAACGCTGGAAAAGCTATAAACAACGCGGCTTTACCCTCGTCAACCACGATGTGCGACAACGCGCGGCGGGCAGGGCTGCGGACTCGGGTTAAACTCCGCAGTTCCGGAGAGGTGGATGAGCGGTTTAAGTCACACGCCTGGAAAGCGTGCGAGGGGTAAAACCCTCCGCGGGTTCGAATCCCGCCTTCTCCGCCAGTCAGTGATGTTCAAAAGGGCCTGTCGGCCCTTTTCGACGTTTTGGAGCGTACATTCTGCCCATCTATCCTCGCCACCGTCCCCGCCAAGCCCCATAAATCTGCTCGGCCAGCGCGTGGCTGTTGGCCAAGTGGACTTCGCTGGCCACAGCCATAGCCTCCAGGCTTTGCACGCTGTTCGGCCATCGCTCCAGGATGCGGGGGAAGGATGCACCCGGCTCGGCCATCCAAAGACCGATTTTTTCGGCGGTGATTTCGATATGAAACTGCATGCCTAGGTGCGGGCCCAGAGCAAATGCTTGGTGCGCGCAGGCGGGGGAGGACGCGATCAACTCCGCACCTCGCGGCAGCGTGACAAAGCTGTCGCGGTGCCATTGGTAGAGGGTGTGGACGTGGCTGTCCTTGCCTGCGTTTTCGGACCTAGGGTCAGCGCCTGTTCTTGGCGCAGCACCAGACCCACTCGGTGCGCCGTTCGCGCCAAACCAGTAACGCGCAGCAGCGCTGCTGGTAGTGAGTAGGGGCATCCAGCCAATCTCCGGCTGCGCGGCACGCTCCACGGTGCCGCCAAAAGCGCGGGCCATCAATTGCCCGCCCAAGCAGTGGCCGACGATGGGTACGCCCAGCGCGTCCGCCTCGCGCATCAGCGCTTGGGCGTGGCGCAGGGAAGGGCGGTCATCATTGGCGCTCCACTCGCCACCCAGCACCGCCAAGGCTTTGTAGGTGCTGACCGATGCGGGGTAAGTCTCACCCACGTCGGCGCAGAACACATGCCAGCTGATTCCTTGGGCCTGCAGCCACTGGCCCAGGTAGCCGGGGCCGTCATCAGGCAGGTGCTGTAGCACCAAGACGTCTGCGGGTTGATCGTGGGGTGTAGGCATTGCTCTTGGACGTATCGGGTAAACCGCTCAGACCGCCTGCGTGGCGGCTGGAGCTGGTGTGGGAGCGCTCACCGGCGCGCCCTTGGCGGGGCTGACGGGTGCGCCCCATTGCAGCGCCAGTTGCGTGCCTTGCAAGATGGCGCGCTTGGCGTCCAGTTCGGCGGCCTCATCGGCGCCGCCAATCAGGTGCACCTGTGCGCCCGCCGCTAATAAGTCTGCTTGGAGTTCGCGCTGCGGCTCCTGCCCGGCGCAGATGACGATGGTGTCCACTTGCAATGTCATAGGCTTGTCGCCGACCACCATGTGCAGCCCATCATCGTCTATGCGCTGGTAGCTGACCAAATTCATCATTTCCACCTCGCGGTTTTTGAGCGAGGTGCGGTGTATCCAGCCGGTGGTTTTGCCTAGGCCCTCGCCCACTTTGCTTTTCTTACGCTGCAAGAGGTAGATCTTGCGCGGGCTGGGGGCGATGTGCGCCGCTTGCAAACCCCCGGCGTTAGCGTAGCTGCGGTCCACGCCCCATTCTTTGAAAAACTGGTCCGCATCAAGGCTGGAACTGCTGCCCTCGTGCAGCAAAAACTCGGCTGTGTCAAAGCCAATGCCGCCCGCGCCGATCAGCGCTACGCGCTGCCCGACCGCGCATTTGTCGCGCAGCACGTCCAGGTAGCTGCGTACCGATGGGTGGTCTATGCCCTCGATGGCGGGCGTGCGCGGCGTTACGCCGGTGGCCAGCACCACTTGCATGAATCCAGCGCCCAGCAAGTCTTGCGCGCTCACGCGCTGGCCCAGGCGCAGGGTGACGCCTGTCAAACTGATTTGTTTGCCAAAGTAGCGCAGGGTCTCAAAGAACTCTTCTTTGCCCGGCACTTGCTTGGCGATGTTGAACTGCCCGCCAATCTCATTAGCCGCATCGAACAGCGTAACGTCCAGGCCGCGCCGCGCCGCCGTGGTGGCAAACGCCAGCCCGGCAGGGCCCGCCCCCACTACCGCAATGCGCTCGCGCACCGGGGCCGGGGTTTCGACCATCAGGGTTTCGTGGCAGGCGCGGGGGTTGACCAGGCAAGAGGTAATCTTTCCGCCAAAAGTGTGGTCCAAACAGGCTTGGTTGCAGCCAATGCAGGTGTTGATCTCGTCCGCCCGGCCTTGGGCGGCTTTGCGCACAAAGTCGGCATCGGCCAAAAAAGGCCTGGCCATGGACACCATATCGGCCATGCCATCGGCCAAAATTTGCTCGGCCACCTCGGGCGTGTTGATGCGGTTGGTGGCCACCAGCGCAATACCCACTTTGCCTTTGAGCTGCGCCGTCACCCAGGCAAACGCGGCGCGCGGCACTTTGGTGGCGATGGTGGGAATACGTGCCTCGTGCCAGCCAATGCCGGTGTTCAAAATCGTCACCCCGGCCAGTTCCAGCGCCTGCGCCAGTTGCACCACTTCGTCCAGCGTGGAGCCGCCCTCCACCAAATCCAGCATGGACAGCCGGAAAATCACAATGAAATTAGGACCCACCGCTTGGCGGATACGGCGCACGATTTCCAGCGGAAAGCGGATACGGTTGTCATAGCTGCCGCCCCAGGCGTCTTCACGCTGGTTGGTTTGGCGGGCGATAAATTCATTGATCAGGTAGCCTTCCGAGCCCATGATCTCAACCCCGTCGTAGCCCGCGCTCTGGGCCAATGCGGCGCAGCGGGCGTAGTCGGCAATGGTTTCTTCGATCTCTTCTTCGCTTAAGGGGTGCGGGCGAAAGGGGTTGATGGGCGCTTTGAGCGCGCTGGGCGCCACCAGCTCGGGGTGGTAGGCGTAGCGGCCAAAGTGCAGTATTTGCATGGCGATCTTGCCGCCGGCGTCGTGTACCGCTTGGGTTACCACCTTGTGTTTTTCCGCTTCCTCTTGCGTAGCCATGCGCGCGCCGCCTGGCAGGGGGCGGCCCCGGTCGTTGGGGGCGATGCCGCCGGTCACGATCAGGCCCACGCCGCCGCGCGCCCGCTCGGCATAAAAAGCGGCCATGCGCGCAAAGCCGTTTTTAGCTTCCTCCAGACCCACATGCATGGAGCCCATGATGACGCGGTTTTTTAGTTCGGTAAAACCCAGGTCCAGGGGTTTGAGTAAATGGGGGTAGGGGTTCACGCGGGCGTCCTTGGGCGATGGCTATTGAATCAGGCCGCCCTGCACCGCAGGTGCGCAAAGCGGCCAACAAGAGCGGTATTCTCTACCATGTGTCCCAAGGCCCCAGCCCGCGCATACCAGTGTAAATCTTTGCGCACCGCCTTGTATCTCTTTACAAACTACGTTCATGAAAGCCGCTGTGGAGGATCTTCCCCCAAACCAGGCGCCCCAAGCGCCAAGCGCCGTGCGTCCGCGCGATGCAGCCAGTTTGCTGATTTACCGCCACCGCGGCGCGCAGCTCGAGGTGCTGATGGGCAAGCGCAGGCCGGGTGCGCGGTTTTTGCCCGACGTGTATGTATTTCCCGGCGGCGCTTTGGATAAGGCCGATGCGCATAAGGTGGTGGAGGCGACGGCCAAGGCTGCGCCGATGCAGGCTACCGGGGCGGGTTCGTCGCTGGCGGCGCACTGGGTCCAAGCCATGGCCGCGCGCCACCCGCTGCACGCCGCCGCTTTGCTGGGAGCTGCCTTGCGCGAGTCGCACGAGGAAAGCGGCTGGCGCTGGGCCGATGCTGCATTACCAAGCTTGAATAACACGGGCTTTTGCTACCTCGGGCGCGCCATCACCCCGGCCCAAAGCCCCAGGCGTTTTCATGCGCGTTTTTTTGCCGTGCCGCAGGAACGTATGCAACAAGACCCGCATGCCGATGGCGAGTTGCTGGACTTGCGCTGGGTCGATGCGCGCAACCCGGAGCAATTGCCCATCATCGACGTCACTGAATTCATGCTGGCCGAGTTGCAGCGCGAACTCACTGGCAAGCGCGCGGACCTGCCCTTGCTGTGTTATGTCAACGAAGTGGTGCGCATACGCAGGCTTTCCATTAGGTCTTGAGCGTAAATAGCGGAATGTCTTTCTGCACCGAAAGCGTATCAAGCTGCGCGCGGGTTTTATCTTTCACGAATGCGGCAATCGCCGCATGGCTTTCGGGACGAAACATGCTGCGTATATCGCTATGCGATTGGCCCGCCGATTCCATCAGGCGCTGCGCAAAATGCGGCTCCAGCGCGGCAAAGGCCACGCGGCCGTCTTTGCAGGGGTAAATGCGATAGCCCGCGTGGCTGCCGCCCACGCTGCCCTTGGCGGTGCTCAGGCCCCAGTTGCGTGGCAGGGCCAGGTATTGCGCTGCTTCAGACAGGGCGACTTCGATATGCGCGCCTTTCCCGCTGGCCATACGCTGCATTTGCACTTGCAGCACCGCTTCGCTGGCCATGAGCGATCCGCCCATATCGGCGTACAGCGTGGGCGGCATGTCCATGCCCGTCACCAAACCGGCTTCTGCCATATAGGTGAGGTCATGCCCGGGCTCTTCGGCCCGTGCGCCTGGCGCGCCGACGATGGCGACCATGCTCAGCGTGGGGTAGCGCTTTTTCAGGCTGGCCCAACCGACGCCCAGCTTGTCCAACGCTGAGGGGCGAAAGGAGGTCAGCAGTACATCGGTGCGTGCCAACATTTTGTGCAGTTGGGCCTGACCTTTGGCGGTTTTGAGGTCGGCCTGCAGCACCCGTATGCCTTGGTGCAAGCGGGTGTAGGCCGGCATGTTGTACATACCCATAGGGTCGCCCGGCGTTCCTGCTGGCATGGCTGCGGGTGCGGGAGGTTCGAGCTTGCTGCAAGTGGCGCCCATCGCTTGCAAACGCATGACGGCGGCAGGCCCGGGCAGGTTGAGCGCCAGGCTGAGGATGCGCACGCCTTTGAGCGGACGCAAGGGTTTTGGTGGGGTAGTTTGGCTTGCCATGGGGGGGTCTTTTTTTGGGGTAGGGAGGTTAGGGACTTTAAGTGGAGTTGGCGGCGCGCAATGCGGTGCGATGTGCTCAGACCGGGCTGGGAAGACTTAAGCCCAGACGGCGCGCTTGCGCAATCCAAGTTGCAAACCAGGCCAGTGCCACAGCATCAGGTTCGGCAGCATCCAGCGCGTCCAGTACGCAAGCCTCACCCACCAATTGCGCACCCAGGTCTTGCAGTCGGCTTTGAAATGCTTTTGCGCCACCGTAGAACGTGTCGCCATAACTGCTGTCGCCCAGAGCCACCAGGCCAAAGCGCACATGGCCCAGAAAACGCGCATCGGCATCCAGGCTTTGGTACAGGCCACGGGCGTTATCTGGCACATCGCCGCTGCCGGTGGTAGAGCAGCACAGCACCAACAGGCCGGGGGTGTCAAAAACGGCAATAGTCAGGCCTTGCATGTCCAGCACTTGGGCGCTGGCGCCATGCTCAGGCGCGGCAAAGGCCAGGGTTTGGGCGATCTGGCGTGCGTTTCCGTGAACGCTGCCAACCAGCAGGGTCAATTGCATAAGAAAATGGGCAGGGCAAAAATGGCAGGGCCGCATGATAGGGGCAATAATCAGCACCTTGTGCCCAGTGGACGCGCCGGTGATGTGCACGGACGCGGCGGGCCGCTTAACTAGGGGGTGCTGGCTTGACGTCTGATTTTTTGAGTGCCGACTTGTTTCCGGAATTGCCCAAAGTAGCAGTCCTGCCCCCGCCGCGCAAGCGCAAACCCGCTGCGGCCAAAGCGAGGGCCCAAACCACGATAACAACAGCACCCCAAGCCGGGACCTTGGCGGCTGCGGCTGCCACCCCATCCGCAAGCCCCGTAAGCGCCCCCGAGGCCTGTGCCGCCGTGCTGGACGCCCATCCTGACTACCGGGTGTTGCGCCGTCTGCCGGTGCGCCTTGGGTGGCCTGGCGCGCAGTCCACAGGTCGCACTTGCGTCTTGATTTTGGATACCGAAACCACCGGGCTAGACCAGTCCAAAGAAAAGATTATTGAGCTGGCGATGCTGCGCCTGGAGGTAGACAGCGCCACCGGCGCGCCGCTGGGCCTGCTGCAAGTGTTTGATGAGCTGGAAGACCCGGGCCGGGCCATTCCCAAAGAGGTGGTGGCTTTGACCGGTATCACCGATACCGAGGTGCAGGGCAAGCGCTTGGATGAGGCGCGCATCGCGGCCATGCTGGAGGGCGTGGATGTGGTGATTGCCCACAACGCGGGTTTTGACCGTCCGTTTTGTGAGGCGCGCATCCCCCAGTTTCGTGAGCTGGCATGGGCCTGCTCGTTTGCTGATATTGACTGGAAAGCCCAAGGCCGCAGCTCCAGCAAGTTAGAGGCGCTGGCACTTGAGCTGGGCTGGTTTTACGACGCGCACCGCGCCGAAATGGATTGCCATGCGCTGTTGGCGGTGCTGTGCGCGCCGCTGCCTAAAACGCCCGAGCGCAATGGTATGGCGGCGCTGCTGGCCGCAGCCAGTAGGCCGGCGTTGCGCCTGTACGCCACGCACGCGC
The DNA here is from genome assembly GCA_945865675.1 of Comamonas sp. lk. Classification (GTDB taxonomy): domain Bacteria; phylum Pseudomonadota; class Gammaproteobacteria; order Burkholderiales; family Burkholderiaceae_C; genus Allorhodoferax. Next base: position 7,631 of record CAMBFO010000049.1, read on the forward strand.
CTTTTGATTCCAAAGACTTGCTCAAAGCGCGCGGCTACCGTTGGAATGCCGAGCAAAAGGTCTGGACCACGCGCTTGGTGGACGAGGCCGCGTTGGAGGCCGAATGCGAGTGGCTCAAGACCGAGGTCTATGGCGGTCGCCACGCGGTGGTAGCCATAGAGCAAAGCGATGGCCGCGCCAAGTATTCATCGCGTGGCGGGCGCTTGGTGCAGCGTCAGTTATAGGCTTCATCGACATGTCTTTCCAACTCGTAGGCCTGCAAGCAGCCACAGTCCGCAAAGTGCTTATCGGCGGACGCCTGGTGGCCTCGGCCATGCACAAGACGGCGCGAACGGGCGCGCTGGCCGTGGGGCCGCTGGGGCTGGAGGTCGATGAGCAGGCCGATTTGTCCGTGCACGGCGGCTTAGAAAAGGCGCTGTACGCCTACCCTCTTGAGCATTACGATTTTTGGCGCGCGCAGCGGCAAGCTGCGGGTCTGGGCGGCATTGACGACGGCCTGGCTTTTGGCGCGCTGGGTGAGAACCTAACACTGCAAGGTTTGCTGGAAAGCGATGTCTGGGTGGGCGACGAGCTGCACTTTGCCCATTGCCGTTTGCGCATTACCCAAGCCCGCGAGCCCTGCTTCAAATTCAATGCGTCTATGGGCTTTAACACCGCGTCCAAACGCATGGCGCAAACCGGTTTTTGCGGCTTTTACCTGGCGGTGGACCAGGCCGGGACTCTGCAAGCGGGCGAAGCCTTCACCCTCGTCCCCGGCCCGCGCCGCGCCAGTATTGCCGAGCGCTTTGCAGCCAAAATGCTCAAACATTTGGCCTGACACCCCAAAACTGGTGAAGTAAGCCTAGCGCTGTGGCTTTTGGCGCCGCATCCGTAAATGTTGGAGTGCTCAGGCGGCCATCGCCGAGCCTGCAAAGCCCGTGGCTGGTCCTAGGCGCCGATATTGCATTCGCGCCGCAGCAAAGCCAGTGCATCGTGCATCGCGTAGTCAGCGTCGCTTCGCAAAACAGGCGTCGCGTCCTCGGTGAATTCGTTCCACATCCGCAGGTAGTCGCTTTGGTAGGCCGTGGGTGCATGTTCGCGAATAAAGCCGCTCGCGCGCTCCGCGTCCATACCGGTCTTTCGGATTTTGCGGATTAAGGTGGCTGCGCTTTTTTCGGTGAGCAAGGTTTTGGGTGCGCTGCCCGCGGCCACACAAACAAGCATCGTCAGCAGCGAGCCTTCGTCCTCATGGCCGCCCGTGGCTTTGGTCCAGGCGGCGGAGACCTGTCTTTCAAAGTCTTCTACTTCGGCCAAACCGTCTTCCAGCCAGAAGTAGCGCCCGGTGAAGGCAGGCGTCTGGGCGAACAATTTGCGCGGGGCAGTGCTGGCGTCCATGATGCGCGCCCAGTCCGCCTGCAGACTGTCAGCGACGGCGTGCAGCGCAGGTGCGAAAGCCGCAGGCAGCCCCTTGGGTAAGACCAGTGTCGGTGGCTGATCCGCTAAGCCAAATTTTTTGCGCAGCACGGCAATGGTTTGTACAAAACCGGGCCAATCTGGCGCGACGCTGCGCTTGGCCAGCGACCAAAGCAGAGCGGTGCGCAGCACAGCCTCGGCGTCCGGGGCTTCTTCATGCAAGGTGTCGATGTCGAGTTCCCATTGCGCTGCGCACCAAACAGCCGCGTCCATCACGCGGGCCACCTGGTCCCGCTTGGCACGCTCGGCGCGGTAGTCAGCATGGCTGCGCAGGCTCCAGCGCTCCAGCACAGGGATGTGCTCATCGCTAAAGCCACGTCCGTCTTGCATGCCAAAGTGGGTGTTTTGGGGCGCGGCAATCATGGCTTTGAGCAGGTCCGAGCCGCCTTTGGAGCGCGACAGCAGCGAGTGGTCACGCAGCGCCTGCGCCGCGCGGTGCAGGTCGCCTTCGCAGCTGTCTTGTAAAAACAGGCTGACCAAATTAACGATGCGCTCGCGCGCTTTTTCCAGGTCCGGGCGCAAATACTCGGTGCCGAAATAGCGCGCAATTTGCACCATGCCTTTGGGCGCTTCGGTGCGCAGGGCTTCGATGCGCTCGGCACCAATCAGGCCGTGGGCTACACCGTAGGCCAGGGCTTTTTCAAAAAACGGGCGCTCATCAAACAGCGCTATGCCGCTGCCCGCATTGCCAGCGCCGCCGCTCACGGCTGGGTCAGGGTTGTCAGTCATGCGCGAACGCCCGGCAGAAAAAAAGAATTCTTGGCCACGGACTAAATCGCAGATTCCTCGTCCGCATCCAAAGCAGCGGGGGTCGCCTTGCCTCGGTCGGTATCGCCGGTTTCCACCTTGCCGTCGTCCTCTTCCATCTCAAACTCTTCGCCGCGTCCAGCCTCAAATGCGCGGGCTTTGGCGCGCAGCACCAGCAAGGTTTCGATGAATAAATCCACGCATTGGTAGCGCAGGGTAAAGGCCATTTGCATCCAGTCCTGGTCGGCGACTTCGTCCTCATCGATGCGCGGTTTGGCATAGGCGTTGGCGTACAGGTCGGCCTCGGTAATCATGTCTCCGTCGTCTTCTGCGGTGTCAAATAAGCCGGTGCGCGCAAAAGCCTCCACGCGACTCCAGCGCTCGGCAAAATAATCGGCCAGGGCTTCACTGCCACCCTCCAAATCACCAATGGCGGTAAGGAATTCCACCGGGTCACCACCCGCGCGGAAGATGACCGAGTTGACCATGCCGCGCAAATGGGTGCGCGACAGGTCTTTGTACTGTTTTTCGATCACCACGGCACGCGCGAATTGTTGGGGCGACACCAGCAGATTGACTACCGATTCTTTGGAAGTGTCGTATTCGCGGATGACGGCCAAGATATCTTTGGGTGGCAGTTGCTCTAGCACCACCATCAAGGCACTGTCGCCCTGGGCATCGGCCAGTTCCACCAAGGCCGATTCGGCGCCCGAAATATCGCCCGCCGCAATCAGGCTTTGGGTTTTAGAAATCAATGCAAGATGTTGGCTCATGGCTTTTCCTCTGTCAATTTGTTGCGCAGGCTTTATTCCTTGCGGTCAAAGCCTTGTTCGGCCATCCAATCATTGCCGGCGTCTTCGGCAGCGCGGGCTTCTTTTTCTTCCTCAGAGTCCTGGTCTTCGCCCTCTTTATCTTCGTCCTCATCGTCACTTGCAGCTACTGCTGCCGGCGTGTGGTGGAACAAATATTCCATGCCTGCTGCCAGCACCATCAGGGTGTCGCCCGCCGGGTCTTTGCAAAGTTCTTCTGCCAGGCCCAGGGCCCAGGGCTCCAGGCTTACATGCACTGACAGCGCGGCCCAGTCGGGTAATTGGCTCGGGGCTTGGGCGACTAACGCGTCCATTAGCGCAGGTTTACTAAAGCGCATACCCTGGTGGAACACGATGGCCACCATTTCCGGCGCGCTGGCCATCATCTGGCGCAAAAAGGGCAGCTCTTTACGGCGCTGGGAAAGGCGTTGGCGCAAGACGTTTTTGCCTTCGGAGTCAAAGGCCATGTCATTGATTTCCGCTTCGTAGCTGGAACGCAAGTGCGCGAAGTAAGTCGATATTTTCATAAATCGGTGGTCAGCGGCTTTGCAGCAGTTTGTCTAAATAAGGGTCCCAGATCTCTCGCGCGGTTTGCAGCGGGTCGTCCAGTAGGTTGCGGCGGCGGTTGTCGTCATAGGCCTGGCGTTTGGTCTCGTCGCTCAGCTCTTCGTAGGCTTGCTGTACCGCGCGAAAACGCGCCGGGGCTTCCGGGTCGCTGTTGCGGTCGGGGTGGTAGGTGGCGGCAAGCTGTCGAAACGCCTTTTTGATGTCGGCGATGCTGGCGCTGCCGCGCAGGCCCAGGGCGCTGTAGTGGTCCGTCATAGCCCTCTATTGTCGCTGTCTTGCAAAGCACGGTGCTCAAGAAGCGCTGGGGAGCGGCCAGAGCCCGTCTGGCAAAGCGCGCCAACGCGTGTCAGCAAGCCTGTCATCTAGGTGCCAGGGCCCAGCCTTCACTGGTTTATCCTCACCGCATGGGGCGCTGTGTCCCAAAGAAAAAAAGGCATTTGCATGAACCGTGTTCTCGCCCACACCGGCGCCCATTACCCCATTGTCCAAGCGCCTATGGGCTGGATTGCCCGCAGCCCCTTGGCTAGCGCCGTGTCCCGCGCCGGTGCTTTGGGCATTATTGAAACCTCTTCGGGTGAAACCGAAAACTGCCAGCGTGAGATTCGCACCATGGTGGAAAGCGGCCTGCCGTTTGGAGTGAACCTACCCATACGTTTCCTCAAAGACGAGGCCATGCTGCGTTTTGTGTGCGAGGTTGGTATCCGTTTTGTTACCACCTCCGCGGGCAGCCCGGCCAAGTTCATTGCGCCGCTCAAGGCGGCAGGTATCGTGGTTTATCACGCCGTACCGACACTGGATATGGCGCTCAAATGCGTGGAAGCTGGCGTCGATGGCCTGGTGGTTGAAGGCGGCGAGGGCGGCGGCTTTAAAAACCCGGAGGAGGTCAGCACCCTAGTGCTCTTGCAGGCGATACGTGAAAAAGTGGATGTTCCCTTAATTGCCGCAGGCGGCATCGTCGATGGACGGGGCATGGCTGCGGCCTTTGCCCTGGGCGCCGAAGGCATCCAGATGGGCACCCGATTTGTTGCCAGCTTGGAGAGCCCGGTGCATGCCCATTACAAAGAGGCGATCTTGGGTGCGGGCACCACCGGCACCTGGATGCTCAACACCAAGTCCAGCCCCTGTATTCGCGCGCTCAAGACGGATTTCACCCAGACGATTCACGAAGCGGGCCTGATGGGGCCGGAAAGCTTTATGGGTATTCAAAAAGTGTATTTCGGCGGCGACATGAACGCCGCCCCGGCGCTTGCGGGCCAGTCCGCCGGTCTGATCCACCAGATCAGCAGCGTGCAGGACATTATTTCGCAGACGGTGCAGCAATTCCAAGCTATTTCCAAGCGCATGGGAGCCATGGCGCAGGCGGCCGATTTTGGTTAAGAGCGCGTCAATAGCTTAGCGCTTAGTTAAACGGGCGCTGCCACTACTGGTTAAAGTGTTGGCGCTCAGACGCATATTGAAATAATTCCGTTCAGCTCTTCGCATGCGGACTCAAACACCGTTGGTGGTACCTGTTTCCATGCGTGCGGCCGTGCACCGCGGTTACGCCAGGAAAATGACTTGGGCTGATGTGCCAACACATAGCAGACCTCGCCTTTGGGTGAGGTGAAACGCACTGCAAAGGGGTTGCTTTCATTGCTCAGCGCATGGGTCATCGGCAAGCCAATTACTAGGTTGGTGCGCTCGTTGAATGCCTTGGATGACAGCACCAACATGGGATGCTCGTCCTTCATTTCCTTACCAGCCTGCGGATTGAAATTGATCCAGATCATGTCGCGGCGATCTGGCACCCACAGCTTTCCAGCGCTCGACATCAGAACACCTCAGCGCCAACGCGGCCAGTTGCCATGGCTTCGCCCCCGTGAAGGGCGGGGTCAAAGGCCTTGAGCTTTTGGGCCAGTGTCAGCTTGGGCTTGCCTACTGTGCGCAAGAACACGCCGCCCTCTACCACCTCCACCTTGATCGGCAGCCCACGGGTAAAGCGGGCTGCCTTGGCGACCGGGGCGGTTATGCGCACGGCGAGGCCATTACCCCACTCTTGAACGGTCTGATTAACGGAAACGGTTGCGCTCATTTGGACGCCTTTTTGCCATGTTGATTCGAGTTTATCCACCGCTGTAGCGTGTGTCAACGTGTTTCAACATGGGGGTGTGTTAGGGAGGGTCTTGCCCCTCCAGGCCGTCACAAAAACGCTCCGTAGGAGCTTGCTGCAAGGCTTAAATCGGCAAAGCCACCAAATCATGTCCCTGCGTGCCCACGATGCGGGCGCGGGTGAATTCACCCACTTTGAGGGTTTTGCTGATTTTTTCCGGGGGTAGCAGACGCACCACACCGTCGATTTCCGGGGCGTCGGCATAGCTGCGCCCTATGCCGCCTTTTTTGCCCAAACCGGGGGCCGAATCTACCAGCACTTGCATGGTCGCGCCTATGCGCCGGTGCAGCCGTTCGGCTGATACGGCTTCAGCCACAGCCATAAAACGGGAGCGGCGCTCCTCACGCAGTTCCAGCGGCAGCATGCCCGGCAAATCGTTGGCGGCAGCGCCGCTCACGGCGCTGTAGGCAAAGCAACCGGCGCGGTCGATTTGCGCTTCGCGCACAAAGTCCAGGAGGTGTTCAAACTCGGCTTCGGTCTCGCCCGGGAAACCGGCGATAAAGGTGCTGCGTACCACGAGTTCGGGACAGGCCTCACGCCAAGCGGCAATGCGCTCCAGATTGCGCTCGCCACTGGCCGGGCGCTTCATGCGCTTGAGCACCTCGGGGTGGCTGTGTTGCAGCGGCACATCCAAGTAGGGCAGCACTTTGCCTTGCGCCATCAGCGGCAGCAGTTTGTCCACCGTGGGGTAGGGGTAAACATAGTGCAAGCGCACCCAGGCGCCATAGGGGGCGGCGATCTCGCCCAGCGCTTCTACCAGTTCAAACGTGCGGGTTTTGATCGGCTTGCCATCCCAAAAACCGGTACGGTATTGCGTGTCCACACCGTAAGCCGAGGTGTCCTGGCTGATGACCAGCAGTTCCTTCACCCCGCCCTCAAACAGTGCGCGCGCTTCATTGAGCACGTCGCCCATAGGGCGCGATACCAGGTCGCCGCGCATGGAGGGGATGATGCAAAAGGTGCAGCGGTGGTTACAGCCTTCGCTGATTTTTAAATACGCATAGTGGCGTGGCGTGAGCTTGATGCCGGCTATGCCAAAGCCTTGCGGCACCAGATCGACAAATGGGTCATGTGGCTTGGGCAGGTTCAAGTGCACCGCATCCATGACTTCCTGGGTGGCATGCGGGCCGGTAACAGCCAACACCTTGGGGTGCATTTGGCGCACCAGGTTATTGCCCTGGCCGTCGGCGCGAGCGCCCAGGCAACCGGTGACGATGACGCGTCCGTTGTCGGCCAGGGCTTCGCCAATCGTGTCCAGACTTTCCTTTACCGCGTCGTCAATAAAGCCGCAGGTATTGACGATGACCAGGTCGGCACCGGCAAAGGTTTTGGAGGTCTGGTAGCCCTCGGCGCTTAGCTGCGTAAGTATGAGTTCGGAGTCAGTCAGGGCCTTGGGACAGCCCAGGCTGACAAAGCCCACGGTGGGCGCGCGCTCTGCGCTGGGGCTGGCGATGGTTTCAACGGTCATGAAGTGTGCTGACAAAAAATAGAGTAGCGCCCGCCCGGGCGCACAAGGCATGCGCTTAGCGCTTGATGCCGAAAGTGCCCAGAAATTGCTCGGTTTGCTTTTGCATTTGTTCCTGCATTTGCTGGAACACATTGGTGCCCATGACGCCCGGCACGATAGGCACCGGCATTTCCATCAGGGTTTGCATATTTTTTTCCATGATGCCGCCCATGAAGCCCTGCATGGAGTGGCCGTAAAAGCGGATGATGTTGGCCAGCACCGGCGCGGTAAACATGGGCGAGCCACCGGCTTCTTCTTCCAAAATAATTTGCAAGAGAATGCTACGCGTCAGGTCTTCGGCGGTTTTGGCATCGACTACCGCAAAGACGTTGTGGTCCATCACCAGTTGCTTGATTTCCGCCAGCGTGATGTACCTGGAAGGGTGAGTGTCGTACAAGCGCCGGTTGGGGTATTTTTTGATGACGCGCTCGGGCAGGTCCTTGGGGGCTTCTGTGGTTTTAGGCATGGCGGTCGGCGTGGGCGGGGCTTTGGACAATGAAGAGCGCATTGTAGGTAGCCCCCGCCGGGCGCAAGCACAGGGTTAGCCCTGAGCACAGGGCACCCGCCTAATCGAGCGCCTTGCCGCGCAATTCTTTGATGGCGCTGCGCTGGCTTTTGTCTTGCAGTCGTCGCTCTTTGGCGGCGCGGGTGGGGCGCGTGGCGCGCCTTGGTCTGGGTGATTGGGCCGCGCTTTGCACAACATCCTGCAAGCGGGCATAGGCGTCTAGCCGGTTCATGTCCTGGGTGCGGTGGCCTTGCGCCTTGATGATCAGTACGCCCTGGGCCGTAATGCGCTTGTCGCGCAGTGCCAATAAGCGCTCCTTAACATCTTCGGGCAGTGAAGAAGCAGGAATGTCAAAGCGCAAATGGATGGCGCTGGAGACTTTGTTGACGTTTTGCCCGCCAGCCCCCTGGGCGCGGATGGCGCTGATGTCCACCTCGGCTTCGTTGATAGTAATCAAGGGGCGGGCGGAGTCGGACATAGGGCGGTTACACTGAAACGGGCTTTCACCATCAACTTTGCACAGGAGATCACGCCATGGCCAAAGGTCAACAAAAAACCAATAAAGAGGCCAAAAAGCCGAAGAAGGATACCTCACCCCCCAAAGCGCCCAGCGGCGCGGAGCCGGTACGCGCCACTATCACCACCGCCGTGATACCGCGCGGCAAGATCAAAAACAAATAGATTGCAGGGCCGTCCTGCCTAACGCACCGAAGGGTGCGTTTTTTGTGGAAGGCCCGGGTGAAGCGGTTCTATGCAACTCCAAGAGGTTTTATACAGCCAGGGCTTTGGAACCCGACGGGTTTGCGCCGGGCTGATCCAGCAGGGCTATGTGCAGGTGTACGACAACGCTGAAGGTGGTCTCGCCCGCAATTGCACCGACGCAGCGGCCCAGTTCGAGGCGCCGGGGCTGCGCTTTCGGGTGAAGGGCGTGGACTGGCCCTATTGCGACAAGGCTTACCTTCTTTTGCACAAACCCGCGGGTACCGAATGTTCGCAAAAACCATCGACCTACCCCAGTGTTTACACACTCTTGCCCTCGCCCCTGCGCACCCGACCCCAAAAAGCTGCGGTGCAGGGCGTGCAAGCGGTAGGACGGCTTGACCAAGACACCACCGGCATGCTCTTGCTCACCGACGACGGCAAGTTCATTCATCGTATGAGTTCGCCGCGCCACCATGTGCCCAAGGTTTATGAGGTAACGGTCAAACATCCCTTGGACGACAGCCAAATAGCCCAGCTACTCAGCGGTGTGGTGCTCGATGATGACCCCCAACCGGTGCGAGCCGCCGCTTGCGAGGCGGCCGGCCCTTTGCACCTTCGCCTCACTCTGACCGAGGGCAAATACCACCAGGTCAAGCGCATGGTGGCGGCCGTCGGCAATCGGGTGGAAAGTTTGCACCGATCGCAAATAGGCGGTTTATCCATGCCCCCAGACCTGGCGCCGGGGCACTGGTGCTGGCTTTGGCCGGCGCAATTGGCACTGCTTGCGCCAGCCTAAAGGGCCGCAATCGCGGCGGGTAAATCGCCCCGCCCGTTACACTTGGACGGCACTTCTAAAAAAGGCTTTTGTGAAATCGTTGAACTGTTGGACCCGTTTGTTGCCCCTGGCCTGGTTTTTTTGCACGGCGATGGCTAGTGCAAGTGACAAACCCCCACCGATCTTTGTTCTGAACTCTCTGGATGCCACGGTCAGCGTCATTGACCCTTCCACCTGGAAAGAGACGCAAAAGATTCCTACCGGCAAAGAGCCGCACCATTTGTACCTGACGCCGGACGAAAAATCCCTCATCGTGGCCAATGCGGTGGGCGATTCTTTGCTGTTTTTGGATCCCCGCACCGCCGCCGTGCAGCGTACCGTGCAGGGCATTTCGGACCCCTACCACCTGCGTTTCTCTCCGGACATGAAATGGTTGGTCACCGTGGGCAACCGGCTCAACCATGTGGACGTTTACCACTGGAACGGCAGCGAGATGACGCTGGCCAAACGCATTTCGACCGGCAAAACACCGAGCCATGTGTGGATCGATAGCAGCAGCACGCTGGCCTATGCCACCATGCAGGAAAGCGACGAATTGGTGGTGATCGACCTGACCAGCCAAAGCATCAAGTGGCGCGTGAAAACCGGATCGCTGCCCGCCGACGTGTTTGGCACGCCGGACGATAAAACGCTATTGATCGGCATGACCGGCGGCAATGGCGTGGCGGTGTATGAGCTGAGCAAATTGGCCCCCAAGCTGATCAAAACCATCAAGACCGGAGCCGCCGCCCATGCTTTTCGCAATGTCGGGGACAAGCGCCATGTTCTGGTCAGCAACCGGGTGGCCAATACGATTAGCAAAATCGATTACCAAACCTTGGCGGTGGTCGATACCTACGCCGCGCCGGGCGGGCCCGACTGCATGGATTTATCGGCGGACGGTCGCTATATCTACGTGACCTCCCGCTGGATAAAAAAACTTACGGTGATTGACACCACCACGCGCAAAGTGGTGCAACAAGTGGCGGTGGGACGCTCGCCGCATGGCGTATGGACGCTGGACCACGCACCGCGTTAACAGCGGCTGCACTGCGCAGCCCCGCCTTGGGTATGCGCACTGCATGCCGCACCGCCATCGCGGTTCTGGCAACGCTTTTCGCTGGGCTTGCCTGGGGCCAAAGCGTTTGCAAAAAACCGGTCTACCTGACCCTGGATACCGGCCACATGGAGGTGGCCCCATTTATCGCTGATACCTTGCGCAAACACCAGGTCAAAGTGACGTTTTTTGCGGCCCATGAGCGGACGCAAACCGGCGATGGCAGCCTGGGCGAGCATTGGGCGCCCTGGTGGCGCGAGCGCGGCCAGGAGGGGCATAGTTTTGCGTCCCACACCTTGGACCATGTGGTTTGGCGTGCAGACCTCACGGGTGGCGCTGACGGCGCCCAATTTTTAGTGCAGCCCTCGGCGGGCAGCCAGTCGGGCCGCAAAATGGATTACAGCGCTGCGCAATACTGCGCACAGATCAAGGCTTCTGCCAGTCGTTTGAGCGCGCTCACGGGCCAGCCCACCTTGCCCTTGTTTCGTGCGCCAGGCGGTAAAACCTCGCCCGCCTTGCTCGCCGCTGCGCGCGCCTGCGGTTTTGCCCATGTGGGCTGGGCCGATGCCGGTTTTCTGGGCGACGAACTGCCGAGCGAAAAATTCAGTAACCAGGCGCTGCTGGCCAAAGCCCTGCGCAATATCCGCAGTGGCGACATTCTCATGGCGCATCTGGGCATCTGGTCGCGCAAAGACGC
>CAMBFO010000050.1 GCA_945865675.1 Comamonas sp. lk
TAAGCCCGGACATCACTATGTCCGCTGGCGGAGTCGCCAGACTGCGGATCGACCAGAGCCACCCGCAAGCGCTTGGCCGCCAATTGCAAAGCCAGCGCGCGTCCGACGATGCCGGCGCCACGTATGCAAACATCGAAAGGTCGTGCCATGGGGCCCATTGTAGAAGCGGCCTGCAAACCCTCAGCCGGTCCGGCCCAATAGCAAGGCGGGCCACACACCAGGCACGAAATCCGCCAAGAACGTCTTTATTACAATGCGGGCTGCTCCCGTGCACGACGGGGCGCACTCCATGCCCAAGCGCCTTTTTGCGCGTACGGACCTCCCCAAGCGAAGGACTCTCCCATGAAATGCGGCATCGTAGGCCTGCCCAATGTCGGTAAATCGACCCTGTTTAACGCGCTGACCAAAGCCGGCATCGCGGCTGAGAACTACCCCTTTTGCACTATCGAGCCCAACGTGGGCGTGGTCGAGGTGCCCGACCTGCGTTTGGGCCAGCTCTCGGATATCGTCAAGCCCGAGCGGGTGGTGCCAGCGATTGTGGAATTTGTGGATATTGCTGGCCTGGTCGCTGGAGCCAGCACAGGCGAAGGCTTGGGCAATAAGTTTTTAGCCCATATCCGCGAGACCGATGCCACGATCAATGTCGTGCGTTGCTTTGAAGACGACAACGTGATCCACGTCGCCGGTCGGGTGGACCCGATTGCTGACATCGAAGTCATCCAGACCGAACTCTGCCTGGCCGATCTCTCCAGCGTGGAAAAAGCCTTGCATCGCGTAACCAAGACGGCGCGCTCGGGGGACAAAGAGTCCATCAAGCTGGTAGCCATCTTAGAAAAATGCCAGGTCGCCCTCAACGAAGCCAAACCCGTACGTACTTTGGACTTCAGCAAAGAAGAGTTGCCACTACTCAAACAATTTTTTCTTATTACTGCCAAACCCGCCATGTTTGTCGCCAACGTGGCCGAAGACGGCTTTGAAAACAACCCCTTGCTGGAGCGCCTGCAAGCCTTTGCTGCAGCGCAAAATGCGCCGGTGGTTGCCATCAGCGCCAAGCTGGAAGCAGAGTTAAGCGAGATGAGCGACGAGGACCGCTTGCTATTCCTGCAAGAGTTGGGCCAGACCGAGCCCGGCCTGAACCGCCTGATCCGTTCGGCCTACCGGCTTTTGGGCTTGCAGACCTATTTCACAGCCGGCGTGAAAGAAGTGCGGGCCTGGACCATCCACGTAGGCGATACCGGCCCACAGGCCGCCGGTGTCATCCACACCGACTTTGAAAAAGGTTATATCCGCGCCCAGACGATCGCCTTTGAAGACTTCATCCAATTCCGTGGCGAGCAAGGGGCTAAGGATGCGGGCAAAATGCGCGCAGAAGGGAAGGAGTACGTGGTCAAAGACGGCGACGTGATGAATTTCCTGTTTAGTTCCTAAACACCATTCAACGCCAAAATTTTCGGAGACCGCCATGCCCGCATTGCTGCCCCATATTGATCCGGACGGATTACTTGAGTTTTCCGTTGTCTATACTGACCGCGCGCTGAACCATATGTCGCAACGTTTCCAGGGCGTGATGCGCGACATTTCCACCATGCTCAAGCAGGTGTACGGTGCAAAGTCCAGTGTGTTGGTGCCCGGCAGCGGCACTTTTGGCATGGAAGCAGTTGCGCGGCAATTTGCCACCGGTAAAAACGTGCTGGTCATCCGCAACGGCTGGTTCAGCTACCGCTGGACGCAGATTTTTGACATGGGCCATATCCCGGCGCATTCCACCGTGCTCAAGGCACGGCGCGTGGGCCCAGATAGCCAATCGGCTTGGATTCCCTGCCCCATCGAAGAAGTGGTCGCCACCATCCTGGCAGAAAAGCCCGCCGTGGTCTTCGCACCCCATGTGGAAACCTCCGCCGGCATGATCCTGCCCGACGACTACCTGCGCGCAGTCGCCGATGCGGTCCACCAGGTGGGCGGCTTGTTTGTGCTCGATTGCATTGCCTCAGGGACCATTTGGGTGGACATGCAAGCCACTGGCGTAGACGTGCTGGTCACCGCGCCGCAAAAAGGTTGGAGCGGATCGCCCTGCTGCGCCATGGTCATGCTCAGCGAGCGTGCCCGCAGCGCGATTGACGGTACGGTAAGCAGCAGTTTTGCCTGCGACCTGAAAAAATGGCTGCAAGTGATGGAAGCCTATGAAAACGGCACCCACATGTACCACACCACCATGCCTACCGACGCGATTACGCGTTTGCAAGAAGTGATGCATGAGACGCAGGACTATGGCTTTGACAAAGTTTGCGCTGAGCAATGGGATCTGGGCCACAAAGTACGCGCGCTGATGGAAGCCCACGGCATCCGTAGCGTGGCAGCACCCGGATTTCAGGCACCGGGCGTAGTGGTCAGCTACACGGTGAACACGGCGATGCACAACAGCAAAGCCTTTATGGCGCTAGGCCTGCAAACGGCGGCGGGCGTTCCGCTGCAATGCGACGAGCCTGCGGACTTCATGACCTTTCGCATCGGACTGTTCGGCCTAGACAAGTTGCACAACGCCGACCGCAGCGTGGCCCACCTGGCAGCGGCGCTTCAAGAGATGGGGTTTAAAGCGCAAAAAGCGGCTTAAATCCCGCCACATAGACCGGCTGATCTTGGGCCATTTGCAACTTTAACGCCGCTTACGCGGCGCCTTCGCCTTAGCCGCAGCCTTTTTGGTCGCAGCCGCGCTGTTTTTGGCGCGCGGGGCTTTGGCTGCTGGCGCTGCTTTGGCCGGCTTGCCACGGCCACTGCGCGCTGGCGGTGGCAGCTTATCCAGATGGCTTTTTCCCAATGGCATCAAGCTGCCTTGCACCAAGCGAAAGTCAATTTTTCGGCCGTCGAGGTCCACGCGGCTGACCTGGATATCGACCCGTGTGCCAATGGCATAACGGATACCGGTGCGCTCCCCGCGCAGTTCTTGGCGCACTTCATCAAAGCGAAAATATTCGCCGCCCAATTCGGTAATGTGCACTAGGCCTTCGACATACATCGCGTCAAGCGTGACAAATAGGCCAAAAGAGGTGGCAGCCGTGACCACGCCACTGTATTCCTCGCCCAAATGCTCATACATGTATTTGCATTTGAGCCAGGCTTCCACATCGCGACTGGCCTCGTCAGCGCGGCGCTCATTGGCGCTGCAATGCAAGCCTGCAGCCTGCCAGGCCAGGCTTTCAGCACTGAGTTTTTTCGCCTTGGCACCGGCGTCGGCCCCTTTGGCCGACTTGCCTTTTTCCAAACGGCGCGCCAGTTTGGCATGGGCTTCGCCGGGTAAGGGCAGTACCGGTAGGTGGTAGCGGGCTTCAGCCAGGACCGCCTTGATCACGCGGTGCACCAAGAGGTCCGGATAGCGGCGTATCGGGCTGGTGAAATGCGTGTAAGCATCAAAAGCCAAACCGAAATGTCCGCTATTGGCCGGCGTATAAATCGCTTGCTGCATGGAGCGCAACAGCATGGCGTGGATTTGTTGCGCGTCGGGCCGGTCTTTGGTGGCCTGGGCTATGGACTGGAAGTCGCCAGGCTTGGGGGTTTCGCTCAAACTGATGCCCAGCCCTAGTGCCTTGATGTAAGCACGCAGGGCTTCGAGTTTTTCCGGCGTCGGGCCCTCGTGCACACGGAACAAGCCTGCATGTTTGCTTTGCATGATGAAGTCCGCGCTACAGACATTGGCCGCGAGCATGGCCTCTTCAATCAAGCGGTGCGCCACATTGCGGGTGCGTGGAACAATTTTCTCAATGCGACCGTTCTCGTCACACAAGATCTGCGTCTCGGTGGTTTCAAAGTCCACAGCACCGCGCTTTTGGCGGGCTTTGAGCAAGGACTCATAAACCCCATGCAAATGCAACAAGTGCGGTACCAGCGCTTTGCGCTTAATGGCTTCGGGCCCACGCGTGTTACCCAGAATCGCCGCCACCTCGGTATAGGTGAAGCGCGCATGGCTCCACATCACCGCCGGATAAAACTGGTACGCCTGCACCGTCCCGTCCTCGGTGACCAACATGTCGCAGACCATGCACAGGCGGTCCACCTCGGGGTTGAGGGAGCACAAACCATTGGAGAGTTTTTCCGGCAGCATGGGGATGACCCGGCGCGGGAAATACACACTGGTAGCGCGGTCGTAGGCATCGATGTCGATAGCGGCGCCGTTTTCCACATAGTGGCTCACATCGGCAATCGCAACCAGCAAACGCCATCCCTGGTCGGCGTTTTTGCCGCGCCCCAGTGGGGCCGGTTCGCAATACACCGCGTCGTCAAAATCGCGGGCGTCCTCACCATCAATCGTGACCAACGGTACATCACTCAGGTCCACACGCCCGGCCAGATCTTGCGCACGCACAGTGTCTGGCAAGGCTTTGGCCTGGGACAAGCAGGCCGCGGAGAATTCATGTGGGACGCTGTATTTGCGCACCGCGATTTCGATCTCCATGCCCGGATCGTCCACCTCGCCCAGCACTTCGCTGATACGTCCCACTGGTTGTCCGTACAGAGCCGGCGGCTCCACCAGCTCCACTACCACCACCTGCCCGGTGCGTGCATTACCGGTCGCCCCGCGTGGACTCAAGATATCTTGGCCATAGCGTTTGTCTTCCGGTGCCACCAACCAGACGCCGCTCTCTTGCAAGAGGCGCCCGATGATGGGCTGGGCAGAACGCTCCAAAATCTCGAGCACACGGCCTTCAGGCCGACCCTTGCGATCGCTGCGTACGATGCGCGCCTTGACGCGGTCTTTATGCAGGACGGCGCGCATTTCATTGGGCGGCAAGTAAATGTCCGGGGCCCCGTCATCGCGGGATACAAATCCGTGGCCGTCGCGGTGCCCTTGCACTACGCCTTCCACCTCGTCCAGCAAGCCGCTGGTTTGACTAACAGTTTTGATACAATCGCTCTCTTTCCTGAAATGCCCAGGTGGCGGAATTGGTAGACGCACTAGTTTCAGGTACTAGCGAGTAACTTCGTGGGGGTTCGAGTCCCTTCCTGGGCACCATCTCCTACTGCACCCCCCCTGTTTTTCATACTTGGAATGCATAAGCTAGACCGTGTTGTCAGGCTTTGCATGCCGGCTAGCAGTGTAGTCCACCCATTTTTCATTTGTCTGTCACTCCATGCTGCACCTGCGCGGCAACGGTTGGCGGCGCAAACGCTGTCAAAGCAATAGCCCCGAGCACCAAGGCGCCGCCCAGGTACACCGCCTGCGGCGGCACTTCGCCATGCACCATCCACACCCACAAAGGGTTGAGCACCGCATCGGCCATAGTAATCAACACCATATGGCTGGTCGCCACACTGCGCGCGCCGTACATATACAAAACCAAGGGAATCGCCAGTTGAACCAGGCCCATCAAGAGCAGGACAGCCAAACTTTGCCAGGGCGGTACGATGACCAAGCCCAGCGCCATGATGGCGGCAAAAGTCACCAAACCACCCAGTAAAAATGCCGGCTCCATGTCAAAAGCACGGTAGCGGCGCAGCGCCACACTTTGGGCCGCAAAACACGCGGCCACTGCCAAACCGGTGAAAGTGCCGGCCAGGCCCTGCACCCGGGCATCACCCTCCCCCAGCGCAATGGCGGCAACGCCGCCCAGCGCCAGCAACATGGCGAGATAAAAAATAGGGGGCGTGCGCTCGTCCAGAAAAAAGCGCGCCATCAGTGCGGCAAACAAACCGGATGTTGCTGTGAGGCAAGATACCGCCGCCACACTGGCCAAGTCCAGCGAGACGATATACAGCGAAGAGCCCAACGCAAAAAAACCAGCAGATATGAGTAGGCCCGCGATCGGACTGCGGCGCAGCAAAGCCACGCTGCCTCGTCCATAGCGCAAGACAATCCACAAAGCCATGGACACGCCCAGGCCCAGTCCGCGAAACGCATTGAAAGACCAAGGGTCGATGTCCGGTAACCAGCGCACAAAAACGCCGCTCAAACTCCAAAAAAGCGTAGCGCCCGCCACCAACAAAATGCCACGCAGAGAAGAGCGTGAGTCCATCAGCAGTTGCGCGCCGCTTGCGCTTGGCGCTGCGTATCGCCGGTGCCAAGGCCGCTTGCCGCCTCGATAGAGAAGTTAACGTGCAGGCACCTGCCCAGGCTTGTGCCCGAACCCCGGAATTTGCTCATTCGCCAGCGCCCTCGCCTGCGCTATCGGCGCCGGCATCGCTGCCAGCGCGTCGCGCGCGCGCAGCCCGGCCACGCGACAGGTTGGCACCAGGTGCTGCGCCACCGGCCCGGCTTTGTTCGCCGCCCCATTGGGCACGCGCGCCGTTGGACACTTCGCCCAAACGCGCATTGATGTCCTCCAGCGTGGGTGCAGGGCCGGGCGTATGCGCTTCTAAGGCATCGCGCATCGCGCGCAAATGTTTAGCCGAGGTACCGCAGCAGCCGCCGATGATGCGGGCTCCCGCATCCAGCGCCATGCGCGCATACAGGGCCATGATCTCGGGCGTGCCGTTGTAGCAAATGGCACCGTCCACATATTGGGGTACGCCGCAATTGCCTTTGGCGACCAGCACCACCTCCGGCCCCATGGCCTGCGCCAGGTTGTGGATGCAGGCCACCACTTCGGAAGCGCCTACGCCACAGTTGGTGCCGCACGCGGCCAAGCGCGGTGACAAGGTTTTTTCGATGGCAGAAAAGTCGCTGGGCGAAATACCCATCATGGTGCGGCCATTGGTGTCAAAGCTGAGCGTACAGACAATCGGCAAACCGGCCACGCCCGCACCAGCAACCGCCGCCTCCACTTCCTCGCGCGAGGACATAGTTTCAATCCACAGCACATCAGCACCACCGGCTTTGAGCGCCAGCGCCTGCTCCGCAAACGCGGCCTTGGCCTCGTCAAAACTCAATGGGCCGATGGGCTCCATGATTTCGCCGGTAGGGCCCATGCTGCCGGCTACCGCAACCGTACGGCCGCTGGCATCGGCGACTTGTCGGGCAATCTGCGCGGCCAGGGTGTTGAGCTCGGCCATACGGCTTTGGGCGTTGTGCAATTTCAGGCGATAGACGGTGCCGCCAAAGCTATTGGTAAGCAATATATCGGCACCGGCATCGACAAAACCTTGATGCAGTGCGGCGATGCGATCTGGGTGCTCGGTGTTCCACAACTCGGGCGCGTCGCCCGACATCAGGCCCACATCAAATAAATTGCTGCCCGTGGCGCCATCGGCCAGCAACCAGGGCCGGGTGGCCAGCAAATGGGTAAAACGGTTGTCCGTGGCGGACATTGGGCTCTCAGTCATTCCAGGCATGGCGCGCTCCACAAAGTACATAGGGGTACCACGCAAACGACAGGGGAGATATCAAGAGCTCACCGCACTGGCTGCGTGGGTGAGCGCCGTTAACAGCAAGCGGCGAAGCACCGCTTCTTCCGAGCCTCGTTCATGGTGATGAACTGCAACGCTCCTCGGAAGCCGAAATTTTAACCGCGCCACCATTGGCACCCGCAGGCAAGTTCAGCGTTGCTGCGGTTCCCAATTCGGATGCACAAAAAATGGCGCAGACGCGGGCACAAGCGGCGTGTGACCGCGAATCAAATCCGCGATTTTTTCGGCCAGCATGATGGTGGGAGCATTCAGATTGCCGCTGACAATCAAAGGCATCAAAGAGGCATCGACGACCCGCAATCCGCTGAGGCCGTGCACGCGTCCCTGCGGGTCGGTGACCGCCATGGCATCGGTGCCCATGCGGCAGGAACCTGAGGGGTGGTAGGCGGTCTCAGCGTTATTGCGGATGTGCTCGTCAATTTCGTCGTCGCTTTGCACCTGCGCGCCGGGAGAAATCTCTTCGCCCCGGAAATCTTCCATGGCAGCCTGGGCAAATATTTCGCGGGTGAGGCGCACTCCGGCGCGCATTTCTTTGCGGTCCTGCTCGGTGCCCATGTAGTTAAACAAAATGCACGGCGGCTGCAAGGGGTCGGCACTGGCGATCCGCACCCAGCCCCGGCTGGTCGGGCGCATCGGGCCGACGTGCGCTTGAAAGCCATGGCCTTGTACCGGCGAGCTACCGTCGTAGCGGATGGCCATGGGCACAAAATGGTATTGCAAATCGGGATGCTTCACCCCGGCATCGCTGCGGATAAAGCCGCCGGACTCCATATGGTTGGTGGCGCCCAGGCCGCTGCGCTTGAGCACCCACTCCACGCCGATGCGCAGCTTGGCCAGCGGGCCCATGGCCGAGTACAGCGTGACGGGCTGCGTGCAGCGCACCTGTACATAGGTTTCCATATGGTCTTGCAGGTTTTCGCCCACACCGCGCAGGCCCAGCAGCACGGGCACCCCCAGGGGCTCTAGCAAACCCGGATGCCCAATGCCCGAGAGTTGCAAAATCTGGGGGGAGTTGATGGCACCGCCACACAAAATCACTTCGCGGCGGGCACGCAGTTGCTGCGCCTGGCCGTCCTGCAATGCTTGCACGCCGACCGCACGCAGCGCTTCTGGCGGGCCTTCGAACAGCACTTTGGTGACCAATGTGTTCTTTTGTAAAACCAAATTGTTGCGCTTGAGGGCTGGGCGCAAATAGGCCATCGCGGTACTCCAGCGTCGGCCTTTGTGCGTGGTCATGTCCATGGGGCCCAGCCCTTCCTGCTGGTAGCCGTTCATGTCTTTGGTGACCGGATAGCCCGCTTGCTTGCCCGCTTCGATAAAGGCGCGGTAGAGCGGGTTGCCCATGGCGGCGGTACTGACCTTGAGCGGGCCGCTGTCCCCCCTGTAGTTATCGCCGCCAAGCGCGCGCGCTTCGGCTTTTTTAAAGTAAGGAAGGCAATGCGCATACGACCAGTCCTGCATTCCGCTTTGCAAAGCCCAGCCCTCGTAATCCAAAGCGTGGCCGCGCACATACACCATGCCATTGATGGACGAGGATCCCCCCAGGGTCTTGCCACGCGGGCAGTGGATGCGCCGCCCATTCATAAAGGGCTCGGGCTCGGACTGGTACTGCCAACTGTAGCGCGGATTGGCCATGGGGTAGGCCAGCGCGGAGGGCATATGGATAAAGATGCTGTGGTCATTGCCACCGGCTTCGATCAGGAGCACGCGCACTTGGGCATCCTCGCTCAAGCGGTTGGCCAGCACGCAGCCCGCCGAACCGGCACCCACAATGATGTAATCAAATTCGGGCAAAGCCATGTGTTTTCTTTCTTAGCCCAACAGCTAGCAGCAACGCAAGGGCGACCCTAAGCGTATGCATGCGCGCATGGCCTCATGCCCTGCGCGCACCGCGACGGCTGCGGGCATTTTGCTCTGTCACCACCGCCAGGCGCTCGGGTAGGGTCACCACATCCTGCAAGCGTTCAAACGGATCGGATAAGTGCGGAATAGCCATGGCTTCGACAAAAAACTCCTGAAAACGGGGTTCCACCGCAGTTTCGATTTTTTCCACCCGGCGCACCAGGTCTTCAATCACTTTGCGCGAACCTTTGTCGAGCAAAGCAATGCGCGCCCCGGTACCAGCGGCGTTACCCGCCGAGCTGACATTACCGAGCACACAGTCTGGAATCATGCCCAGCACCATGGCGTATTTCACGTCGATATGGCTGCCAAAGGCACCGGCCAAACGTATGCGATCGACTTTGGCCACGCCCATACGCTCCATTAACAGACGTATACCGGCATACAAAGCGGCCTTGCCCAGTTGGATCGCGCGCACATCGTTTTGCAAGATGCGCAAGGCCGGCTTTTCCGCAGTCGCTGGTGCCAGTTCGTAGCAAAAGGTGCGGCCATCGGCCTGCACACGGGGCGTACGCGCGGCCAGGTTGCCGTCGATCGTGCCTTCGTGGCGGATGATGCCAGCCAAATACATCTCTGCCAGCGCTTCGATAATGCCCGAGCCACACACGCCGGTGACGCCACTGTCGGCCACCGCAGCGGCAAAGCCCGCCTCATCAGACCACAAATCGCAGCCAATCACTTTGTAGCGCGGCTCCAGGGTGGCCGGATCAATGCGCACGCGCTCAATAGCGCCAGGCGCGGCGCGCTGGCCGCAGCTGATTTGCGCGCCTTCAAAGGCCGGCCCCGTCGGGCTGGAACAGGCCAGCATGCGCTGGTTATTGCCCAGCACAATTTCCGCATTGGTACCCACATCAACCAGCAAGGTGACCGGTGAATCCAAATCAGGCCGCTCGGCCAGAATCACGCCGGCAGTGTCAGCACCCACATGGCCAGCGATGCACGGCAACACATAGATGCGGGCATTGCGGTGCACCGCAAAATCGATTTCCGAGGCCCACAAGGTAATGGAGCGGTCGGTTGCCAAAGCGAAGGGCGCACCTCCCAGCTCTACCGGGTTGATACCCAGCAGCAGGTGGTGCATGATGGGGTTGCCAACAAAGGTGGCTTCCAAAATATCGGTGGGCAAGGCACCGACGCGCTGCGTTACTTCCAGCGCCAGGGTGTTGAGTGCTGCGCGCACTGCTACCGTCATTTCCACTTCGCCACCCGGGTTCATCATCACGTAGGAGACGCGGCTCATCAAGTCTTCGCCAAAGCGGATTTGCGGGTTCATGACACCGGCCGAGGCCACGACTTCACCGGAGGACAGATCGCACAAATGCGCAGCAATCGTGGTTGAGCCCACGTCCACCGCCAAGCCATAGGCTTTTTCATGCAAAGCCGGCCAGACCGCCATGATTTGCTTACCGGCATGCACCGCTACGGTGACTTTCCAGCCGCCGCTGCGCAAAGCGGTTTGCAATTGCTGGACCACGATGATGTCGCAGGCCAAATCGGTCAGATCCCACTCGAATTCCAAAGCGTCTTCCAGTCGCCGCAAGTCACCTGAGGGGTCGTGCATATCGGGCTCTTGCACTTCGACAAAATACAGGCGTATGAGCGGATCCAAATGGATGTCATGCGCCTCGGCTTCTTTGCGCACGACCTGTTTATGCACCTGACTACTCGAGGGCACGTCGATGACTACGTCGCCCTGCACTTGGGCGCAGCAGGACAAACGGCGGCCAGTGGCCAGCGGCTGGGTGGCGCAATAGTCTTGCTCCACCTGGGACACCCCCGACAAATGGGCGGCGCTGGAGACCAGCCCGTGCTTGGCAAACTCGCCCTCTGAAACCAGCACCTGGCAGCGGCCGCAAATACCGCGTCCGCCGCAGACCGAATCAATATCCACACCGAGCGAACGCCCGGCTTGCAAAAGTGAAGAACCGAGGGGAAAACGGCCGCGCCGCCCGGAAGGCGTGAAAACGACCAGTGCGTCAGCAACTTCCATGGGTGCTTAGCTCTCGCGGCGGCGGCGGGTGCCGGTTTCACGGCGACCCCGGCCCATTTCGCCATCGGCACCCATCACAGGTACTTCGCGGAACTTGCGTATCCAACGGAAGCAATCGGGGTCATGGCCCATCATCACGTCGGCGGCCATGATGGCACGCACCACTTCAGCGTGCAGCGGATTGGTAATAGCCGAAGTCATGCCCGAGGCCATCGCCATGGTGAGGAAACCAGCATTGATGCCATTGCGTTCAGGCAATCCAAAGCTGACGTTGGACGCGCCACAGGTGGTATTGACTTTGAGTTCGGTGCGCAGGCGGTGCACCAGGCGCATGACTTGCACGCCGGCCTGGTTGATGGCGCCAATCGGCATGACCAGCGGGTCCACCACCACGTCACACGCAGGAATACCGTAATCGGCTGCGCGCTCAACAATTTTCTTGGCCACCGCAAAACGCACATCCGGGTCTTGCGAAATACCGGTTTCGTCGTTGGAAATAGCCACCACCGCAGCGCCGTATTTTTTCACCAGCGGCAGCACGGTTTCCAGGCGGTCTTCCTCGCCGGTGACCGAATTGACCAGCGCCTTGCCTTTGTACACCGCCAGGCCTGCTTCCAGCGCAGCGACGATGGACGAATCAATGGAGATGGGCACATCTGTCACACCTTGTACTAGCTGGATGGCTTTGGCCAGCATGCCTGGCTCGTCAGCCAGCGGAATACCGGCGTTCACATCCAGCATATGGGCGCCGGCCTCCACCTGTGCCAGCGCGTCGGCGATAACACGGCTGTAATCACCTGCCATCATTTCGGCGGCCATGATTTTGCGGCCCGTGGGGTTGATACGCTCGCCAATGATGACGAAAGGGCGGTCAAAGCCGATGACGACCTCGCGGGTCGCTGAACTGATGATGGTATCGGTCACGCTACATCCTATTGATTAGAAAAACACTTTAAAAAAATGGGCCGGAGTCAAACCGCAACAAGCTCGGGCGGCGGAATATGCGGTACTTCGGGCATAGCCCCGTCACGCCCGGGGTACCAGGGCACGCGGCCTTGCAGCACGCCGGAATTGGTCACGATCTCGGGCACCGAGTCTTCCTGCCGGTAGGCCATGATGTGCACCCCGGCCACGCCCTTGATTTCTTTGACTTCCTGGATTATTTCGGTGCAAATTTTGCGCCCTTCGGCAGCCGGCTTTTCGGCACCGGCCATGCGCTTGATGACGGCATCGGGAATATGTACGCCGGGCACATTGCTGCGCATCCACTCAGCCACTTTGGCCGAGCGCATAGGGCCCACGCCCACCAAAATAAACACTTTGTCCAACAAGCCTAGGTCTTCCACCTCTTTCATATAAGTGCGCAGTCGGGGCACGTCATAGCAGTACTGGGTTTGTATAAATTGCGCACCGGCCGCCACTTTTTTGGCTAGGCGCTGGGCGCGCCAGTCAAAAGGCTGACCAAAAGGGTTGGCCGCGGCACCAAAAAACACGCGCGGCGCAAAAGTAACTTTGCGCCCGCTTTGGAAACGGTAGGCGTCGCGCATATCGCGACCGATTTCCAACAGCGACATGCAATCGAGGTCAAAAACCGGCTTGGCCTGCGGATGGTCACCGCTTTGCACGCCATCGCCGCTTAGGCAAAGCATATTGCACACACCCATGGCCGCACCGCCTAGGATGTCGCCTTGAATCGCGATGCGGTTTTTGTCGCGGCAGGAAATCTGCATTACCGGCGCGTAGCCCACGCGGGTGAGCAAAGCACACACCGCCAAGCTGGACATATGGCAATTGGCGCCGCTGCCATCGGTGGCGTTGATGGCATCAACATAGCCGTCAAACACTTTAGCGCGGCGATAAACCTCGCTGGGGTCAGCGGAATCCGGTGGCTCCAGTTCGGCCGTGATGGCAAAGCCGCCGCTGCGCAGCACGCGTTCTAAACGACCGGGGGACGTATGGCCGGGCAAAATCGGTAAGGGGTAGCCGGGAACCGGCTCGTCATCAAACCTCATGCTTTGACCTCCTGCTTTGAGGGTTCGCCCTTTTCGCGCGCCACGCGCAGCCAGGAGGAACTGCCCTTGAGGCGGCCATCGACTGCGAACTGCACCACTTTGATGGCCTCGCGGCCCGCTTGCATACGCTGGCTGCCTTCAAAAGCCTCCACCCAAACGCAGCGCATTTCGGGCTTTACTTCGCAATGCCCATTGGCGCGCACACCACCACAGGGGCCGTTGCGTATGGTTTTAGGGCAATTCATGGAGCAGGACATGCCGGTACTGGACAAGGCACACTGGCCGCACATCTGGCAGTCAAACAACAAACCTTTGACCACTTTTTCCACCACCGCCACCGGCCTCTCTAAACGCTGGTAGCCAATGGCTTTCCACAGTGGGTGCAGCGCCACCATCATGCGCTCAAAGCCCTTATAAATAATTTCTAGTCCACGCGCGTGACGTACGGACCAGCGACGCACCGCGTACATCAGCTCTCCCCCTCGGGCAGCGGAACGTCCGCCTCTTCGGTGGAAATCACCGTCGGCGTCGGCAGGGTGTCATCGACGCCATGGGCGCGGATGATGCGCAGCAAATCCTCATCCGAATAGCGCGCCTCGATGCGGGCTGCCTCGGCGTTGGCCTGTTCCTGAATGTCGTCGCCGCACTCACGCGGCTCGCTGCGTTTCCAGTCGGCCAGGTAGTCGCCGGCGCTGGACTTGCCGGCTCGCATGGCCGCGCGGTCCACTGCTTCTTGGAAGCGATGCGAGAGTTGTACCTTACCGGTTTCGCGTCCGCGCTTGACCACCACCTGCGCCGGCAGGTCACGCCACGAAATCACAATCAGTTTTGCCATTGGATGACTTTCTCGCTTACTGTTTTCAATTCGGTTTCCATCTCACCGTAGCCGGTGACCCGGTATGCAAATGCCAAGCCCAAGCGCTTCGCGGCGGCCTGGCCCAGCGCCATACCCTCAGGACTTTCTTTCTGACACAAATACATCAAAGTGGTGTAGTTGCCAAAATACACGGGCAGCAACTGCGGATGCTTATCGATACCCAAACCGTGCATGATCAATCGCTCAAAATGCCGCAGCAAAAAATCCGTCAAATAAAAAGTCCCCAACTCGGCCTCGGCCATCTGGGCAAAGGCAGCAGACCCAGCATAAAACTCATAACAATGCGCGCCTGGCAAACGCTGCACGCCTTCCTCCTGCAATACCGCGTCAAGTAAACCACCGGTACCGCAATCGGCATAAGCCACAAAAATATTCGGGTACTGCGCCTTGAAACCCAGGATTTTTTCGCGCACCAGACCAGGGATTTTTTCTGGTCGGTTATGCAGTTCCGCGGGCAGGCAAGTCACGTCCATATGCCACCAGGCATTGGCTTGGCGCAGCGCGATGATCTCGCGGGCCAGCGCGCCGCAGGCAATCACCAAGGTGTTTGCAACTGCGGCCATGCCGGCATCGGGAATTAGGCGCGGGCCGCAGCGCGACGCGCGGCAATCAAGGTCTTGGCCGTCTCCACTGCCACGCCAGCATCACGGCAATAGGCGTCTGCCCCCACTGCTTTGCCAAACTCTTCGTTCAAAGGCGCGCCACCTACTAACACAATGTAATCGTCGCGCAGGCCTTTTTCCTTAAGTGTGTCGATCACCACTTTCATATAAGGCATGGTGGTGGTCAGCAAAGCGGACATTCCCAGAATATCGGGCTTATGCTCTTCCAGAGCAGCAATGTATTTTTCGACGGCATTGTTGATGCCTAGGTCAATGACTTCAAAGCCAGCGCCTTCCATCATCATGCCGACCAGGTTCTTGCCGATGTCGTGAATATCGCCCTTGACCGTGCCGATCACCATCTTGCCGATGGGCTCCACACCAGTTTCGGCCAGCAATGGCCGCAAAATTTCCATGCCGCCCTTCATGGCGTTAGCGGCCAGCAGCACCTCGGGAACAAACAAAATCCCGTCCCGGAAATCCACGCCGACGATGCGCATGCCTTCAACCAACGCGTCATCGAGGACCCGGCTGGCCGACCAGCCACGGCTGAGCAAAATATTCGTGGCTTCAATCACCTCTTCTCGCAAACCGTTGTAGAGGTCGTCGTGGACTTGTTCGGTCAACTCCTCGTCATTGAGCGAGTTCAAATCCAGATCGTCAAATTCTTCAGCCACAGAAAGACTCCTTTGTTTGTGTACGGGATTTGCCCGGGGCAGGGCACGCACTAACGGACAGAATGTACGAGCCGCGCTGCGCAAAGCCTGATAGTTTAGCGACCCGTGATTGTCGCCATACGACAGGGTGCCAATGCCTGTGCAATGCAAGCAATTGCAGCCCTCCTGCGCCTCAGCGCACCGGGCTTGGCGCCTTGTCTGGCGTAAGCAGTGCCAGGCGGCTGTTGCGTCGCTCGGCGCTGGGGGTGTGGCCAAACAAGTCGCGGTAGCATTTAGAAAAATGCGGCGGCGACTGGAATCCACAGGCCAGCGCAATCTCCATGACCGACATCGAGGTTTGCAAGAGCAGGCTGCGTGCCCGGCGCAAGCGCATGTCCAGGTAGTACTTGGTCGGCACTTCACCCACGTAACGCTTGAATAAGCGCTCGATCTGGCGGCGCGACACGCCCACGAGTGAGGCAATTTCGTCCAGGGACAAGGGCTCTTCCAAATTGGCCTCCATCAGGGCGGCCGCTTCAATCAGGTTTTCATGAAACAGACCGACGCGGGCCATTAAGGGCACGTGCTGGCGATCCTGGTCGTTGCGGATGCGGTCCAAGATGAATTGGTCCGAAATCATGGGCGCGATTTCACGACCCAGATGGGACTGAATAATATGGAGCATCAAGTCCAAGGGAGCGATACCGCCAGTGCAGGTATAGCGGTCACGGTCGATGGCAAATAACTGACGCGAAAAAACAACTTTTGGAAAGCGCTCTTCCAAGGCGGTCATGTTCTCCCAATGCACCACCGCTTTGTAGCCATCGAGCAATCCGGCCTTGGCCAGCACATAGCCGCCGGTGCACAGCGCCCCGAGCGCTATTTGGCGCTGCGCAATGCGCCGCAAGGCCGAGGTCACTTCCGCGCTGCAGGCCGCCTCGACATCCACACCACCACAGACAAACACGATGTGCGCGCTGCCCATATCCGCCAACGCCACCGTGGGCGCGAGCGCCAGGCCGTTGCTAGCCGCCACCGGGTGTCCGCCAAGACTGGCCAGCGTCCATTGGTACACCTCCTGACCAGCTACACGGTTGGCCATGCGCAAAGCCTCCACCGCACTGGACAAGGCAATGAGCGAGTAATTGGGCAAGGTTAGAAAAACAAAACGGTACGGCCACGCCGCGGCTAATGGCAAAGCGGTCTGCCGGCTCATGGCCGCACCCACGCAAAGGCGCGGCGGCCTAGCCTTTGGCTGCTCGCCCTGCAAATGAAATCCAACACCGGCAATCCCCAATTGGAATGAGAGAAGCTATATTTTGTCCCATTTGCGACCTGTGCTGCTGATTTTTCTTATGCAAAAACGACTGGCGCCGTCGCAAAGCAAGAAAAAAGCCCCGAAACATTGCTGTTTCGAGGCTTTCTAAATGGTGCGGCTGGCAGGAATCGAACCCACGACCCCTTGGTTCGTAGCCAAGTACTCTATCCAGCTGAGCTACAGCCGCAAGCCGACGATTCTAGCATAGGCCCCCTGTTTCCTATCGATGTGAATGACTTGCGCAAGAAGATCCGACACTGCTGCACACTCCATGGAAGCGCGCTGTGACGCCAATGTATGCGTGATCAAAATCTGGGCTTGTTTGCCAAACTAGAATGAATCCGTCATCACCAACACAACGGAAGGAACCTACTATGAGCCTGCAATCCATCACCGAAGCCATGCGTCAAAAAATGGGCGAAGACAGCGGTTTAGGCGCCAGTCTGAAATTCGACTGCGGCGCAGACGGCATCATCGTGATTGACGGCAGTGTGGTGCCCAACACTATTTCCAATGACGATCGTGAAACCGACTGCACCATCGGCATCAGCATCGAAAACCTGCAAGCTATGCTCGACGGCGAACTCAATGGCGTCAGCGCTTTTATGAGCGGAAAAATCAAGGTCGAAGGCGATATGAGTGTCGCCATGAAACTGCAAAGCGTGGTCTAAGACCCAGAGCGCGCGAACGCGGTCCGCGCGACAGTGCTTTGAAGGCACGGCGAAGAGCCCCTACGCCGTGCCGCGTACTGCTCCGAACTATTTGGTGGGCCCACCAGGACTTGAACCTGGGACCAAAGGATTCCGGTTTGTGTTGCTTTCGCAACTCCCTGGACTTTGCCTTCACCGTATGCATTGCTGCACTTAGGTGGGTGCCGTCAAGTCTCTACACCTTCAAAGTGATTACTCACCAAGCTTGGCTCGGCGTTGACCTATGCATTGCTGCACTTAGCGTTCGCCGACTTTGACACCATCCCTTACGCAGTTTCCAGACGTAAGGCACATTTGAAAAATATGAGTCCTCTGCTCTAACCAACTGAGCTATAGGCCCGAGCTGCCATTCTAACGGGCAGGCATGGCGCCAGCCTTTGGGCGCAAGAGCCCAAAGGCTGGCTGGGCACAAGATCAAGACCTTGAATCAAGTAGTAAATAAAAATCTTTTTTAACAATAAAAACAAATAAAACTATTTATTCGACGTATTTGTGATAAACTTTTCTTATATCGCAAGCAGCAACCCGCTGTGCTAAAGCGGCCTAGCCCTAATGGGCGACTTCGTTGACGTACCCAGTCGGTACGATAAAAAAATGGATCTACCGGGGCCGTACTGCACGCGCCCCGGTAGCATCTTGCGCAGCCAAGGCGCTCAATCTCCGGCCAGAAAAAGCGACTGCAAGTCACTCAGAAAATCAAAGCCTCGCACCGTTGGACGTACCCACGCAGCGTCCTGCTCGATCAAGCCTTGGCGCTCCGCCTCGTCCAAAGTGGCCCGTACGGCGCTAACTGGCATGCCGGTGCGATCCGAAAAATCCTGCAAGGCAAAACCCTCACGCAGGCGCAAGGCATTGAGCATGAATTCGAAAGGAAGGTCTGCGCGGCGCACTTCCTCGCTGCCGGCCAATGGCCGCCCCGCCAGTGCCCGCTCCATGTACAAGCGTGGCTCGCGGTAGCGCGTCTGACGCACCACGCGGTGGGCAAAGCTGATTTTGCTGTGGGCGCCAGCCCCCAAGCCTAAATAGTCGCCGAACTGCCAGTAATTGAGATTGTGGCGGCAGCGCATACCGGCTCGCGAATAAGCCGAAACTTCGTAACGGTCCATGCCCGCCAAGCCCAAGCGTTCGGTAAT
>CAMBFO010000051.1 GCA_945865675.1 Comamonas sp. lk
GCGGCTTTGGCTGCGGCCAGTGCTTTGTTGGCCTGCACCTGTTCCTGGCGTATGGCTTCGCGCGCGCGCTTGGCCTCGTCGAGCAAATAGCGCTGGTAGTCGTCTAAGTCGCCGTCAAAGGGTGCAACTCCGCCGTGCGAGACCATCCAGAATTCGTCGCACACCGAGCGCAGCAGTGCCCGGTCATGGCTGACCAGCATCACCGTGCCTTCAAACTCGTTGATCGCCATGCCCAGGGCTTCGCGCGTAGCCAGGTCCAAGTGGTTGGTAGGTTCGTCCAGCAACAAGAGGTTAGGACGTTGCCAGACGATCATGCACAGCACCAGGCGGGCTTTTTCGCCGCCGCTCATGCTGCCCACGGCCTGCTTGACCATATCGCCGCTGAAGTTAAACGTGCCTAAAAAGCTGCGCAAGTCCTGCTCGCGCGTGGCCTGGCCGGCCAGCTTGGATTGGGCAGTCAGGTCTTTGACCAGGCGGATCATGTGCTCTAGTGGCGTGTCAAGGGGGCGCAGCACGTCCAGTTCTTGCTGCGCGAAGTAGCCAATGTTCAGACCTTTTCCCTCGGTGACTTCGCCCCCTATGGGCGCCAGGTCGCGCGCCACGGTTTTGACCAGCGTGGATTTGCCTTGGCCGTTGGCGCCCAAGATGCCGATGCGCTGCCCGGCCAGCACCGAGCGGCTGACGTTGCGCACGATGATGGTGGCAGGGGTTCCCGGCGCGGCGTCTTCGGGCGCAGGATAGCCAAAGCTGACGCCCGAGAGCGACAGCATGGGGTTGGGCAAATTGGCCGGTTCTTTGAACTCGAAGCTAAATTCCGCTTCGGCCAGTAGCGGCGCAATCTTTTCCATGCGATCCAAGGCCTTAACGCGGCTTTGCGCTTGCTTGGCTTTGCTGGCCTTGGCCTTGAAGCGGGCAATAAATTTTTGCAAGTGCGCAATTTTTTCCTGCTGCTTGGCATAAGTGTTTTGCTGCAACAGCATTTGCTCGGCGCGCATATCCTCGAACTTGCTGTAATTGCCGCCGTAGCGCATCAGCTTGCCGCCGTCGATATGCAGGGTGACGTTGGTCACCGCGTCCAAAAATTCCCGGTCATGGCTGATCACCAGCATGGTGCCTTCATAGCGCTTGAGCCAGGCTTCCAGCCATACCAGCGCGTCCAAGTCCAAGTGGTTGGTGGGTTCGTCCAGGAGCAGCAAATCAGAGGGGCACATGAGCGCGCGTGCCAGTTGCAAGCGCATGCGCCAGCCGCCCGAGAAGCTGTTGACTGGGTTTTCTAACTCGGTGGTTTTAAAGCCCAGGCCCAGGATCAGCGCCTGCGCGCGGGAGGGTGCGTCGTGCTCACCGGCGTCGTGTAGCGCCATGTAGGCGTTGGCCATGCGGTCGCCATCGTCGCCCGCTTCGGCAGCCTGTACCTCGGCGCGGGCGCTGCACAAAATCGTGTCGCCCTCAATCACAAACTCAGTAGCACTTTGGCTGGTCTCGGGCATGTCCTGCGCCACCTGGCCCATACGCCATTGCGTGGGGATGTAGTACTCGCCGGAGTCTTCGTGCAAAAGCCCGGTGAACAAGGCAAAGAGTGACGATTTGCCCGCACCGTTGCGGCCGACCAGGCCGACTTTTTCACCCGGATTGATGGTGACCGAGGCGTGTTCGAGCAAGACCTTGGCGCTGCGGCGCAAGGTGACGTTTTTTAATGTGATCATGAAACGAGCGCTTCGCGGGTGAGCAGCAAGACCTGGTCTTCCCCCGCACTGGTGGGCAGCCACACCGCTGCTAATGCGGGAAAGGCGGCTTCAAAAAAAGCGCGCTCGTGGCCGATTTCCAGCACGAGCACGCCTTGGGGATGGAGATGCTGCGGCGCATCACGCAGCAGGCGGCGCACAAAGTCCATGCCGTCGCTCCCGCCATCGGTATTGCCGTCCAGCGCCAGCGCTGGCTCGGCTTGGAATTCGGGCGGCAGGCAGGCCATGCTCAGGGCATTGACATAGGGCGGGTTGCACAGCAACAGGTCATAGGGGCCTTGCGCATGCAGGGTCGGTGATTGCAAGCCGTCCGATTGCAGTAGCGTGATGCGCGCCTGCAGTCCATGGTCTGCCACATTGAGGGCTGCCACGTCCAGCGCATCTTGCGACAGATCACTGGCACAGACCACCGTATCCGGATACACATGGGCTGCGATGATGGCCAGGCTGCCGTTGCCGGTACACAGATCCAGCACCTGGCGGGTGCCTTCGTGTAAAAAATAGTCAATGCCGCCATCGACCAGCAACTCCGCAATCAGCGAGCGCGGCACGATCACGCGCTCATCTACATAAAAAGCAAAGCCTTGCAGCCAGGCCTGGCCCGTCAGGTATGCGGCAGGTTTACGGCTGCTGATGCGCTTTGCGATAAGCGCTTCGCAGTCGGTTTGCTGCGCGGCAGATAGTGCAGCCGGGGTATCGGTGCCGTCCAGCGGTGTGTCCAGGGGTAGTCTCAATTGCCACAAGACCAGCCACGCGGCTTCGTCCAAGGCGTTATCGGTGCCGTGGCCGAAGGCGACCTGGGCAGTTTGTAGTTGGCGGGCGGATTGTTCGACCAGGTCGCGCAGCTTCATGCCAGCGCCAGCGCATGCAGGCGCTCCAGTACCCGTCGGTAGATATTTTTCAGCGGCTCGATGTCGGCCAGCGACACATACTCGTTGATCTTGTGAATCGTTCCGTTCGGTGGGCCCAGTTCAACGACTTGGGGGCAGACTTGCGCAATAAAGCGCCCGTCGCTGGTACCGCCGGTGGTCGATAGCTGGGTAGCGATGCCGGTTTCGTCGTGGATGGCTTGCGTTACTGCCTCCACCAGGGCGCCCGGTGTGGTCAGGAAGGGTAGGCCGCCGATGGTCCAGGCCACGTCATATTGCAGGCTGTGGCGGTTGAGCACCGCGCACAGGCGTTGTTGCAAAGACTCGGTGCTGGACTCCGTGCAAAAGCGGAAGTTGAAATCCACTACCACTTGGCCGGGGATCACATTGCTCGCGCCGGTGCCACCATGGATGTTGCTCACTTGCCAGCTGGTGGGCTGGAAAAAGGCATTGCCTTCGTCCCAGCGCACCGCAACCAGTTCGGCCAGCGCCGGTGCCAGCCGGTGGATGGGGTTGTCGGCCAGTTGCGGGTACGCGATATGGCCTTGCACGCCATGCACCGTGAGCTTGCCGCTCATGGTGCCACGGCGGCCGTTTTTAATCATGTCACCGGTGCGCTCTACCGAGGTGGGCTCCCCCACAATGCAGTAGTCCAGTACTTCGCCACGCGCCTTGAGTAGTTCGCAGACCACCACGGTGCCATCGACTGCCGGTCCTTCTTCGTCGCTGGTAATGAGCAGGGCAATGTTCAATGCAGCGTCGGGCTGCTGCGCCAGGAATTCTTCAATGGCGACCACAAAAGCGGCGAGCGATGTCTTCATGTCGCTGGCACCACGGCCATAGAGTTTGCCGTCGCGGTGACTGGGGCTAAAGGGTGGGCTGTCCCACTGGGCTAGCGGCCCGGTGGGCACTACATCCGTGTGGCCGGCAAAGACCAGTGTCTTGGCTGCCTTGGCGTTTGCATGCGTACCAGCGCGTTTGGCCCACAAATTCGTAACCCGCAAATCGGCGGGACCGCTCTCAATGGTTTCGCACACAAAGCCCAGCGGTGCCAGGCGCCCTGCCATCAATGCCTGGCAACCACCGTCAGCGGGCGTGGGTGAGGGCATGCTGAGCAGTTGCTCCGTCAGCCGCAAAGTCGCATGGGGGTCGTGTGAAGGCATCAGGGTTTCAAAGAGCAGGTTTGGCAGGGTTTGACGACGGGACGCGGGCTGCGCCGTGGACAGTCCCTTTAGTCACGCAGCAGTTCATTGAGCGAGGTTTTGGCGCGTGTTTGCGCATCTACGCGTTTCACAATGACAGCGCAGTACAAGCTGTATTTACCGTCTGCGCTGGGCAGATTGCCCGATACCACCACCGAACCGGCTGGAATGCGGCCGTAGCTCACTTCGCCCGTAGCACGGTCGTAAATTTTGGTGCTTTGGCCGAGGTACACGCCCATCGAAATGACCGAGTTTTCTTCCACGATTACGCCCTCGACCACTTCGGAGCGGGCGCCGATAAAGCAGTTATCTTCGATGATGGTGGGGCCCGCTTGCATGGGCTCGAGCACGCCGCCGATACCCACGCCACCGCTGAGGTGCACGTTTTTCCCGATTTGGGCGCAAGAGCCTACGGTAGCCCAGGTGTCGACCATGGTGCCTTCATCGACATAGGCGCCGATGTTGACGTAAGAGGGCATCAGAATCGCGCCTTTGCCGATGTAGCTGCCGCGGCGCGCTACCGCGGGCGGCACCACGCGCACGCCAGCGGCCTTCATGCCCGCTTCGTCCATGTGCGAAAACTTGGTTTGCACCTTGTCGTAAAAGCCCAGCTCACCGGCCTTGATCACGCTGTTGTCTTTCAGGCGGAAACTGAGAAGCACGGCCTTTTTGATCCACTGGTGCGTAGTCCATTGGCCCACGCTTTGGCGCGTCGCCACACGCAGGCCGCCGTTATTGAGTTGGCTTATCACATGCGCCACCGCATCGCGCACTTCTTGCGACGCAGAGGTGGAAGAGATATTGGCACGGTCTTCCCATGCGGCGTCCACAATGGTTTGGAGTTGTTGTGTCATAAATAAGCTTTCGGTTCAGAACAGTGGTTATCAAGTAGGGGCTTATGGGGTGCTGCGCACAAAAGCCGCAATACGGTGCGCCGCTTCCAAACATTCAGCGGTTTGCGCGACCAGCGCCATGCGCACAAAGCCGGCGCCCGGGTTGTGTCCCTGCGCGCTGCGCGCCAGGTAGCTGCCGGGCAAAACCGTGACATTGTAGGCAGCGTAAAGCGCGCGGGCGAAGTCCTCGTCGCTGCCGCGCACCTTGGCCCAGAGGTAAAAGCCCGCGTCGGGTAGACGCACGTCCAGCACTTGCGCCAGTACCGGCGTGACCGCATAGAATTTTTCACGGTACAGGGCGCGGTTTTCCACGACATGGTTTTCGTCTTGCCAAGCGGCGATGCTGGCGCTTTGCACTACGGGGCTCATGGCACTGCCGTGGTAGGTACGGTAGCGCAGAAACTGCGCCATCAGCGCTGCGTCCCCGGCGCAAAAACCGCTGCGCATACCCGGCACATTGCTGCGCTTGGACAGGCTGGTAAACGTGACCAGGTTTTTGAAATCACTGCGACCGAGTTGCGCTGCAGCTTCCAGGCCCCCTAAGGGAGCTGTATCGCGGAAATAAATTTCGCTGTAGCACTCGTCCGATGCGATAACAAAGCCGTAACGATCGCTCAGTTCAAACAGGGTTTTCCATTCTTGCAAGGGCATGACCGCGCCGGCCGGGTTGCCAGGGCTGCATACAAACAACAACTGCGTGCGCGCCCAGACCTCCTGGGGCACTGAGGCCCAGTCCTGGGCGAAATTGCGTTCCGGAATCGATGCTACGTAATAGGGCTCGGCGCCGGCCAGCAAGGCTGCGCCTTCGTAAATTTGGTAAAAGGGATTGGGGCACAGCACCAAGGGTTTGGGCTGGCCGGGTGTGCTGGCAATGAGGGTTTGCGCAAATGCAAACAAGGCTTCGCGCGAACCGTTGACCGGCAGTATTTGATCGTTGGCGCGCACTGCAATCTGGTAGCGCTTGTGCAACCATTGGGCAATGGCTTCACGCAAGGCCGCCTCGCCTGCAGTGGCCGGATAAGCGGCCAAACCACTGCCTTCGATGGCTCTGCAATAGGCTTGCTTAATGAGATCCGGGGTCGCGTGGCGCGGTTCGCCAATGCCCAAACTGATAGCGCTGTAATGGGCATCGGGCACGATGCCGCTAAAAAGTTGACGCAAGCGTTCAAACGGATAGGCTTGGAGCAGCGGCAAATGCATATTCATAGCGATGTATTATCGTCCAACAGGCTGTTTGCACGCCGTGCCGGATACCGGTGGCAAGCCATGCGGCCTATCTGCAGTGGAGAGTTATTTCTATGAGTGAAAACGCGAGCGATGCCGCGCCTTACCAGGTTTTGAACTTGGCCGGCGCCATCGATTTTTTGGGCGATGCGCAAGCGGTTTCGGAGTTGCTACAGCCGCTGGTACTCAGTCTAAGTAAAGATATTGGCGAGATAGAGCGGCTGCTGGGCAAGGCAGATATGCCCGCGGTGGCCCGCACTTTGCATTCGCTCAAGGGTTTTATCCCCGTGTTTTGCCACGCCGAATTTGCCGCCGAACTGGTAGAGGTCGAAAAGCGCAGCCGCAGCGAGGGCGACCTGCAACTGCGCCCGCAGATCGAGGCCTTGCTGTATCCCTTGCGCCAGTTGGTAGAGGAATCTA
This sequence comes from Comamonas sp. lk, assembly GCA_945865675.1. Classification (GTDB taxonomy): domain Bacteria; phylum Pseudomonadota; class Gammaproteobacteria; order Burkholderiales; family Burkholderiaceae_C; genus Allorhodoferax. The sequence goes on from CAMBFO010000051.1 coordinate 6,351, forward strand.
ACCGTTTTTTAAAGCAAGCGGGCCACTAGGGCGCCGGGGGCGCACGCCCGGCTAGGCGCTCGCCCGCACGGGGGTGGCGCGCGGTATCATGGCGGCCCCGGTGTGTATCGTTGCGGCCGGCTTACGCCAATTAAATCAACCACTTAGCCGTTTCTAACTGTCCCTGTGCGCCTCAATTCCATCAAGCTGTCGGGCTTCAAGTCTTTCGTCGAGCCCACCAATTTCCTACTCCCTGGTCAACTGGTAGGGGTGGTGGGCCCCAACGGCTGTGGTAAGTCCAACATCATGGATGCGGTTCGCTGGGTTTTGGGCGAGAGCCGCGCCAGCGAGTTGCGCGGCGAGTCCATGCAGGATGTCATATTCAACGGCACGACGACACGCAAAGCCGCCAGCCGTGCCAGCGTGGAGCTGGTGTTTGACAATTCTGACCACCGCGCTGGAGGCCAATGGGGGCAGTTCACCGAAATTGCAGTGCGTCGGGTACTGACGCGCGACGGCGCCTCCAGTTACTTCATCAACAACCAGGCGGTGCGCCGCCGCGATGTGCAGGATGTGTTTCTGGGCACGGGCTTGGGGCCGCGCGCCTACGCCATCATCGGACAAGGGACGATTAGCCGCATTATTGAATCCAAGCCCGAAGAGCTGCGCTTGTTTCTGGAAGAGGCAGCAGGGGTATCCAAATACAAAGAGCGCCGTCGCGAGACTGAAAACCGGCTGTCCGATACGCGGTCCAATTTGACGCGGGTGGAAGACATTCTGCGCGAACTCAATAGCAGCCTGGAAAAACTCGAGCGCCAGGCCGAAGTCGCGCAAAAGTACCAGTCCATGCAAACCGATGTCACGCGCAAACAGCATCAGATATGGTTTTTGCGCCGCGCCGAAGCCCAGGCCGAGCAGGTCAAGGTGCAGCGCGATGCGCAGGCTGCGATTAACGCTTTGGAATCGCGCATGGCCGATGTGCGCCGTATCGAGGCCGAACTGGAGCAAGTGCGCCAAGCGCATTACGCTGCCGCCGACGAAGTGAACCAAAGTCAAGGCTTGCTGTACGAGGCCAGCGCCGAGGTGGGCCGCCTGGAGGCCGAAATCCGCTACGTGGTGGAAAGCCGCCAGCGCGTGGAGCAGCGCTTGCTGATGCTGCAAGCCCAAAGTACCCAATGGGCCGAGCGCCGTGCGCAGGCCTTGCTCGATCAAGACCAGCTACTGGTTTCGCGTGAAACCGGCGCCGAGCAAGCCCAGTTGCTCGATGCACAAACCCAAGAGCAGGCCCAGCATTTGCCCGCATTGGAAGAGGCTTTGCAAAGCGCACAGGCCGCTACCGTAGCGCAGCGTGATGCGGTGGCTCAAGTGCAGCAAGCCCTAAGTGTGTTGGCCTCGGAGCAACGCAATATCCAGGAACAAAGCCGCCAGCTCAGCGCCCGGCGCGAGCGCCTGAGCGCCGATCGTAATGCCCTCACGCAGACCGACGAAGTACGTTTACAGGACTTGCAAGCCCAATGGGAGCAGGCGCGCACGGTGGCCGAAGAATCCTTGGAGCGCTTGCACAGCCTGCAGGAAAGTGCGCCCGAACTGGACGAGGCGCGCCGCGTCCAGCAACAGCAGGTCAATGCCGATGCAGCGCGTTATGCTGATGTGTCGGCGCGCCTGGAAGCGCTCAAAGCCTTACAAGAGCGATTGCGCACCGATGAAAAGCTCAAGCCCTGGCTCAGCAAGCATGGTTTGCTGGACTTACAGGGCTTATGGACTCGCATCCAGGTGCAGGCCGGATGGGAAAACGCCATCGAGGCGGCCTTGCGCGACCGTTTGGGCGCACTGGAAGTGTCCAAGCTAGAGATGGTGCAAGCCTTTATTCAGGACGTGCCGCCAGTCAAGCTGTCTTTCTTTAGCAGCCCGCTCGCCGGGCGCAGTGGCGCCACCAGCACCCTGGCGGCGCTGGCCGATAAAGTGCAAATCCATGACGCCGGACTGGCTGCCGTAGTGGCCGAGTGGTTGCGCGGCTGTTATGCCGCAAAGGACATGGATCAGGCCTTTGCCCAGCGCGCTCATTTACAAGCGGGGGAAAGTCTGTTTGTCCCCCAGGGCCATGCGGTAGGCGCGCACAGTGTCAGCTTTTACGCGGCCGATGCCGAGCAGGCGGGCTTGCTGGCGCGGGCGCAGGAAATTCAGAATCTGGAAAAAGACGCACGTGCCCAAGCCATGATGGCCGAGGCATCGCGTAGCGCGCTCAACCGCTCTGAAAGCGCCTATGCGCAATGTGCCGCGCAGCTGCTTGATGTTCGGCGCCAGGCCCAGGAAAGTCAGACCCACAGCCATAGCTTGCAAGTGGAAGTCTTGCGCCTGACCCAATTGGCAGAGCAAACCCGCCAACGCAGCAGCGAAATCGAGGCCGATGCAGCCGAGGTGGACGCCATGCTGGAAGACCTGGCGGCGCGCTCAGAGGAAGCTGAAGTGCGCTTTGAAAGTCTGGACCTGCAACTGGGTCAAAGCCAGGAGGCACACGCAGACCTGGAGGAGCGTGCGATGGCGGCGCAAGCCCAGTTGGACCAAAGCCGCGAGCAACTGCGCAGCTTGGAACGCCAGGTGCAAGAGCAGATGTTCAACCAGCGCAGCTTGCTGGCGCGGGCGCAGGAAATTGAGCGTTCCTTGCAAACTGCTGATGCGCAGACGGTGGCCGTGGCCGAAGAAGTGGCGCGCGGGCAGGCCGAATTGCAGGAGCTGTCAGACGTCGCGGCCCAAGCCGGTTTGCAAAGTGCATTAAGCCTGAAAGCCGAGCGCGAGCAAGCCCTGGGCGCCAAGCGCAGTGCTTATGAGGATTTGACGGCCACTTTGCGCAGCCACGAGGAACGCCGCCTGCAGCTAGAGCGCGAGCTGGACCCTATGCGCCAGCGCATTACCGAATTGCAGCTCAAAGAGCAGGCCGCACGCCTGGGCTTTGAGCAATTCGAAAACCAGTTGTTTGAAGCGCAGGCCGATTTGGACGCCCTGGCCCAAAGTCTGCAAGGCCATAGCATCCGACTGTCAGCCCTCCAAGCGGAAATCGATCGCTTGCACCGCGAGATTACCGCCCTGGGCGCAGTCAATCTGGCGGCCTTGGACGAACTGACAAGCAGCCGCGAGCGCAAAGAATTTTTAGATGCGCAAAGCCTGGATTTGAACGAGGCCATGCGCACGCTGGAAGACGCGATTCGCAAGATTGATGCGGAAACGCGCGAACTGTTGGCCGAGACTTTCAACGAAGTGAACCGGCACTTCGGCGAGATGTTCCCGGTGCTGTTTGGCGGCGGCAATGCGCGCCTGGTCATTACTGGCGATGAGATTTTGGACTCCGGCGTGCAGGTGATTGCCCAGCCGCCCGGCAAGAAAAACCAGACCATCCATTTGCTTTCGGGTGGCGAAAAAGCACTGACCGCCATTGCGCTGGTGTTTGCCATTTTCCAGCTCAACCCGGCGCCGTTTTGTTTGCTCGATGAGGTGGATGCGCCCCTGGATGACGCCAATACCGAGCGCTACACCAAGCTGGTGCAGCGCATGAGCGCGGGCACGCAGTTTCTGTTCATCAGCCACAACAAAATTGCTATGGAAATGGCCGAGCAGTTGATTGGCGTCACCATGCAGGAGCAGGGGGTGTCGCGCATCGTGGCGGTGGACATGGAAGCCGCCGTGGGGCTGGTGGAGGCGGCATGAGCGATTTTCAAATCGGCCTCCTGGTGCTGGGTGCTTTGGTCTTGCTCGCTGTGCTGGCGCAAAGCTTGTGGTCTGCCCGGGCCCATGCGCCGCGCCAGGCCGACGCGCTGGCCGACGCGTCTGAGCTCCATAGCAAACCCAGCTTTACCGAGCCGGTATTTGACGACCTGGGTTTTAGTAATTTGAATTTTGCAATGGTTGCGCCGCGCCGCCCGGCCATCGACAGCCTGATTGACGCGCTCGCAGCGGTCAATCTGGACCCTATGGTGCCTGCTATTTCCGGTGATGCGGCGGTGGCGGCATTTCCCGGAAGCTGGCGCGTGGGCAGTAAACCGTTTTTGATCGAAGGCTTTAACGCCGACGCGCAGGAGTGGGAAACCCCGGTGCCCGGTGCGCGCTATATGGCGTTTCAGACCGCGGTGCAATTGGCCAACCGCGCAGGCGCCCTCAACGATATCGAGTATTCCGAGTTCGTGGTCAAAACTCAGGCGTTTGCCGATGCCATGAATGCAACGCCCGAGTTTCGCGAAATGCGCGATGAGGTAGCGCGGGCCAAGGAACTAGACAATTTTGCCAGCCAGCACGATGCACAGCTGGGCCTGAACCTGCGTGCCCGCCATGCCGCATGGAGCCCGGGCTATATCACCCAGGTGGCGGCGCAACACGGATTTGTTCCTGGTCAACTCCCTGGACGCATGGTGCTGCCTGCCCCGGCCGATGGGCTGCCCCCCTTGTTAGCGCTCACTTTTGATAGCCAGGCCGCGTTGGCTGAAGACCCCGCGCAATCAGCTATCTTTGATATCGTCTTTCATTTGGACGTGCCACAAGTGGACCGTGCTGAACAAGCTTTTGACCGGATGTGTCAGGCAGCGCAAGCGATGGCGCACAGCATGGATGGCATCGTCACCGACGACAACGGTCAGGCCTTGCCGGTGCAAGCGCTGCAGTCCATAAGCCACGAGCTACAGCAGTTGCATGACCGGCTGGAGCAGCGTGACTTTCCCGCCGGGTCTGCGTTGGCGCGGCGCTTGTTTTCCTGAGTGCGCTTGGCATGCCGGCCACCGTACGGACCTTGCAAGCGAAAACTGTAAGTTTTAAAAGTAGGGCCGCAGGTGAGTACCCCCGAGTTGCCGGATAGCCCAGAGCCTCCAGGCGATGTAGCGCTGCGCATGGCGCAATTGCGAGCGCAGTTGCAGCACCACGGCCATTTGTATTACGTGCTGGATGCCGCCGAGTTGCCAGACGCTGAATACGACCGCATGTTCCGCGCCTTGCAGGTCCTTGAGGAGCTCCACCCACAATGGCGTACCCTTGACTCGCCCACGCAAAGGGTGGGCGGCAAGCCGCTGCCGCAATTTACCAGCGTGCGCCATGTAGTGCCCATGCTGAGCATACGCACCGAGACCGATACCGAGTCGTCCGGCGCGCAGGCCTTTGACACCCGCATCCGCAAAGAGTTGGAGTTAAGCGACGACGCGCCAGCAGTGCACTATGTGACCGAGCTGAAGTTTGATGGTCTGGCTATGAGTTTGCGCTATGAAAATGGCGTGCTGGTGCAGGCCGCGACGCGCGGTGATGGCGAGTACGGCGAGGATGTAACGCATAACGCGCGCACGATTGGCCAAATACCGCTGCGCTTACAGGGCGCGCCCTTCGTGCTAGAAGTGCGTGGCGAGGTGTATATGCGCCGTGATGATTTTGAGACCCTGAACACGCGTCAGCGCGCGCGCATCGCGCAGGGCGACAAAGGCGAAAAAACCTTTGTCAATCCGCGTAATGCAGCTGCCGGTGCGGTGCGCCAATTAGACCCCGCAATTGCGTCACAGCGGCCCTTGAGTTTTTTTGCCTACGGTGTCGGTGAAGTGCAGGGCGGCCCTTCTTGGGCAACGCATATGGATTTGCTGATGGCGCTCAAGGCTTGGGGTTTTCCTGTGGCGGTGCAAACTGCGACTGCCATGGGGGCGCATGGCCTACTGGAATTTCACCAGCGCATCGGCGCGCTGCGCGACCAACTGCCTTTTGATATTGACGGCGTGGTGTACAAGGTCAACAACCTGGCTTTGCAACAACGTTTGGGTTTTGTCAGCCGCGAGCCGCGCTGGGCGGTGGCACACAAATACCCGGCGCAAGAGCAAGTGACCACGGTGCTGGCCATTGATGTGCAAGTAGGGCGCACCGGCAAGCTCACGCCGGTGGCCAAACTTGCGCCGGTGTTTGTGGGCGGCGTCACCGTCACCAATGCCACGCTGCATAACGAAGACGAGGCCAGGCGCAAGGATGTGCGCGTGGGCGATAGCGTTATTGTGCGTCGCGCAGGCGATGTGATTCCCGAGGTGGTGAGCGTGTTGCCGTCCAACTTCGAGTCGCCTGGGCGTGGCGAGGTATTCACCATGCCACGCGCCTGCCCGGTGTGCGGGTCTGCTGCTTTGCGCGAGGAAGACGAGGCTGACTACCGTTGTACTGGCGGCCTGTTTTGCAGTGCGCAGCGCAAGCAGGCGATTTCGCATTTTGTGCAGCGCCGCGCAGTCGAGGTCGAAGGCCTGGGTGAAAAACTGGTGGACCAATTGGTAGAGGCCGGCTTGGTGCGCAACTTGCCGGATATTTACCGGCTGGGCTTCACGGCCCTGGCTGCTTTAGAGCGCATGGCCGATAAATCGGCCAGCAATGTGCTGGAGGCTTTGGAAAAGTCAAAAAGCACCACCTTGCCGCGCTTTCTCTATGGTCTAGGCATACGCCATGTCGGTGAGGCCACGGCCAAAGAGTTGGCCCGGCATTTTGGTGATGTACAAGCCATCATGGACGCACCATTGGAAAAACTGTTGGAAGTCAGGGATGTCGGACCCACGGTGGCCACAAGCTTGCGGGCGTTTTTTGACCAGGCGCATAACCGCGAAGTGGTGGAACAATTGCGCGCTTGCGGCGTGCATTGGCCAGCCATACTGGCGGCGTCTGATGCGCCCAAACCATTGGCCGGTTTGACCTTTGTCATTACCGGGACTTTGCCCACGCTGGGTCGTGACGCCGCCAAAGCCTTGATCGAAGACGCGGGCGCCAAAGTGGCCGGTTCGGTGAGTAAAAAAACCAGTTTTGTGCTCGCTGGCAGCGAGGCCGGTAGCAAGCTAGATAAAGCGCAGGAACTGGGTGTGCCGGTGATTGATGAATCTGCTTTGTACAACATGCTGGAGGAACGCTGATGGCGGTACGCGAAATCTTGAAAATGGGCGATCCGCGCTTGTTGCGTGTGGCGCAAAAGGTGCAGCTATTGGATAGCGATGAATTGCATTTGCTGGTGACGGACCTGCTCGACACCATGCGCGCGGCCCATGGAGCGGGGCTGGCGGCGCCCCAAATCGGGGTGGACTTGCAGGTAGTGATTTTCGGCTCGGATGAACGTAATCCACGCTACCCGGATCGGCCCCTGGTGCCGCGTACGGTGCTGGTCAACCCGACCATCACGCCCTTAGGCCGGGACGAGGAATCTGATTGGGAGGGCTGCTTATCGGTGCCGGGTTTGCGCGGCGTGGTGCCGCGCTGGGCGCGCATCCGTTATACCGGCTGGGACGCTTTTGGCGACCCCATTGACCGCACGGTGGACGGTTTTCATGCCCGTGTAGTCCAGCATGAATGTGACCATTTGTGGGGCAAGCTCTATCCCATGCGTATGCGCGATTTTTCGCAATTTGGGTTTACCGAGATATTGTTTCCAGGCATTGCGGCCAGTGAGGACGATTGATGCCTGCACCTGCAGCCAGAGGCGGCCACGCCTTAAACCAGGGGGCTTTCCTTGACCATTGAACTATTTGCGTTTGACACGCCCAATGGGCGAAAAATTAGCGTTGCACTGGAAGAAATGGGTTTACCCTATAGCGTGCAGGTGGTCGATATTGACGCGGGACAACAGTTTGATCCGGCATTTATCCGTATCAGCCCCAACAACAAAATCCCCGCTATCGTGGACCCGCACGGGCCGCACGGGCAACCCATCAGCGTTTTTGAGTCCGGCGCCATCTTGCTGTACCTTGCCGAAAAAACCGGGCTTTTTTTGCCGCTTACCGGTAGCGATCGCGTGGAGGTCTTGGAGTGGTTGATGTTCCAGATGGGGGGCTTTGGCCCCATGCCAGGACAGGTGCACCACTTTATAGCCTTGGACTCGGAGGCTGACCGGCGCTATGGCTTGGAGCGCTTCATGGCCGAGACGCGCCGTTTGTATGGCGTCATGGAACGGCGTTTGCAGGGGCGTAGCTTTTTCGCCGGTGAGTTGTCCATCGCTGACTTTGCCATTCTGGGATGGGTTTGGCGCCATCGGCGCCACCAGGTGGATTTGGCCGATTTTCCGCAGGTGCAGCGCTGGTACGAGGCGCTGATGGCGCGCCCAGCGGTGCGGCGGGGCTTTGCCGTGCCAATGCGAGCGGGTACTTGATCAATGCGGCCTAGCCTGAACGCCACCTGGTTTGTGGCCTTGGCATTGGTTAGCCTGACGCTTGCGGCGCAAAGCGTGCGTGAGAGGGAAATGGCACAGTGCCTTGCGGGCGAAATCGTCACTTGGGGCGATGGCCGGGACCGGCCCGCCAATAAGGTACCGCTGGTGTTTGTGTATGACCATAGTGGTGCCCCAGACTGGTTTTCCGAAGAGCAGGTCCTAGCCGCTGTGCAACGGTCTGCGTTGGCCTGGTCGGCATGTGGCGTGCCCAATGCGGTGCAGCGTTTCAAACCCGAGAGCGTTGTGCCTGACGGTGCTGTCAGAGTCCAATGGAGTGAAAAAAACAGTGGTGGCAATTTTGCGCAGGCCGACTTGGGTCGCGGTTTGCTGGCTATGAGCCCGGCGATGTTTCGCTTGCTCAACACCCGCAACCCGGCGCACGACGCGCGCGAGACTTTGCAAATGGTGATTTCCCATGAAATGGGGCACCACTTCGGACTCATGGCCCATTCGCGGCGCTGCGTCGATGTCACGTCCTACTACGATAACGGCAAAGGCGAACGCTGCTTTACACGCGACGGTATTCTGCCTCGGCCTGGTTTTGAATACCGTGCCACCTTACCCACGGCCTGCGATATTGCGCGCTGCATTCAAGCCAACAGCGCCGAGCGTTAAAGTTACCATGCATCGCGGCGTTCCCGCCGCTCCGAGCTACTTTACGGACTAGCATGGGTGGCATGCACCGAACGCCGCTGCGCGCCATGACCGCAACACCCCGCACAAGGCGCAAGACCTTCAACAAAGCAACTGGAGACAACTGACATGGTAAGGATCGAAAAGAATGCAGCGGTATGGACCATCATCCATAGCCGCTTTGAAGAGGCCCGCAACGCCATGGACCCGGACAGTGCGGATGCCCTGGTTGCCGCCTTTGAAGAATTTGATAGCGACGATAGCGCCAGCGTCGCCGTCTTGTGGGGCGAGGGCGGTGCCTTTTGCGCGGGCTGGGATTTGAAATACGCCAGTACCCTTACCGATGCAGAGCGCCCGCTGACCGATATCGATTACCCGATTGACCCCGCGCGGAGGGTACCGCGCGGCCCCTTGGGGCCGACGCGTTTGGATTTGTCCAAACCAGTGATTGCTGCGGTAGAGGGTCCGGCAGTCGCAGGCGGTTTTGAGCTGGCCTTGTGGTGCGATATGCGGGTGATGGCGCAGGACGCTTACTTTGGCGTGTATTGCCGACGCTGGGGCATTCCATTGCTCGATGGAGGTACAGTGCGCTTGCCTCGGCTGGTGGGTATGGGCCGCGCGATGGAAATTACCCTTACGGGACGCAAAGTACCCGCTACCGAAGCACTGGCCATCGGTGCCTGCGAGCGTATGGTGCCGCATGGCCAGGCCCGCGTCGAAGCTGAAAAGCTGGCCGCTGAAATTGCCCGTTTTCCGCAAGCCTGCGTGCGCGCGGATCGGCGATCCATTTACATGCAGCACGGCGAAACCGTGCGCGATGCCATGCGCAAGGAGTGGTACAACGGCCTGGAATGCCTGGTGCAGGAGGGTGTTGGCGGTGCCGGGCGCTTTAAAGGTGGCCTGGGCCGGCATGGCGATTTTTCTTCCATTTGACGCATTAAAGAGACCAACTATGGCAAGCCAATCTACCGCCAAAGAAACAGCGCCTGCAGCTAAGAAAACAGTCCCAAAGACCCCTGCCGGTTCCAAGAAAAAAGCGACTGCGGCCGCGGCGGCTTTGGGTAAGCGCTTGGCCAGCGTCGCCGCCGACCGGGTGTTTTCCACCTTGCATATTGCGGTGCAAGGGCGTATTGCTACCATCACCTTAAACCGGCCCGAGCGCCTGAACGCGATCAATGATGAGATGCCTGGCGAAATCCGCCAGGCGGTGGAACTGGCCAATGCCGATGACCGGGTGCATGTGATTGTGCTGCGCGGTGCGGGCGATGCGTTTTGCGCAGGCTACGACCTCAAGCACTATGCCGAGGGCGACCCCACCAACGTCATTACCCAGCCCATGCCCTGGGACCCGATGATTGACTACAAATTCATGAAGCGCAATACCGAAGACTTTATGAGTTTGTGGCGCTCGTACAAACCCACGATCGCGTGTGTACATGGCTATGCGGCGGCGGGCGGTAGCGACATTGCCAGCTGCTGTGACTTTATTGTGATGGAGGACAAGGCACGTATTGGTTATATGCCTGTGCGTGTCTGGGGCTGTCCCAGCCCTGCGATGTGGGTGTATCGCCTGGGCGCAATGCGGGCCAAGCGCATGATGTTGACCGGCGATTTGATCGACGGCAAGCAGGCTTTTGAATGGGGCCTGGCGACCGAAGTGGCGCCACTTGCCAAACTCGACAGCGTAGTGCAGCAGTTGGCCGAGCGCATGGCAGGAGTGCCGAAAAACCAGTTGATGATGAACAAGCTGGTGATCAACCAGGCTATCGACGCCATGGGCCTGGAGCAGACGCAAATGTTTGCCAATGTGTTTGACGGCATTACCCGCCATTCGCCGGAGGGTTTGTGGTTTAAGCGTTATGCCCAGACCTATGGCTTTCCAGCGGCGGTGGAGTGGCGTGACAGCGGGCGCCCTTTGCCGGAACCGGGTCCGGGCGATTTTGGCGACGCATTCATGGAGCCGCCCGCGCCCGATGCCCGGTCTTTGTGGTCACGAGATGTGAGTGGCAAACGGGTGGCCAAGTCGGCCAAGAAGGATAAATCTAAGGGCAAGAAAAAGTCTGCACGCAAGGCTGCTAAGGGCGCCTAGAGCTGCGCTGCCCCCCGATCGTTTTTGACGATGGCTTTTAAGTCGGCTCCTCGACCTGGGCTCGAACCTGGGGCCTAGGGATTCTTAGTCCACTGCGGCATCTTGCCGCCGGGACGAATTGTCAGGGCTTGGAGCTCAAGCGTTTGGACGGCAGCGTCGCCTCGACCGTGGGCAGGTCCACCATCATCGGCGTCCCCGGCACGGTGCAGCCGGTATCACAACATTTACCCGGCTGGCGGTTTTGGGTGATGGCGCGCGCCGGGTCGTGCAGTGCGGGGGCGGCAGAGCCGTCGGCCGCAATTCCGCGTTCGAGCAGGCGTTCGACCAGCTCCACTTTGGAGCCAATGGGGTAGTTGCGGTAAATCTCTTGCTTCATAGCCGAAGGCGATCCGCCACCGTGCAGGCTGATCACTGAATACCAGCCGCCCTGGTAACCGGCGGTCAGGTCCTCGATAAAGCGCGCGGTTTGTATACGTTGCGCGTAAGGCACGTCCGGGTTGGCGCGAAGCACCTCGCTGAGCTTGGCGCCGGTTTCGGGGTTGTGGTCTTCGTCTGGGCCCGGTAGGGTGACGATCAGGCCGCCGCTGACATAGTGTGCGATGCGGTGCATGTCATAAATTTTGGTCGCCAGCAACAGTTTGCCGATATTGGAAAACACCGCATCGGGCACAAAACTATGGCTGTGCGGGTCTTCTTTGCCATAAACGCTGGCTGCCACGCCGCAGGCATAAAAGCTCTCGGTGATGGTAATCAACTCGACCATTTGCTCGCGCAAATGGCTTTCCTGGCCGGGGTCAAAGCCATTGGCTTCGCACATCAGTGCGCCCGCGCCAATCAGTAAATCCCCAAAGCCGGCGCGCGCGCCTATGCAGGTGTGGCGGTGGTGGGTGGCGTAGCTATAGGTCAGGTAGCCCGAGTGTTCCCAATCACCGGCGTAAAACACCTGGTCCATAGGCACAAACACCTTGTCGAACATACACACCGCCGTGCTCTGGCCGTATTTGCTGCTGAACAGGGGGGCGCCGTGTTCGGGCTCGCCGGGGCGCCCTGCGGGGCGGGCGATGATGGTCAGACCCGGTGCGTCAATCGGCACCGCGCAGCAAACTGCAAAGTCGGCATCGGCCTGGCCCATATTGCGGCAGGGCATGACCAAGAGTTCATGCATATAAGGCGCGCCGGTGACGATAGCCTTCGTGCCTGAAATCACAATGCCATGCTGCCCGTTGTGCTTGGCGTGGTAGTCGACGATATGGACATAGCTGTCGCGGTTGCCTTGCTGGTGCGGGCGCAGGCCACG
>CAMBFO010000052.1 GCA_945865675.1 Comamonas sp. lk
ATGGATTCATGGATTTGCAGCATCATCTGATCGGGCATCAACACCAGGTCCATGACGCCGCTGGGGCAGTTAGGCGCTTCAAGCAATTGCAATGCTTCGCTTGCTATGCGTCTGGCTTGCGATGCCAAGGCTTCGGTTTCAAAAACCTCAGCGCCAGCCTGGCCGGTGCGTGACCAAGTACGGGTTTGTGATTCACTACCTTGCGCCGCTGTCGCTGACAGGTTGAGCGATACCATGTCAAAGCGCTGATCAATGGCGGCGCCCGTGCTGCTGAAGAACGCAATGTGGGTCTGGATCAACATCGCATGGGCCATTCTGCTCACCAGGCGTGGATCACCTTTCATCGCAGCGCTGGCGGCCAGCAGGCATTGGGTAATGGCCTGCGTGCTGTCGATATCCAGGCCTTGTACCCTCGGGCTTCTAAAACTGCCTTGCGATGGTGGCCTCTGGGCTGCTTGAAAGGCATGTGCTTTTCGAGCACTCCCGGCCCGCGTGGTAGCTAAGGCCCGTCCCAGAGCCAGTTGCAAGCCTTCTTCGGAAGTATCGGAGGTGGCGGCATAGCCGAAGTGACCGTCGACCAGGACTTCGCACATAACGCCCATATCCTCACTGGTGGCATTGGCCTGGGGAGCATCATCGCGCACCATGCGGTGGGTAGTCACCTCGTGGCTGAACCGGAGCCCGGCCCATTGGACATCAGTAGGTAAGGACGCAAAAGCGGTCCGCGCGATAGAAGAAAACTCTGTCATGGTAAAACCGGGTTAGATCGTAGCGACATAGTTCGCTCGTGAAGATACATAAATAATGGCGGCCTGATCATTATCGGCACAGCCCGTTTGGAACGAATATTTTGCCCTTTTACGTCACCAAGGATACAACTATGCGCATGCTTTGGCCTCTTACCCTCATGCTGACCGTTTGCAGCCAAAGTTTGCTGGCGCAGTCCGCCAAAGGGGGATTGCCCCTCTGGGAAATTGGCGCCGTTGGCCTAACGGCAGCACAGTCGGCCTATCCAGGGTCTTCCGAAAGCGTGCGCATTGCGCTGGCAGTGCCCTATGTGATTTACCGTGGCGAGTATTTCCGGCTTGACCGTGACAGCGCTGGATTTCGGGCCATTCATCGGCCTGACTTTGAATTGGACATTGGCTTTTCAGGATCGCTCGGTTCGCGGGCGAGCGACACCGTGGCGCGTCAAGGCATGGACGACCTGGGAACCTTGATCGAATTTGGGCCGCGCATGCGCTGGAACCTCAGCGCTACCGGCGCACCAGGGCAGTGGCGCTTCGAACTGCCCTTGCGCGGCGTATTTGACCTGAGCAACAGCGCTGCATATCGGGGCATGGTGCTGGAGCCCGAATTGAAATACAGCTACCGCGCCAAAGAGGGCTGGACTTGGGGTGCCGGCATCAGCGCCATCAGCGCCGACCAGTCTCTGCAATCGCTGCTCTACCGTGTGACTGCGTCAGAGGCCACCGCCAGCCGCGCGGCCTACCAAGCCCAGGCCGGTCTCATGGCGCTGCGCCTGAGTGGCTCCTGGTCATACCCTCTTTCCTCAGACGCCAGGCTGCTGGTATTTGGCCGTGTAGACAGCGTCCAAGGTGCAGCCAACCAGGCCAGCCCCTTAGTACGCCAAAACGCCAGCACGAGCCTGGGCACAGTACTGGTCTACACCTGGAAACAGTCCGAGGCGCGCGCGCCGGATTGATAAAAAGCCTACTGGCGACTATCCACTATCAGCGCTAGCCTGGTGGCGCAATTGGTTTCAACGCTGCTGTGTCAGGGGCAGATTAACTTGATCTTGGGAAAATAGGCCTTGTATCGCCCCGCATCGCGGGTGAGCAGTTGGTAAGCCTCGGTCTGGGCATGGGCGCCAATAAAGAAGTCGGGCAACACGCCGGTTTTGGTGCCGCCGCGGTTCCGATAAGCCCTGAACGCATGGGCGGCCCCTTGAGCGGCTGGCCTGGACACATCCAGAATCTGCACGCCCAACTTTTCAAGAAATGCATCGATGTGCGGGCCTGCCGTGTCGTGGGTGTGCAGTTCAGCATAGACCACAAAGTTGGTCGCAATGCCTTGGGTTTTGGCTTTGCTCAGCTCGCGCAACGACCACTCCAACCAAATTGGGTCTCGGTGGATGACATCCACGAACACATTGGTGTCCACCAAGATCATGGCTGATTCCAATCGTCGCCACGCGTCATCCGCATAAGTTCGTCGGCACTCATGCCATCTTTGGCGATGCCAATGAACTGACGGATTGGATCATCAGGGGCCAGAAACGACAGATCGGGTTCAGGCGCTGCCCTGCCATGTAACGGCGCTTGCGCTGCCACCATGTATTCGGCCAGGGCTTCTTGCACGACTTGCGATTTGCTCAGTTTGCGGACAGCGCAAAACTGCTTCAAATCGCGCTCCATGGTTTCGGACAGACGAACAGACAGCATGATGGCTCCTTGTCATACAGAAACTATTTATCTGTACGCCGATAAGTATGACATAAAAATAAATCTTGTCATACATCAGAATGAGTAAAGCTGTCATTGCCCGACAACAGATACACGGTCAGTCAGCCCGAGGGCCAATCCATATTGCTCACTCCGCCCTTCGCAGGGGCCAAGCCATGCCCCTTATTTTTTGAAAAATGACTAGTCCCAGCGCGGTGGCGACGGATGCAAACGCGCCATAGCCAGCACGTCCTGAAAGCGCCCATCACGCAAGCCATAAGCGCGGAAGATTCCTTCTTGTACAAAACCAAATTTCCGGTAGAGCGCAATAGCGCGCTCGTTGTCAGCAAAAACGGTCAGTTCAATACGCATAACCGCAGCCCATCGGTCGGCGTAGTCGATGAGTGCCGCCATGAGCGCGCTGCCCACGCCTTTGCCTTGCGCTGGTAAGGTAACGGCCATAACTAAACCCATCGCATGGCGCCGCCGGATTTGCGAGTTGGCGTGCAAACCTGCGCTGGCAACCACTTCCCCTTGCGCAATGGCCACCAGTTGCACATCGCCATTATCGGGCTTAGCCTCCAGACGCTCACGCCAAGCCGCTTCGCTGGGGTGCGGTAATTGCAACAAGTTGCCGTAAACGGCTTCTTCGCTCATCAGCGCTGTCAATCCGCTTGCATCCTGTGGGGTAGCGCGGCGTATGGAAATTGGGAAATCACGCATCAACATTCTCCTTATGGGTTGTTCTCAGACAATAAAAAAGCCCGCTGGGTAAGCGGGCTTCGTGGGGTGGCAAAACTACTTGCCCTTAGTTCACAAAGCCCGCCTTCGCGTGAGGTGGCAGGTCAGCAGCATTTGCAGGGTCGACACAACACCTGCCCGATAGGCAAGAAGTGCGAGGACCAAGTAAATACGCTGTGTGAACATGCGAGACAGTGTGGCTAAAAATGAAAGTCTTGTCAAACGGTTTGGGCGTTGTGTCGGAAATAAATAGGTCGCCCAGCCATTACAAGCATCACTCCACCCTGGCCACCGCGGAAGGTTTAAAGCCCAAGTCAGCCGCCTTGCCCTTGCGCGCACGCGCGGCACGGGCGTTGTTGAGGCTGCGGATTTCCAGCGTTTCTTCGCGGTCTTTACCGCCCCGGCCAATGCCCGAGATGCGCACGCTGCGCGTGTAGGCCGCAGCCCCGGCCAGCGTGTCTTTCCCGTCTAAATCGAGCAGCATCAAACCGCGCCCGCCTTTTTCCATGGTCTTGAGTTCGGACAGCTTGAAGGTGAGGATACGGCCCAGCGTAGAGGCGCAAGCCACGTCGGTTGCAGGGGCCACCAAGGCACGTGCGGCGTTTTGCAACGTGGCAGGCGTGGCTGCATGCGCCGGCAGGCTGGCACCGCCAACCAATGACGGCGCGCAAACGCCCTCCCCAACGTTGCAGGTGACGAATGCTTTACCGGCTTTGTTGCGTGAAATCATGTTGTCCACGCTTGCCATAAAGCCATAGCCTGCGCTGCTGGAGATAAGCAGTTGCGCCGTAGCCGGACCCGCAAAGTAATGCAGGATTTGCGTACCCGCTTCCAGTTCGATCAGGCTAGTGAGCGGCTGCCCGTCCCCGCGCCCGCCGGGCAACAAAGCCACGGCCACCGAATACACCCGGCCATTGGAGCCAAAGCCCAGCAAGGTATCCACACTGCGGCATTCAAAGGTGGCATACAAGGCATCGCCGGCCTTAAATGCAAAGCCCGCCGCCTCGTGGCCGTGGCCGCCGCGCGCGCGCACCCAACCCTTGTCGCTGACCACCACCGTCACCGGCTCATCGACGATTTTGATTTCGGCAACGGCTTTTTTCTCGGCTTGTATCAAAGTGCGCCGTGCATCGGCAAAGGTTTTGGCATCCGCCTCTATTTCCTTGATCATCAAGCGGCGTAGGCTGGCCGGGTTGTCCAAAATGTCTTCCAGCTTTTTCTGCTCGTCGCGCAGCTCCGAAAGCTCCTGCTCGATCTTGATCGCCTCCAGGCGCGCCAGTTGGCGCAGGCGAATTTCCAGAATGTCTTCGGCCTGGCGTTCGGACAAACGAAAACGCTCCATCAAAGCGCTGCGCGGCTCGTCCGACTGGCGGATGATGGCAATCACTTCGTCGATATTGAGCAGCACCAATTGCCGCCCCTCCAAGATGTGGATGCGGTCCAACACCTTGCCCAGGCGGTGGCGCGAGCGCCGCTCCACCGTGGTTTGGCGAAAAGCAATCCACTCGGTCAGCATTTGCCGGAAAGACTTTTGCGTTGGCCGCCCGTCCAGTCCCACCATGGTCAGGTTGATGGGGGCCGAGCTCTCCAGACTGGTGTGCGCCAGCAGCGCGGTAATGAGTTCTTGCTGCTCGATACGGCTGGTCTTGGGCTCAAACACCAAACGCACCGCCGCCTCTTTGCCCGACTCGTCACGCACCAGGTCCAGCACCGCCAGCATGCTGGCCTTGAGCTGCAGTTGGTCTTGCGACAAGGCTTTTTTGCCCGCCTTGACTTTAGGGTTGGTGAGTTCTTCAATCTCTTCGAGCACCCGCTGGCTGCTCACCCCCGGCGGCAATTCGGTCACCACCAGTTGCCACTGGCCGCGCGCCATATCTTCAATCTTCCAACGCGCCCGCACTTTGAGCGAGCCGCGCCCGCTGCGATAGGCATCGGCAATATCGGCGCTGTTGCTGATGATCTGCCCGCCACCCGGGTAGTCCGGGCCGGGCACCAGCGCCAACAGTTCCTCGTCGCTGGTTTTGGGGTTCTTGATCAAGGCCACACAGGCATCGGCGATCTCGCGCAAATTGTGGCTGGGGATTTCGGTAGCCAAGCCCACCGCGATACCGCTGGCGCCGTTGAGCAGTGCAAAAGGCAGGCGCGCGGGCAACTGGCTGGGCTCTTCGGTGGAGCCGTCGTAATTGGGCACAAAGTCCACTGTGCCCTGGTCGATCTCGTCGAGCAACAAGCTGGTGATTTTGGCCAGCCGCGCTTCGGTGTAGCGCATAGCCGCTGCACCATCACCGTCGCGCGAGCCAAAATTGCCCTGCCCGTCGATCAGTGGATAACGCTGCGAAAAATCCTGCGCCATGCGCACCAGCGCGTCATACGCCGCCTGGTCGCCATGCGGATGAAAACGGCCCAGCACATCACCCACCACCCGCGCACTTTTAACCGGCTTGGCACCGGTATTGTTATTGCTACCGCCAAAGCCCAGGCCCATGCGCGACATGGAATACAAAATCCGCCGCTGCACCGGCTTTTGCCCGTCGCACACATCCGGCAGCGCACGGCCTTTGACCACCGACAGCGCATATTCCAGGTAAGCGCGTTGCGCGTAGGTAGCCAGATTGGGTTGGTCGTCGTTTTCGGGGGCGGCCTGTAAGTCGAGTGTGGTTTGATCTGTCATAGAAATTCAAGCAATTTTTTTACCGTGGTAATTTATTCATGGTGTCAACGAGTCCGCGCAAGGCGTTTTGGAATGAAGACTTGACCGTCCATCTCCGCAATCAGTGGCCGGCCTGCAAAGGGGCTGGGGGCTGACGAATTGTGTTACCCCACCATGAGGAAACCCTTCAATCCTTTTGCCCGCCCGAGAGAGAAAACACAAATCAATCAAGCCTCAAATATCAATCTCTACCGAATCCCCGTGCAACTCCATCAACTCGCGCCGCGCCGCGGCCTCGCCTTTGCCCATGAGCTTGGTAATCAAGGACTCGGTCGCCGCAAAATCAATCGCCCCCAGAGCCACCGGCAATAAACGCCGCGTATCCGGATTGAGGGTGGTGTCCCACAGTTGCTCGGCATTCATCTCGCCCAGGCCTTTGAAGCGGCTGATGCTCCAGGCGCCTTCGCGCACGCCCTCTTTACGCAACTTGTCCAAAATCGCGCCCATTTCGCCCTCGTCCAAGGCATAGGCTTTGGAAGCCGGTTTTTTGCCGCGCGCCGGCGCATCCACCCGAAACAGCGGCGGCCTAGCCACATACACATGACCGGCTTCAATCAGCTTGGGGAAATGCCGGAAAAACAAAGTCAGCAGCAGGACCTGGATATGCGAGCCGTCCACATCTGCATCGCTCAAGATGCACACCTTGCCATAGCGCAAACCGCTGAAATCGGGGGTGTCATTGGGCCCATGCGGGTCTACGCCAATCGCCACCGAAATATCATGGATCTCAGTATTGGCAAACAAACGGTCGCGGTCTACTTCCCAGGTGTTGAGCACTTTGCCGCGCAGCGGCAGGATGGCCTGGTTTTCTTTATCGCGCCCCATCTTGGCGCTGCCACCGGCCGAGTCGCCCTCGACCAAAAACACTTCGTTATAGGCCAGGTCGCGGCTTTCGCAATCGGTCAATTTACCTGGCAAAACCGCCACGCCCGAGCTTTTGCGTTTCTCCACTTTCTGTCCGGCGCGCTGTCGGGTTTGGGCCGCCTTGATGGCCAGTTCGGCCAGCTTTTTGCCATAGTCCACGTGCTGGTTCAGCCACAGTTCTAGCGCCGGACGCACATAGCCCGAGACCAAACGCACGGCGTCACGCGAGTTCAGGCGCTCCTTGATCTGCCCCTGGAACTGCGGGTCCAGGACCTTGGCCGACAGCACATAGCTGGCGCGTGCAAACACGTCTTCGGGCATGAGCTTGACGCCTTTGGGCAACAAGGCGTGCATCTCGATAAAGCTTTTGACCGCGTTGAACAAACCGTCGCGCAAGCCACTTTCATGCGTGCCGCCGGCGCTGGTAGGAATCAGGTTGACATAGCTCTCACGCACCGGATGGCCGTCTTCGGTAAAGGCCACGCACCAGGCGGCGCCCTCGCCTTCGGCAAAACTGTCGCTGTTGCCGTCGGCAAAGCCTTCGCCCTCAAACAGCGGAATCACCGGGTCGGCGTTGAGCGACTGCGTCAGGTAGTCGCGCAGCCCACCTTTATAGAGCCAGGTCTGGGTTTCTTTGGTTTTTTCGTTGAACAGGGTGACCGTCACGCCGGGCATGAGCACCGCTTTGCTGCGCAGCAAGTGGGCCAAGTCACCCATGGGCAGGGCCGTGGATTCGAAATATTTGCCATCCGGCCAAACGCGCACCGAGGTGCCGGACTTGCGCTCGCCCTCGGCCAGGGGCCGGATGCTGAGCTTTTGGGTGACGTCGCCACCTTGAAATACCAAATGCGCCACCGCACCTTCACGGTAAGACGTGGCCTCTAGGCGCTTGGCCAAGGCGTTGGTCACGCTCACACCCACGCCGTGCAAGCCGCCCGAAAAACTATAGGCGCCGCCTTTGCCCTTGTCGAATTTGCCACCGGCGTGCAGGCGGGTGAACACCAGTTCGATGACCGGGGCTTTTTCCTCGGGGTGCATACCAAAGGGTATGCCGCGCCCGTCGTCATCAATCGTCACCGAGCCGTCAGTGTGCAAAATGACTTTGATTTTCTTGCCGTGCCCGGCCAGGGCCTCGTCGGAGGCGTTGTCCAGCACTTCCTGGATGACATGCAGGGGATTGTCGGTGCGGGTGTACATACCCGGACGTTGTTTGACGGGCTCCAGGCCTTTGAGGACGCGGATCGAGCCCTCGGAATAGGCATTGGCGGCGGACTTGGCGCCGGGTGCGGGGGTGAGAGTTTTGACTGACATGGAGATCGATTGTAGTGCGAAAGCCTCAATTTAACTGTATATAAATCCAGTTAAGAGATCTTCCCGCTTGTCACCAGCGTATCCGCCTTAAAGCTTACTGCGCGGTTCGTAGGGCTGTAAATCGCTATATTCAAGCCTATGCAAAACCCATCCGCACCGCAACCAGCACTACCGCTTTTTCAAGTTCTGGCCTGCGGCGCCGCCATCGTAGCCCTGTCTATGGGGATACGCCACGGCTTTGGCCTGTGGTTACAACCAATCACCCAGGCCAATGACTGGACACGCCAAATTTATGGGCTGGCCATGGCCATCCAAAACATTTCGTGGGGCTTGGCGGGGGTGTTTGTCGGGATGGTGGCAGACCGGTTTGGCGCATTTAGAGTGCTAATTGCAGGCGGACTGCTGTATGCCTTGGGTCTGGTCGGTATGGCACATGCGGACGCGCCATGGCAATTGATGCTTTCTACCGGTATGACCTTAGGGATTGCGCAAGCGGGTACGACCTATGCGGTGGTGTATGGCGTGATCGGGCGCAACGTGCCGGCCGAACGGCGCTCCTGGGCCATGGGCGTGACCGCGGCGGCGGGCTCGTTCGGGCAATTTTTAATGGTCCCGATCGAAGGCGGCTTGATCGCAAGCTTGGGTTGGCAAAACGCGTTGGTGGCACTCGCCGGCTTGGCCCTACTCATCCTGCCACTGGCGCGTGGCCTGCGGGAGCCGGTTTTTGGCGTAGGCGCTGCCCCTCAGCGCGAGCAAAGCATTGTGCAAGCCCTGGTGGAAGCCTTTCGCTACCCCAGTTTTCAATTATTGATGGCCGGTTATTTTGTTTGCGGCTTTCAGGTAGTGTTCATCGGTGTGCATATGCCAAGCTACCTCAAAGACCATGGTTTGAGCCCCCAAGTAGCCAGCTACGCCCTGGCCCTGGTCGGCTTGTTCAACGTATTTGGCACTTATATCTCGGGCGCTCTGGGCCAGC
The DNA here is from genome assembly GCA_945865675.1 of Comamonas sp. lk. GTDB lineage: Bacteria > Pseudomonadota > Gammaproteobacteria > Burkholderiales > Burkholderiaceae_C > Allorhodoferax. The sequence continues at coordinate 9,047 of CAMBFO010000052.1, forward strand.
GTATGCCCAAGCGCTATATCTTGTCTTTCATTTATTTCGCGCGCGCCGTGGTCATCGCCGTGTTCATCAGCCTGCCGCTTTCGCCCACCAGCGTTTATGTGTTCAGCGCCATCATGGGCTTGCTGTGGCTTTCCACCGTACCGGCTACCAATGCCACCATTGCCCAGATATTCGGCGTGGCGCATTTGTCTATGCTGGGCGGCTTTGTATTTTTAAGCCATCAAATCGGTTCTTTCTTGGGGGTATGGCTGGGCGGCTACATGTATGACACCACGGGCAGCTACGACTTGGCCTGGTACCTCTCGATTGCCCTGGGTATTTTTGCCGGTTTGGTGAACCTGCCAGTCAAAGAAGAGGCCATTGACCGCACCCCGGCGCTCAGTGCGGCCCATTGACAATGAACCAACAGCCCACCGTACCCGTCCCTGCGCGCAGGGCGTCTATCCAGCGCGTGTTGCTCATGCTGGCGGTGGCGACGGGTCTGGCTTGGGTTTTTTATTTATACAGTAACCCGCAATTGGTCATCATGCTCACCGATCAGTTGTGGGCTTGTTTTTAGCCGGCCCTGCATGGCGCCCCTGAAAGTTTCTGCCTCATGAATATGGCCCTACCCGGCGACTTGCAAGTCGTCGTCATTACCGGAGCGTCCGACGGCATTGGCGCGGAAATGGCGCGCCAGTTGGCCCAGCACCATGGCCCCGCGCTGGGCTTGGTGTTAGCTGCCCGCTCGCTAGCGGGTCTGGAAAAAACGGCAGCCGATTGCCGCGAACGCGGCGCCTACTGCCTGGTCGTGCCGACGGATGTGGCGCAAGAAGACCAGTGCCGGGCGCTGATCGCGCAGGCCGTAGCCTATTTCGGTCATATCGACACGCTGGTAAATAACGCTGGGGTGTCGGCACAAGCCTTGCTCGCCGACGTCCAAGCCGAAGATTTGCATTGGTACCAAAGCCTGATGCAAGTTAATTTGTGGGGCAGCGTGTGGTGTACCCATGCGGCGCTGCCCTACCTGAAAGCACGCAAAGGCCGTATCGTGGCGGTGTCGTCATTGGCCGGGCTGATCGGCGTACCAGGGCGCACCGCCTACAGCGCCACCAAATTTGCCATGACCGGTTTTTTTGAGGCCTTGCGCGCTGAGCTGGTGGGTGCCGGGGTCAGCGTCACGATCGCCTTTCCAGGCGTGGTGCTGACCCAAATCCGCCACCACGGCCTCAACGCCAAGGGACAGACCGCGGGCAGCAGCGGCCTGCGTGAAGACAATGGTATGAGCGTGGCCCATTGCGTGCGCTTAATCATTGCGGGCATGCAGGCGCGCCAGCGCGAAGTGGTCATGACCACCGCCGGAAAAATCGGGCGCTTTATCAAATTGATTGCGCCAGGGATCGTGGAGCGCATGGCGATGAATGCGCTCAAAGACGAGGTCAAGCCGCGATGAATCCCCACCATGGGGGGCCCTTGGCTGCGCCCTCGCCCTGGCTAGTGCGTTGGTCGCACTTGCTAGCACCGCGCTCGCGCGTACTCGATGTGGCCTGCGGCAGCGGCCGGCACTTGCATTATTTGCATACCCTGGGTCACCAGGGCACCGGTGTGGATCTGGACATCAGCGCAGCCCAGTCTTTAGCGCCTCACAGCGAGTTAATTCAGGCCGACCTGGAAACCGGGCCCTGGCCGCTGCTAAGCAACCAAGGCCCCAGGTTGTTTGATGCGATCGTGGTCTGCAATTACCTTTGGCGACCCTTGTGGCCCAGCTTGCTTGCCAGTCTGGCGCCCGGCGGTGTACTTCTTTACGAAACCTTTGCATACGGTCAGGAACAGTGGGGCAGACCGCGCAACCCCGACTTCCTGTTGCAGCCCGGCGAGTTGTTAACCCAGTGCCAGGCCTTGCAAATCGTGGCCTACGAGTGCGGCCTGGAGCCCGACCTGCCACGCGTGGTGCAGCGAATTGCCGCTGTGCATCGCGTAGCAAGTGACTTTGCGGCTTCGCCTGCACGGCTAAAATGACTCGGATCTCGCACGCCGCACACGCGGCCTTCTAATTGAAGCGTCCCATGCCATTGAATTTTTCACCGATCCGCGGCAGCATTGTCGCCTTGATTACACCCATGATGGACGATGGCGCTGTGGACTATGCCGCATTGCGACGCCTCATCGACTGGCACATCCAAGAAGGCACAGACTGTATCTGTGTCGTTGGAACGACCGGTGAATCGCCCACGGTCACCGTACAAGAACATTGCGAGATCATCCGGGTGTCGGTGCAGCAAGCGGCAGGCCGCGTGCCCATCATGGCCGGCTGCGGCGCCAACTCCACCAAAGAGGCCATCGCGTTAGCCGAGTTTGCCAAATCGGTAGGCGCCAATTGCCAACTGCAAGTTGTGCCCTACTACAACCGGCCGACACAAGAAGGCTTGTTCCAGCACTTCAGCGCCATCGCCCGCGCCGTGGACTTGCCGATGGTGCTTTACAACGTACCGGGGCGCACCGTGGCCGATATGGCGCACGACACGGTATTGCGCCTGGCCAAAGTGCCGGGCATCGTGGGCATCAAAGAAGCTACCGGCAATATTGAGCGGGCCCAGTGGCTGATTAAAGAAGCACCGGAAGGTTTTGCGATTTATTCCGGTGACGACCCTACGGCCGTCGCCTTGATGCTGTGCGGCGGCCACGGCAATGTCAGCGTGACCGCCAATATCGCGCCGCGCCTGATGCACGAACTGTGTGTGGCGGCGCTGGCCGGCAATCCGCGCGCGGCGATGGACATCCAAAACCGCCTGCTGCCGCTGCACAAAGGCTTGTTTGTAGAAGCCAACCCTATACCGGTCAAATGGGCTGCCGCACGCATGGGCCTGTGCAGCCCAGCGATTCGTTTGCCACTGACCGAGCTCAGCGAGCCCCTACGCCCGGCTTTGGACAAATTATTGCAATCCACCGGACTTATTTGATGACCGCAACCAAAGGTTTATTTGTGAAATCCACCTTCCCCTTCGCACTATTTGCCGCAGCCATCAGCCTGGGCGGCTGCTCTATTTTGGAAGGCAACAAAGTGGATTACAAATCCACCGCCAGGCCCGTTGCGCTTGAAGTACCGCCTGATTTATCCCAATTGAAAGCTGAGAGTCGATACACCGTATTGAACGGCGCGGTATCGGCCCTCCAGGCGAAGTCTGCTGCTACCGCTGGACAGCCTGAAGCAAAGGCAACGGCATCGATCGCGCCCTTAGAAATCGCAGACGCGCGAATCGAACGAATGGGCGATAAACGGTGGATCGTCATTAAGCGCACCCCCGAGGCCTTGTGGCAACCCATAAAAGGTTTTTGGCAGGAAAGCGGTTTTCCACTTGCCACGGAGCAATCGGAAATCGGAATTATGGAGACCGAGTGGGTGGAAAACAGAGCCAAAATTCCACAGGATTTCCTGCGAACCGCTATCTCGAAAGTCTTTGACAATCTGTACTCCAGCCCGGAACAATACAAATTTCGTACCCGATTGGAGCGCAACTCCAACGGGGAAACAGAGATATTTGTGAGTCAACGTAGCCGGGTTGAAACCTACACATCAGACCTCAAGGACCGGACGGTTTGGCAATCCGGGCCGGTTGACCCCGAAGTTGAGGCCGAATTTATCAACAAGTTGCTTCGCAAGTTGGGCGCTGTTAGCAACCCGTCTGCCGGTTCAGCAGGCGCCACCGCCCTTCAACCCACCGCCACCCTCAGCGCAACATCAAGCACGCTAGACCTTTCCGAAGGTTTTGATAGCGCCTGGCGGCGCGTTGGCCTGACCTTGGACCGATCTGGCTTTACCGTGGAAGACCGCGATCGCAGCAAAGGCCTGTATTTCGTGCGTTACGCGCACAAAGCCCCGGATGCGGAGGCTGGGTTGATGCAGAAAATCATGGGTTTCAAATGGGGTAGCGACAGCAAAGATGCATCGGCGCTGAAGTACCAAATCGAAGTCAAATCGGCGGGAGCGCAGAGCACGGTCAAAGTACTTGATGGCAAAGGCCAAGCTGACACTACGGATGCGGGACGCGCTATTTTGAAGCTACTGGCTAACGACCTGAAATAAGCGTACCGTGTTGGCCCGGTGGAGAGCCAACACAAACAGCAGGCGAAAAAAAACCACCTTGCGGTGGTTTTTTTTCGTCCAAGTAAAAATTACTTGGCAGCTTCCGAAGCGGGTGCAGCTGGTGCAGCGGGCGCAGCAGCAGATGCGTCAGCAGCGGGTGCTGCAGCTGGTGCGGGTGCAGCAGCAGGAGCAGCTTCTTCTTTTTTACCGCAAGCGGCCAAAGCAGCTGCAGCGATAACGGCAGCCAAAACGAGTGATTTGTTCATGATGTGAAAGTAAATGAGTTAACGAAACAATTTCCGGAAATTGCTCAGGCGGTGTACCGCCCAAACCCCGACAAAAAGCATTCGATCTCTTTTCGCCAGAGAAAATAATTATACAAGATTCGATTCGGGTAAACCCTTTGGGTAAATAAGGGCGCACCACAAAAGTGCCGATCTAACCTCGTGTTTACTGCGCTAACTTTATTGTTGTGCCCTATTTGAGTTCCTGTAGCCAACCGCTGTCCAGCCATTGAAGGAGCAACTGCGCAGCCCTCGGACTCAGGTGGGCGCAAGCCGGGGCATCCAAAAAATGAAGGTCTGCTAATTGCCGCACCAATTGCGCATCCCGACCGGAGGCCTCAAAGCTCTCACCGTTGATAAAGACGTGCCGCGCGTCATACAGCATGCGCGTGCCCCGGTCTAAGCACACACCGTGTTGCAAGCTGCAAGCAGATTCCTGCGGCTGAAACCAGACCGTCGCTGCAGGCTCGCTCAGGTGCTCACCCAAAGTGCGCGTCAGCATATCTGGGTCGCGCAAAGCCTTGTTAAGCGCATCTTGCGCGAACGCCTGAAGCTCTAGGGGAATTTGTGCCGGGCAGTCGCTCGCCGGTTGGCCGGGATCGCGGTAGCGCTTGGGCGGGAGAGATTCGGCGAGTTGTTCGGCCATGCCCTGCAATAAGGCTTGCGCCAATTCCACTTGGTCAGGCGCACGAAAACCGATGGAATAGGTCATGCATTCCCCTTGGGCAACACCGTCGTGCGCGTAACGCGGTGGCAAGTACAGCATGTCGCCGGGCTCGAGCTCCAACTCCTGCTCAGGCTGGAAATCAGCCAAAATCTTGAGCGGCATGCCTTCTTGCAATGTCAAATCTTTCTGGCGGCCGATACGCCAGCGCCTCTGCCCCTGTACTTGCAATAAAAAAACGTCGTAGCTGTCGAAATGCGGGCCCACGCCACCGCCGTCGCTGGCGTAACTGACCATGACATCGTCCATGCGCGCATCTGGCACAAAGCGAAATTGCTCGCGCAAGCCCTGCACGCGCGCATCGAGCATGTCCACGCTTTGAACCAAGAGCGTCCAGCCCGGCTGCTTCAATGGGGGCAGGCCGCGCCGCGTAAATGGCCCGTGGCGCAAGCGCCAAGGCTGCTTGGCAGAAGCTGCTTGCTGGATCACAAGGCGCGACTGCACATCGTCGCGCGCAGCAAGCTCAAACAGCGCGCTGCGCGAAAGTAAAGACTGCATGTTCGGTATCGCCTGGCGGATGAGTAAGGGCTTTTTGTGCCAATAGCGCTTCATAAACTGCGCTGGAGAAAGTCCGCCCAATAGCGGTAGTGGCTGATCAACTTGCATAAGTGGGTCCTTGCTGGGGTGCCAGTAAATAGAAACTGCGACAATTGTCCGATGGAAATCACATCACACTGCGTCGTCGCGCTGACCTGGGTATTAAGCGACACCCTGGGCAAGGAATTGGACGTTTTAGACGAGCCGGTCGAGTTTTTGGTTGGTGGCAAAGACTTGTTGCCCGCCATTGAAGAGGCGCTGCAAGGCCACGAAGCGGGTGCCGCCGTGCAATTGCAAATCGAGCCAGAGCAAGCCTTTGGTGACTTTAACGAGCAACTGCTCTTTCTGGAGCCCAGACACCTCTTCCCGGCGGAACTGGAAGTCGGGCTGACCATTGAAGGTTCAGCCTTGCCTGACGGTTGCCACCCAGAGGCACCGCGCGAGGCACTCTACACAGTCACCGATATTTATCCCGAGCACGTAGTCTTGGACGCCAACCACCCACTGGCAGGCATCGCCATACGTTTACGCATGCGGGTCGAATCGGTGCGCCAAGCCAGCCAGGAAGAACTCCAGCGCGGCTCCACCGGCAGCGGTTTTTTCCGCATTGAAGCAATAGTCGATCCCGGATTGGAGCAACGCACCTTGCACTAAGCGGGGCCAAGGCGGATCTAGGCCATTGGCTGCACTCGGTTTTTGACGGGCTATTTTTTGCCCGTCGAGCCGTAGCCACCCTCTCCGCGCGCGGAATCCGGGAAGGCCTCGACGATATTGAATTGCGCCTGCACTACCGGGACGATAACCAGCTGGGCAATGCGCTCCATGGGCTCGATGACAAAGGGCACGCTGCTGCGGTTCCAGGCACTGACCATGAGCTGCCCCTGGTAATCGCTGTCGATCAAGCCCACTAAATTGCCCAGCACGATGCCATGCTTATGGCCCAGCCCCGAGCGCGGCAGGATCAGGGCCGCATAGGCCGGGTCTTTCAAATACATGGCCATGCCGGTAGGCACTAGTTGCCAGGCGTTGGGCTGCAGCAGCAAAGGCGCGTCAAGGCAGGCGCGTAAGTCCAGGCCGGCGCTGCCGGGTGTTGCGTAGGCCGGGAACTGTTCTGTCAGGCGTGGGTCCAGAATTTTGACGTCAATGTGCATAGGAACGAATCGAAAGGAAAGAAAAGATGTGCGCTTGGCGCTTCAAACGGCGGCAAGAGACGGTAGGCGATTGGCAATCTCGGCGATCAGCATGCGCCCAAGCGCCAGTTTGGAATTACGCGGCATTTCCAGCGTGCCCTGGGCGTCGATCAAAAGCAAAGCGTTGTCGTCCTGACCAAAGGTGGCCGGGCCGATATTAGCTACCAGCAAAGGCACGCCTTTACGCAGTCGCTTGGCCGTGGCCTGGGCCTCCAAATCCTGGCTTTCAGCCGCAAAACCCACGCAATACAGCGCGCCACTGCGGGCGCGTTCGGACGCGGCGATGGCTGAAAGAATGTCCGGGTTTTCCACAAAGGCCAGGCTGGGCACCTGGCCGTCGCCTTGCTTTTTGATTTTTTGCGTCTGCGCGCTGGTCGGTCGCCAGTCGGCCACGGCGGCGGTGGCGATAAACACATCGGCGTGCTCTGCCTGTGTGTGGCAGGCCGCGCCCATGTCCTGGGCGGAGCGGACGTTGATGCGCTGCACACCGCGCGGTCCGTCCAGATCGACTGGCCCGGCCACCAGGGTGACTTGCGCACCCGCGTCACGCGCCGCGCGGGCCAGGGCAAAACCCATTTTTCCGCTGGACAAATTGGTGATGCCGCGCACCGGGTCTATGGCTTCAAAGGTGGGACCAGCAGAAATCAAAACGCGCCGCCCGCGCAAAACTTTGGGCTGAAAGTACGCGACCAGGTCTTCAAACAATTCCTCGGGCTCGAGCATGCGTCCGTCACCGGTTTCGCCGCACGCCTGGTCGCCCTCCCCCACGCCCAGCACCAGCGCACCGTCGGCGCGCAACTGCGCCACATTGCGCTGGGTGGCTGGATGCGCCCACATTTCGCGGTTCATAGCCGGGGCCAGCAGCAAGGGCACGCGCTCCAGCGGGCGCGCCAGGCACATCAGGCTCAGCAAATCATCCGCTCGACCATGCAAAAGTTTGGCCATGAAGTCGGCGCTGCACGGCGCCACCAAAATCGCGTCGGCCTCGCGACTGAGGTTGATATGCGCCATATTGTTGGGTTCGCGCGGATCCCACTGGGATACATAGACCGCGCGGTTGCTTAGGGCCTGCATGGTCACCGGCGTGATGAACTGGGCAGCCGCCTCGGTCATGACGACCTGCACCTGGGCGCCCTCTTTGACCAGCAGGCGGCACAAATACGCGGCCTTGTAACAGGCAACCCCGCCGGTCAGACCCAAAACAATGTGTTTACCATTCAAATCCATGCGCTTTCGCCCCTTTGTGCGCCGCCGCGATAGCGGCAGCCGTGTCAAAGCGCAATGTAGCAGACACCTATAATCGCGCCTTACCAGCTACCCGAACCCCTGGGTTCGCACTCTGACATGACCAAATTTGTCTTCGTCACCGGCGGTGTAGTGTCTTCCCTGGGCAAGGGAATTGCATCGGCCTCCCTCGCCGCGCTTCTTGAGTCGCGGGGCCTGACAGTCACCCTCATCAAGCTGGACCCCTACCTCAATGTAGACCCGGGCACCATGTCGCCGCTGCAACATGGAGAGGTTTTTGTCACCGATGACGGCGCTGAAACCGATCTGGATCTGGGCCACTATGAGCGTTTTGTGGAAACGCGTATGCGCAAGTCCAACAACTTCACCACCGGGCAAATTTACAAAAGCGTGCTCGACAAAGAACGCCGCGGCGACTACCTGGGCAAGACGGTGCAGGTGATTCCACATGTAACCAATGAAATCCAAGAGTTCGTCAAACGCGGCGCCCGTCTGGGTGAGCCGGATGCGGTGGACGTAGCGATTGTGGAAATCGGCGGCACCGTGGGCGACATCGAGTCCCTGCCCTTTTTGGAAGCCGTGCGCCAGATGAGCCTGCAAATGGGCCCCAACCACAGCGCTTTTGTGCACTTAAGTTACGTGCCCTGGATTGCGGCCGCTGGTGAGCTCAAAACCAAACCCACCCAGCACACCGCTAAACAGTTGCGCGAAATCGGTATCCAGGCCGACGCGCTGGTATGCCGGGCAGACCGACCTATTCCCGACGAAGAGCGCCAGAAAATTTCGCTGTTCTCCAACGTGCCAGTATGGGGTGTGATCTCCATGTGGGATGTGGACACGATTTACAAAGTGCCACGCATGCTGCATGAACAAGGCCTAGACGGCCTGATTTGCGACAAGCTGCGCCTGAACACGCCACCGGCCAAACTCCAGCGCTGGGATGATTTGGTGTATGAAACCGAGCACCCCGAAGGCGAAGTGGCCATCGGCATGGTAGGCAAATACGTGGACCTTTCCGACAGCTACAAATCGCTCAATGAAGCGCTACGCCATGCCGGCATGAAGAACCATGTGAAGGTAAAAATCCATTACATCGATTCAGAAACCATCAACGCGGACACTCTGTCCCAATTGGCGAAATTTGACGCGGTGCTGGTGCCCGGCGGCTTTGGTAAGCGCGGTATCGAGGGCAAGATCAGCGCAGCGCGCTTTGCCCGCGAAAACAAAGTGCCGTACCTGGGTATCTGCCTGGGCATGCAGGTGGCCACTATCGAATTTGCACGCCATGTGGCCGGACTCACAGACGCCAACAGCACCGAGTTCGACCCGGACAGCCCCAACCCGGTGATTGCGCTTATCACCGAATGGAAGGACAAAGACGGAACCATCCAAACCCGCGACCACAATTCCGACAT
>CAMBFO010000053.1 GCA_945865675.1 Comamonas sp. lk
AACAGCATTGCCGCCTTGCTCACGGCGCAGATAGCGGCATTGACCAGCGACCAGCTAGTGGCCTTGCGCACTGACCAGGCCTTTGCTTTGATCACCCAGCAAGTGGTGGCTTTGGACACCGCGCAGATAGCGGCCTTGGAGACGGCGGATATCGCGGCCATCAGCACACGCAGTGTTGCCGCGTTGACGACGGCCCAAATAGTTGCCATCACCACCGCGCAGATACAGAGTCTTGCTACTCGGCAGATGGTGGCCATGGGTACGACGCAGGCGGCAACACTGAGCAATGACCAAGTCTTGGCCTTGACCACCGCACAGCTCGTGGCTATGGAGGTGGCAGACTTTGCGGCTATCAGCACCAGCGCGATTGCAGCTTTGCGGACATTACAAGTGGTGGCGCTGACCAGCGCAGACATCATCGCTTTGCGGACCGACCAGGCTCAGGCTTTGACAACGCAGCAGGCGGTGGCCTTGACGACCGCGCAGGTCTTGGCCATGCAGACGCAAGACTTCGCAGCGTTGAGCACATCAGCTATCCAGGCCTTGTCCACTTACACCATCTCCGTGCTGAGCAGCGCCAACATCATTGCCCTGAGCAGCGCGCAGGCGCAAGCCTTGGCAACCCAGCAGGTATTTGCCTTGACGACGGCGCAGTTGGTAGCCTTGGAGACGACCGACTTCGCGGCCATCAGCACCGCCAGTATTGCCGCTTTGCGAACCTTGCAGATTGCCGCCTTGACCACTGCAGAGATCATGGCCTTTAGCAGTGCCCAGACCGCGGCGCTGATCACACAGCAAGTGTTCGCCATGGGTACATCGCAAATCGCTGCGATGGAAGCAACAGACTTTGCGGCCTTGAGTGCCGACAGCGTGATGAACCTGCAAACCAATCAGATCGTGGCCCTGACTACGGCGGATCTGGCTGCGCTGGGCACCACGCAAGCAGTGGCTTTGATGACCAAGCAGATTGCGGCTTTGGCCACCAATGACCTGGCGGCCATGAACACCAGCAGCTTTGCGGCCTTGTTGACATCGCAAATCGCGACCTTGACCACCTCCCAAACCGTCGCGCTGACGACGGCCCAGATGCAGGCCTTGACCGCCACGCAAATGCAGGGCATGACGACCCGCGATATCGCAGCGCTTTCCACCTCGCAGGTCATTGCACTGAGTGAAATGGGCTTTACTGCGCTGCAGACCCAGGCTCTGAGCGCTAATGCCAAGCTGGTCTATACGCCTATCGTGCTGGACTTGAATGGTAACGGCATCACAACGCTGGCCATGGCCGATGGCGTGCAATTTGACTTACTGGCCAGCGGCCAACCGGTGCAGACCGGTTGGGTCGCGCCAAGCGATGGCCTGCTGGTGCGTGACCTCAATACCGATGGAACGATTAACAACGGTACCGAGTTGTTTGGTAATGCCACCGTACTGTCCGATGGCAGCAAGGCTGCGGACGGCTACCAGGCCTTGGCCGAGCTCGACAGCAACCATGACGGTGTGATCAGCAATGCCGATGCGGTGTATAGCCAATTAGGTGTGTGGATCGATGCAGATACTGACGGTGTCAGCGATGTCGGGGAGGTACGATCTCTGGCAGATCTGGGTATCACCGAAATTGCGGTCACGGCGCAGGTCACCACTACGCAGGACAACGGCAATACCATCGGCTTGACATCGAGTTACCAAACCGCCGACGGCGCCAGCCACTTGGCCGGTGACGTATGGTTCGCGGCGCAGGATGTGGCCAGCTATGCAGCCTTGAGCGCACTGAATACGGCAGCCGTGGAGGCCTTACGTACCGACCAGCTGAGTGCTCTGAGCACCGCGCAAGTGCAAGCTTTGAGCACCGTGGAATTGGCCGCATTGCAAACGCAGGCGGTATCGGCCTTGGCCGATAAGGATGGATTGCTGCCCATGGCGACCAGGTCCGAATCGAGCACCCCTGCCGGCGCTTCTCAGGCTGCTAGCGCCTGCGATAAGGACCCCAGCCGGCCGCCGCAGGATATGGCGGTGGTACTGGCCGTCGGCTTGGCGCAGCGCGCCAGCGCCATGGCGCAGGCCATTAGCACATTTGACGTGGCGGGTGGACCCCGTAGTGTTGCTACGCTCAGCCTAAATGCGCCTGTGGATTCCAATGGTGCCACCATGCGCTCGGCCAGTCTGGCCGTTGGCAATCTGGTGAATCAGATGCGCAACTTTGATAGCCAAGCCACAAGCGCAAGCGCAGTACAAGCTGGCATGGGGACCGCGGCACCGTCTGCATTGACGTCTATGCAAGTGGCGCCAATAGGCATGTTGGACCCCTTGAAGAAACCCGCGCTCAATGACTTTGCCGGTTTGTCGGGTATTGACCTCAAGCGCTAGTGCCTAAAGGCGAGTGCCGATGAGGCAAGCCAAAACTTAGGTAATCGCAGTACTAAGCACCGTGTCGCCTGCAGGAGGCGCCCGCCTTTTCAGTAATTGGCGCAAAGCTTTCAGGCTGAGGGGACTGTACCGCACCACTCCTGAGGGAGTACTAATTCATTTCGGCTCTGATAACAGGCCTTGTCCAGCGGGTGAGGGAATTCCCAGCAGTAATCCAAGGCAGGAGAGCGGTCCTTACGCAATAAGGTGATCTCAAAAAATTGTGGTGCAATAAACCCGTTAAGGTTGAGTAAAGCACCGTGGTTATTGGGGTGGTTGTGCACGACGTGGAAGTCTGTCAGCACTTTCTCAAACATAGCCTCTACCGTATTGAAAAACAGCGGATGTGCCCAGCATTCGACATAGTGGATTTCAAGCACGATGATGCGAAAACGCCGGAGTAACTCCTGCGGTGTGGCCAATAAGGTGAGGTACTCGCCGCCTTCAATATCCATTTGCAATAAAAAATCTTGGCCCTGCGGGTATTCCGCTTGGCTTTTCACCCATGTTTCCAAGGTGGTGTGAATGGGGTTGTTATTCGGCCCTAAAAATTTCTTGATAAAGGACTTGGGCTGGAAATTAGCGGGAGGTCCATCGACTGAATAGTCGGCAAGGTGCGAACCTATGCCGGTTTTTTGCAGCAAGTCCAACTCGAAGCTCGAATTCACTTCCACGCCTGGCGAAAAGCAGGCCGAAATGCCGCTTAAATCATCGGGCACCAAATAGCCGCCATCATGCGCGCTGCCAATTCGAATCAGAGGGAAGCGGGTCTGAACGGGTCGCATGGCCTGGGCCAATTGCTGCAGACGTTGGACGGGCGTCGCGTTTTCCACATACACGCCGTTTTGGTACAGGGCCAGGGATTTAATGGGTTCCAAGGGTTACTCCGCTATGCGTGCGATCGTGGTGGTTTGAAGGTCGTGGGGTAATTGGCTGATGCACACTCAGGGTGGGCCATGCGCTAATGTGCGCCTTGCATCTTGACCCAATGCATGCAGAAAATGCAGTATTTTGTCCGCCGCGAGGTCCCAACAATAATGTTGGCGGACATAGTCGGAGCCAACCAAACCCGAGGCGCCGGGCAGTGCGGCAGCCGCCAAAATGCGCTGCGCCATATCTTCAACACGCGGATAGGCCCATTGCCCATAGTCGCCATCGCTATGACCCACGGCGTCTTTGAAGGCTTGGCAGTCCACCGGGCCTAGCGTGGTTTGGATGATGTCAGCCTCAGGCAGGAAGCCCAGATATTCGGAATGACCGCCAAAGCGGGTGCTGATACAGGGCGTGCCGCAGGCAATGGCTTCAATGAGTGGCAGGCTCCAACCTTCGCAGCGCGAGGGATGCAAAAAATAGTCTGCCGAGTAGTACAGCGTGCGCATTTGTTCGCGCGAAAAATTGCCGTTGTACACCACGATGTTGAACGTGTCCTGGTATTGCTGCACCAGTTGGATGAACTCGGGATGGAGCACGGCATTGGTACCGTTGATCCAGTCGGACTTGGTGAGTAACTCTAGCTGTGCGCCGTGCGTTACAGCGATACGCAGTGCCTCAAAGGCTTCGCGGTAGCCCTTTTTTTGCTCGTATTTACCCACCATCAGAAATTTGGTTTTACTACTAGGCGCGGATTGTGGCCTGCCGTAGGGGTTGTAAAACTTCGGGTCTACGCCTTCGGGAATCACAAAAATTTTGCTGCCGTCCATGCCGCGTTCGAGCAGGATGTCGCGGCCCCAATGGCTGGTGGCAAATACATAGTGAAAACTTTCCAGCCATTGCTCATAACCAGGGTTAGGCCTACTGGCGTCAAACACGCACCAGTAAATCCTGGTTCCCTTGAGGTTGTTGGCATACACCTCGGGGAAAAAGAAGATATTGACGTCGCTGTCCATGCTGTCCGATACCGCAGCCTGTACCTCGTCGATGTAGTTGTGTTTGATGAGCTGTACTTGGATGGTTTCAAACTGGAAGGCCTGCAAGGCTTTCACGGTTTGGGAGCAATGGGTTCCCACGCCGGTGGGGCTGTCAACGCCAAAAAATCTAATTCGCTGATATTGCATTTTTCAGAATTCTGGGCCAATTTGCTAATCTAAAGTAGGAAAAATAAGCGACGCAATTTACGATATTTAATTGGGAGAAAAGGTTCTAATGAGCTCCTGATTTGCAACAAATAATGCATCATTTTCAAATTTATGGAGAACAGAAAAATTAGGCAATAGAGCGCATAAGGTATCAAAGTTGATCTGTCCTTCATACCACTCTTGGTCGCTAAACTCCGTGTAGAAAAAACGTGTCCGCTCGAGTGTCTTCAGTGCGCCCATCACAAGATCGCTTTCTGCTCCTTGAACATCTGCCCATATGAAATCAATTGGACCTATTGCCCTCTGATCAGTCCAATCATCTAAACGAATCATCGGTACCAATATATCTTTTTCAAACCTAACCCAAGGCCAAATCTCAAGGTGAGATTTGGGCTTTCTGATCGAGCCAGAGTGATCCCACCCTTGAGGGTCAATATGTTCAGCTCCAGAGCTTTGGTGGAAGAGTATGGTTCCGTTCTCAGCACCAACTGCTACTTCGATTAGCTCTACTTTGGGGCTGTTTACCAATATCTTGAATTTTGTGATTGCGCGTGGATCGGGTTCAAAGCAATAGATGTCAGCCTTGGGCATGTGTTGTATAAACTCAATCGTCGTCTGTCCGCAATTTGCCCCCACGTCAAACAAGATCGGATCTTCTTTTTCAAGCATTTGCTGAATCTGATTGACCTCAAAAGATTGACCGAATTGGAGTTTTTTTAGTGACTTGTAAGCATCCACAATGGGCTGGTTCATTTTTGCTTCTTTCTTTGTTGGATGGTGTCGATTATTGATTCAAATTATTATCGAGTTTATTGGTCAAGGGCACTGGCAATTGATAGCGATCGGCCAGCGCCTTTTCCAACATCTCATCTGAGGGAATAAGGGCCAGTGGCCGGCAAGTCATCGCTTGTTGTAGCGCCTGTTGGGCCTGGTCATGCTCGCCGAGCAATGTTTTTGCGTAGGCCAGATGCAGCCAACTGCTGTAACGCAGGTTTTGTAGTTGCAACACAGCGATGAAATACAGGCTGGCCTGGCGTGGTTGGTTTTGGTTCAGCAACATCACGCCCAGGCTGTGCGCGATGTCCGGGCGTTGGGCGTCCGTCATGCGCTCAAAACCCATGCGCATTAGGTCCAGGGCTTGGCTCGCCTCGCCGTTTTGCATCATGGTCTGGCAGACCTGCAGCAGCATGCCGGGCTCGATGAGCTGGCGCTCGATTTGTTGCACCATTTCAGTAAAGCTGAAGTAGGGCAGGGCTGTGGGTCGTGCTATGGGCACTAGTGGAGCGGAGTCACCCAGCAGCCGGGCCATGCGTTGGAAGGTAGAGCCGGAAAATCCCACGATCTGACTGTGCGCCAGGATCAGCAAGTCAATCGTTCCTTCGATCATGGCGTCGCGGCTACGCTCTATGTTGCCGTAAGACAGCCGGCCTTCCTGGTCTTTGGACAGGCTGATCCAGTCTGCACTTTCTTCCTTTTTTTCTACATGGTTTGTCTTGGTGCGAGCATGGACATGCGGATGCGCGCAGGCCAGCGCTTCGGCTTGCGGATCGTCGGAACATACAAAAAAAACTTCCTTCGGATGGCGCTGTACCAGGGCCAATACCTCGGCGTCATTCAGGCCGACGCGCAAATCGGTGCGGCGCAGGTGCAAGCCATGAAACGGACGCACCAAAGTATTCGAAATAAAGGACTGCACGGCGCTTTGAATTGCATTGGTAAATTGCAGGCTGCTTAAGGCGGCATGCACCAACGGCTCAGGAATCCAGGGAGCAATAATGGCTGGGTACAAAAAAATGTCTTTGTCCTTGGGTAGACCACGTTGCGCAAAATCTTCCATCGATTGGTAGTCGTAGGCCGACTCAAAGGGCACTTGCAAAAACTGTGCGCCCATAGCGTCATGCAACATCATTTTTGCCTCGGTGAACTTGCCCGCTAAGGTATTCAAGGCATCGGTACGCACGTCAAAGGCATTGTCAAAAATATCGCTAAAGGCGGCGCCGCACCAACTGTTGACCGGCCAATACACGGTAATGGCACGTTCGAAGCGCTCGGCAATCGCGATGCCCGATACCAGCGCATTGATACGGTTGCCGATGCCGCCGTCACAAAATATGAAAATCCTTCGCTGCAGGGGTTTCGTAGGGATCATGGCGTTGTCTTCACATACCCATCCATGCGGCCTGGTAGCCCTGGTAGATGGGTTTTGCGCCTATGTCCTCCATATAAGTCGCGATGTATTTGCCTTTTCCGCCGATGCGCTGCTGGGACACCAATCGTAATTGGCCAGCATCGATATAAAAGTTCGCACTGGTCGGGGAGTCATCCACCAGCATAAAAGTATTCGCGTTAACCAAAGGCCCCACCGCCAGCAACTCCTTCATATGGTGCATAGCGCTGTCATGGGGTTTTTCGACGTCCACGTCAAAAGAGTCCAGGTACAGCAGGTCAATATGGGTATGCGGATTGATTAGGCCCGCGCATTGGTGCCGTAAAAAAGTCACGCTGTCTGAGGTGTGTACTTGGACGCGGTTGGAGACAATGCTTTTGCACAAGCCAGTGCTCTCTGGGCTGATGTCCACCGAGTGGACGATGGTGCCGGGAACGCACTCGCTGAATTTGTCGAAAAGGACTGTGCTTTGGCCTTCGCCGGTGAAGGTGCCCTGGTTGCGAACGCATCCGGTTTCTACGATGCAGGCGGGTCGCCCTAGCTTTTCCAAATGTTCAAAGGCCATCCGGAACGAGCCTGCACGATGTTGCAAAAGTGGCGCGGCAAAGCCGTTGAAGTATTCCCAAAATGCAGCGTAGTTCATGATGTGATTAATGTAGTGAGCGGGGTTTATTGCAATACAGGTTTAGCCAAGCCCAGATCGATCAAAGATTGGCGGATATTTTCCACATCAAAAGCATCTTTGCACGGCGGCGAGTAGGGGTCGCCCCGGTGGCAAATCACGCCAGTGATCGGCGGCGGGTAATGCTCCTGACAACCGTAGCAGTCCACCTGCGGTTGGATGGGAATAAAGCGTGCTTGGGGTGGGCGTTCTAGCGGTTCACGCAGACGGTGGTGAGCGCTACTGAACATGGCAATAACCGGCGTATCGGTACACGCGGCAACATGCAAAGTGCCAGAATCCACGCCCACATAGCACTTAGCGCCTGCGATTATTTCCCGCAATTCATGGATATTGAAGCTACCCAGCATGTTGAGTAAACGGGGGTGGTAATCAAATGCAATTTCGTGGGTGGAGCCCACTTGCACAATTTTGAAATCGGTGCATTGAAGCAAAATATCCAAAATTTGCCTCCAAGTCGCGTCAGGCAGATTGCGACTCGGCCAGGTGTCCTTGCGCATATGGATGACGACATAATCGCACGCAATATCCATGGTTTGCACCAGTTTCGCCCGTCCCTTGGCCGCATCGGAGGGGAATAATTCCAGGCGTTTGTTTTCGATTTTGTCGGCCGCGCCGTGGGACGCCATGGCGTAGGCGTCCACCACATGCACATGTGGCATATTTTCGTAGGCCAGGTCTAAATTAATAACCCGTGTATAAGGGCCTTTAGCCTCGCTGAAAGTTTGCGGGGTAAAAACCCGGCGGACGTAGGGATTGTTTTCAAATATCTCCGGCTTCATAGTCAGCACGTCGATATCACATTGGCCGGCGTGATCCTGATGAAGTTGCCGGATAATCGGCGTTGCAAGTAATACATCCCCCAGCGCCAGTTGCCTGACTATCATGAAACTGGGATTCATATTCATTTATTTAACTAAAGAAAAAATGCTTATTGTTTAAGAAACTCGATAAGGCGAGAGAGTCCCCTGCGCTATTGTATAAAAAAAACCGCTGTCCGTCTCAATTGCGTTGATCGGCGGCAACAATGTTTCGGTAAACCAACAAATTGATGGAGCTCTTAGCGCTACCAGACCCAAAATAAAAAAAAGATTACGATTAAGGCAATCTAGTCCGCTTAGCATGTGTTTTATAAAACATAATCAAGGCAGCAAACCCTAATTTTTGGAAATCGCGTTGAAGCAAACTGCTCATTAATTTTCAACTTATGGCGTCGCTATCACCCTTTCCCGAATAACGTCAAATATAACTATGGAAACATTTGCCTGCCCTGTTTGTGCGCAAGTTGCTGAACTTTTTGATGTGGTGGACTTCAATAAAAATTGTGAAGAGAATCGTGGGCTCTATCTGCCCTTGTCAGGTCATCCTGTGTACTATGCCCGTTGCGGCTCGTGCGCTTACACCTACGCACCGGTGTTTCAAAAGTGGAGCGACCAGGATTTTTTAGACAAAATTTACAACAAAGACTATTTGCAGGTTGACCCGGACTATGCAATGAACCGAGTTGTCGAAAACGCGGAAATGTTGAACAATTTTTTTGGCCCTTACCGCCAATACATTCGACATTTAGATTATGGTGGAGGTAACGGTAAGCTTGCTGCATTATTGAAAAATGCGGAATGGGATTCCACTTCTTACGATCCCTTTCCTCGCAATGACTCGGACATTGCTAGTTTGAGTCAATTTAACCTAATTACCGCTTTTGAAGTCTTTGAGCATGTACCTGATCCAAATAAATTAATGGAGAATCTGGAAAGGCTTTTGCGCGGGGGGGAGAGTTTGGTATTTTTCTCTACTGCAATTTCTGATGGATTGATTAATGAGCGTGAGCGATTGAATTGGTGGTATGTGGCTCCGCGTAACGGTCATATCGGCATCCACAGCAAGATGAGTTTGCAAGCCCTGGCTACGCGTCATAATTTCAACTACCGCGGCATGGGGCGATCTTTTCATGTTTTTTACCGGAATTTTCCGCAATGGGCTGGCAAATTGACGACCTTATGAGCGTTTGTGTACGCAATGCTCAAACAATGTCCGGCGGCTGCGTGCAGTGCCAGCGGCATGGGAATATTGGGTGCTTCGATACGCAAAGAGCGTTCAGACGGATTCCGGGAGCGCCACCCCCTTTATCAAGGAGTGACATAAATTGACCATCGTTGAAAACTTCGCCGATTGGGTCCAACAAGCCTGGCAGGGCAGCCTCGAATTTTCCGCGCTGATCGACGCCGCCTCGCGTTTGGACGCAGCCGGTAAGCGCCCTTTGGCGGCGGTTTTGTACCGCACTTGGTTGTCGCGCAACACCTCTCAGTTCAACCATGTCATTCAGTTCAATTTGGGTGCCACACTGAGTTTGGAAAAAGACATCGCAGGTTCAGAAGCGGCTTACCGCGAGGCCATCCGTCTCGCCCCTGGTTTTGTGCAACCCCGTGTCAATCTCGGCACTTTGCTCGAAGGCCAAGGCAAGATTGAAGAGGCGCTGACCGAGTGGCGCTGGGTCATGGACCATGTGTCGCCGCAAGATCCCAACAACAAGCCCTTGGTGGTGATGGCTCTTAACCAGATGGGACGGGTTCTGGAAATTCAAAAGCGTTTGGACGAGGCCTCGGTGGTGCTTACCAAGAGCTTGGCGATTGAGCCCGAGCAGGTCGATGTGCTGCACCATTGGGTATCTCTGCGCCAAAAGCAATGCGTCTGGCCCACCTACATCCCGCTGCCCAAGGTTAGTCGAAAATTTATGCAGGACGCCACCTCGGCCTTGTCCATGCTCAGTATTTCAGACGACCCGCAATCCCAGCTGGCCGCAGCGCGCCGCTACGTTAAAAACAAGCTGAATTCGGACGTGCCCAATTTGTCCAACCCCAATGGGTATGGCCACGGCAAAATCCGCATCGGCTATGCCTCGGGTGACTTCTGCTTGCACCCGGTGTCCTTGCTGACGGTGGAATTATTTGAGTTGCATGACCGGGAAAAGTTTGAGGTCTATGGCTATTGCTGGAGTCCGGAGGACGGCTCGCCCATGCGCCAGCGCGTGATCAGCGCGATGGATCATTTCACGAAAATCCACACCATGTCCGACGTCGAGGCTGCGCAGCTGATACGCCGCGACGAAATCGATATTCTGGTGGACTTGCAAGGCCAGACAGCCGGTGCGCGCGCCAATATGCTGGCCTACCGGCCCGCGCCGGTGCAGATTACTTATCTGGGTTTACCTGCGACCACCGGCCTGCCGTCGATTGACTATGTGATTGCGGACAAGTTTTTGATCCCCGAAAACGAGGCGCTCAACTATTCCGAGCGCCCGATTTATATGCCCGATGTCTACCAGGCCAGCGACCGCAAACGCAACGTCGGCCCTAAGCCCAGCCGTGCCGATTGCAATTTGCCGCCCGAAGGTTTTGTGTTTTGCACCTTTAACAACAACTACAAATACACGCCGGACTTGTTTGATGCCTGGATGAATATTCTGCGCCGGGTGCCGGGTAGTGTGCTGCTGCTTTTGGCCGACAACCAGTGGTCCGAGGCCAATTTAAAGAAAGAGGCCAAGGCCCGAAAAATCGATCCGAAACGCTTGGTCTTCGGCCCGCGCCTGTCGCCCGAAAACTACCTGGCCCGCTACCAGGTGGCGGACCTGTTCCTCGATAGCTTTCCGTTCAATGCTGGCACTACTGCCAATGATGCGCTCTGGATGGGCTTGCCCTTGCTCACCCTGACCGGTCGTAGCTTTGCATCGCGCATGGCTGGCGCATTGCTGACGGCGGCAAAAATGGAATCATTGATTACGTATAACTTGAAGGACTACGTGGAAAAAGCCGTGGCCCTGGCCAATGACCCTGTAGAAATGGCGCGCTTGCGCGCGCATTTGCAAGCCGTGCGAAGCGAAGGCATCTTGTTTGATACGTCCCGTTTTGTTCGCAACCTGGAAGAGCGGCTTTTGCCTTTAGCGAAGTTGGCCGCCTAGTCTACTAACTGCGCTTATTTGTTGCTTGGATTGCCGCACGCCGCATCCCCCGGTTTCTTCCAGCAACGGCAAGTGACAGCAAAGTCCTTCATTTGGCCTTTCTTCACGCCACCTACTGCGCCCTGGCGGACGGAGGCGCTGGGTACGTAGAGGCGAGGAACAAAGCTCTTGCTTACGCTGCCTCCACTAAGCAAATGGGCCGTAGCTCCGTGGCAGGCCAGCGGTCCGGGCAAATTGTTTTTTACCTCAATCAAAAGTTCTGTATCCGACTTCGCAGACCAACCGGCGGCGTATTGGACTTTTTTGGCCTCGGAGGCGGAAAGCTCGACTTCTTCGTACAGAGTCTTGGCTTCAAACAGCGTCCAAGCATGGGCGCCAGTGCTGCCAACTGACTGTATGCAGACCATTGATAACATCAGGTACGCCATTCGGAGCGCCTGGCAGCGCAATGGGTCTGGCGCCACGCGCTGCGCGGACTGCGTAAGCCATGCAAGCCACGGATTGGCGGCAAGCCTCAATTGCATGCAAAGCGCAGCAGTCATAGTGGTAGAGCCGCCAGTTCGGCCTCGCTAAACCCCGCGGCACGGCGCGCGGCCAAGTTGAAGGGTGGTTTGAGGGTCGGCGCTTTGTGCAAGCGCGCAGCTTCGCGGTAATAAGCCTCGGCCTCCACGCCGCGTTCGTCGCATAAATAGTGGAACCAATGGTTACCGATCGCCACGTGTCCCACCTCATCGGCCAATATGCGGTCCAAAATCAGCACAGCCTCCCGCGCATGCACATACGGCAAGTTACGTAACTTGGCCTGGATCAGCGGCGTGGCGTCCAGACCGCGCGCCTCCAGTGTGCGCGGCACCAGGGCCATGCGGGCCAATACATCGCCTTCGGTGGAAACGCAGATAGTCCATAGACCATCATGGGCATCGAAGTCGCCATAGGCAAACCCAAGGCCTTGTAAATGGGCTTGCAACAGCGAAAAATGCAGCGCTTCTTCGCCGGCCACCTCTATCCAATCCCGGTAATAGGCCTCGGGCAGACCGTCAAATCGCCAGGCGGCATCGAGCGCCAAGTTGATGGCGTTGAATTCAATATGCGCGATGGAGTGCATCAAGGCCGCATGACCGGCCACGGTATGGGGTGAGCGTTTGGGCACGGCGCGGGGGTGAATCAGCGGCGGGCGGTCCGGTCGGCCTGGCCCAGCGGGTGCGTCAAAAGCCGCCGCTGCATTGCATGCCAGGGACGCAGCCTCGGCTGCTAAAGTCCGCACTACCGCCGCCTTTTGGGCGGGGTCGGCCAGCGTAAATGCGGCTAGGGCTTGTGCGCGGAGTTCCATCCCTACAATTCTAGGTATCTTGCAACCCTCTTTAGGAACTCCCGTGGCCGTTTACGAACTCGATCAGCTCAGCCCCACGATCCCAGATTCCGCTTATGTGGCCGACAGCGCCCAGGTCATGGGTAATGTGCAATTGGGCGAGCACAGCAGTGTCTGGTTCGGAGTCGTGATACGCGGCGATACCGAGCACATCCACATCGGCGAAGGCAGCAATATTCAGGACGGCAGCGTGCTGCATGCCGACTTTGGCGTTCCGCTGACCATCGGCAAGCACGTGACCGTGGGGCATAAAGTGATGCTGCACGGCTGCACGATTGGCGACGAGACCTTGATAGGCATAGGGGCTGTGATTCTCAATAACGCCAAGATCGGCAAAAACTGCCTGGTTGGCGCAGGCTCTTTGGTGACCGAGGGCAAGGAGTTCCCCGACGGGTCGGTGATTATGGGCAGCCCGGCTAAGGTGGTGCGCAGCCTCAGCCCCGAACAGATGCAAGGCTTGCGGATGACGGCGCAGCACTACATCGACAATGCCTTGCGTTACAAAGCGTCATTCAACAAAATTGCCTAAGTCTTTGCAGTTACGCAAATCCGGTCCATAGGCCCGGACTTTTCTCGGAGCTCCCATTGTCCCAATTGCATAAATTCATCTTCGATGGCCTTCCGGTGCGCGGTATGCTGGTGCAGCTGAGGAACACCTGGACCGAGATATTGCGCCGACGCGCCTCTAACACCCAGCACGGCGCTTACCCTGCGCCGCTACGTGACATGCTGGGGCAAATGACGGCGGCAGCTACCTTAATGCAGTCCAACATCAAGTTTGACGGCTCGCTCACCATGCAGATCATGGGCGACGGGCCGGTCAAATTAGCCGTGGTGGAAGTACAGCCTGACCTGGCTTTGCGTGCCACGGCTACGCTGATTGGCGACCTGCCCGAAGCGGCCAGTTTGAGCCACATGGTCAATGCCCACAACCGGGGCCGCTGCGCTATCACGCTGGACCCTAAAACCAAATTCCCCGGTCAGCAGCCTTACCAGGGCGTGGTGCCCTTGTTTGACGATGGGGGTATCCCGATAGAGCGCTTGTCCGAAGTTCTGGAACACTACATGCTGCAAAGCGAGCAACTGGACACCACCCTAATACTGGCCGCCAATGAAAGCACGGCCGCCGGGCTGTTAATCCAGCGCCTGCCGGTGCAGGGCGTGGGCAATTTGGAAGGCAGCCTAGTCAGCCGGGAAAACGAGGATGCGATAGGCCGCGACGAGGATTACCAGCGCATCGCCATACTGGCCAAAACCCTCCAGTCCGATGAGTTGCTGACGCTAGATGCCGACACGATTTTGCGCCGCTTGTTTTGGGAGGAGTCCATCACACGTTTTGAGCCTTTGCAAGGCGCCAGTGGTCCGCGCTTTGCCTGTAGCTGCAGCCGCGAGCGGGTGGCGCGCATGATTGTGTCCTTAGGTGCAGATGAAGCCCATAGCGTGATTGAGGACCGTGGTGAGTTGGAGGTCGCTTGCGAATTTTGCGGCGTGCAGTACCGCTTTGACCCGGTGGATACCGCCCAGCTCTTTGTCGATCCCACGCGCCAAGGGGCGGCGGGAAGCAGCGCCCATTGAATTGCGCCTATTGCGCTGCCTTCAATGATTAGCGCGTCGCAGCCGCTTGCAGGTCGCTAAACAAGCGGTGCTCGCAGTCGGCATCCGAGCACTTGTCACACAGCCAACGCCAACTGCCTCTTGCCTGCGGCACGGTTGATACGCCGGGCTCCAGAACCGCCAATGCACTTGCCAGACGCGCTGGACCTGTCCCATAAACAATACTAAATGCCAGGCCTTCGCGCTGCAAGACATCGCGCAGCCGCGCGTCAATGCGCCGGCGCATATCTGCCCCATCGCGCTGAATGCCGTCTGCCTGCCAGGGCAGGTCCAGCCCGGCGACCAGGGTGTGTTGGTAGATGCGCTGGTGCTTGAGCGCAAAAGGGTAGAGCGACTGGTCTTGAAACAGCACATCGCTGTAGATGGCTGTCATGAGCGGGCTGGTATCGGCGATCAGGTAATCAGCCTTTGCCGCGTGTTCGGTCAGTGCGGCCTGGGCTTGGGCAATCGCAATTTGTTCTTGGGCCAGGGGTGTGCGGCCGTGTTGGTCACACCACTGGCGCAGCACTTCATGGACTACCTGCACTTTTGCGCCACGGGCTTGCCAATGGGCTTGCAAGGCCGCAACCAAACTGGATTTTCCAGTGCACTCGGCACCGAGGATTGCAAGCTTTAGGGGCTGTGCCATGGAGCACCTGCCATCGCGCGCCAAGCAGTCTTACTTGACCACTTGCACAAAAATTTCATTGGGTTTGACCATACCCAACTCGGAGCGGGCTTTTTCTTCTACGATTTCCAGGCCCTCGCGCAAATCGCGAATCTCTGCTTCCATGCCTTGGTTGATCTGCTCTGCACGCGCATTGCTTTGCCTTTGCGCGCTCAGCTCTTCATTGAGCCGCGCCACACTGGGAACGCTGCCGCGCCCAAGCCACAGCTGCCCCTGCAAGACCAGCAGCAGGAGGAACAAGCCAGCAGGAACCAGGCGCAGCTTCATCGCAAAAAGGCAGCCTTAACGCAGGTTGTAAAACGCCGAGCGGCCCGGATACACGGCCACTTCGCCCAAGTCTTCTTCGATGCGCAGCAACTGGTTGTACTTGGCCATACGGTCAGAGCGGCTGAGCGAGCCGGTTTTGATCTGGCCGGCATTGGTGCCCACGGCGATATCGGCAATCGTGGTGTCTTCTGTCTCGCCGGAGCGGTGGCTGATGACAGCGGTGTAGCCCGCGCGCTTGGCCATTTCGATGGCGGCAAAGGTTTCGGTCAGGGTGCCAATCTGGTTGATCTTGATCAGAATCGAATTGGCAATGCCTTTGTCTATGCCTTCTTTCAAGATCTTGGTGTTGGTCACAAACAAGTCGTCGCCCACGATTTGCACTTTCTTGCCCAGTCGGTCGGTTAGCAGTTTCCAGCCGTCCCAATCGCCTTCGGCCATGCCGTCTTCGATGCTGATGATGGGGTATTTGTCCACCCAGGTGGCCAGCATATCGGTCCATTGTTGGGCATCTAAGCTCAGGCCTTCGCCGCTGAGTTCGTATTTGCCGTCCTTGTAAAACTCCGAGGCGGCGCAGTCCAGCGCTAAGGCAATTTGCTCGCCCGCCACATAGCCGGCTTTTTCTATGGCTTCCAAAATCATCTGGATGGCCGCTTCATGGCCCGGCACGTTCGGCGCAAAGCCGCCTTCATCGCCCACCGCCACGCTCATCCCCTTGTCATGCAATATTTTTTTGAGCGCATGGAACACCTCTGCGCCTTGGCGCAAGGCCTCTTTGAAGGTGGACGCGCCCACCGGAATAATCATGAACTCCTGCAAGTCCAGGTTGTTATTAGCATGCGCGCCGCCGTTGACCACATTCATCATGGGCACCGGCATTTGCACTGCCGCCATACCGCCAAAGTAGCGGTACAGCGGAAGGCCAGCTTCCTCTGCTGCAGCGCGGGCCACGGCCATGGACACGGCCAACATCGCGTTGGCGCCCAGGCGGCTTTTATTTTCCGTGCCATCCAAGTCAATCAAGGTCTTGTCCAGGAAAGCTTGCTCGGAAGCATCTAAGCCCAAAATCGCTTCGGAAATTTCGTTGTTGATGTGGTCTACGGCTTTAAGCACGCCTTTGCCCAGGTAGCGCAGTTTGTCGCCGTCGCGCAGCTCAATGGCTTCGCGCGAACCGGTAGACGCACCTGAGGGAACGGCAGCGCGGCCCATGGTGCCACTTTCCAGCAGCACATCGCATTCGACCGTCGGGTTGCCACGGCTATCCAAAATCTCCCGACCCACAATATCCACAATCGCGCTCATCTTCTTCCTTGCTAAAAAAGTTACACCGGGGCGGCTAGGCCCTCAAGCAAAACCATATTGAAAAACTTCGTGGCACCGGCGCGCTTGGCGCGGGCGCGGGCATACATTTCCCCGTGGTACCAATCATGGGCGGCGGTAAAGCTGGGAAAGCGCAGCAGGGCCATACGTGCGGGCTCCCATTGGCCTTCCATGACTTCAACTGTGCCGCCACGCGCGAGGTACTCGCCGCCAGCCTGGGCCACTGTCTCGGGGGCCGAGGCCATGTACTGCTTGTATTGGTCCATGTCAGTGATCTGCATGTCCACAATGATGTATCCGTAGGCCATAGCGCGTTTAGTTGAAGTTGTTTTCAAGAAAACCGGCGCGCTTGGTCACGGTGTCCAGCGCCAGCAAGGTTTCCAGCAAAGCCTTCATATGGTGCAGCGGCACGGCGTTGGGTCCATCGCTCATGGCTTGCGCCGGGTTCGGGTGCGTTTCCATGAACAAGCCGGCCACACCTACGGCGACAGCCGCGCGCGCCAGCACGGGCACCATCTCGCGCTGACCGCCGCTGCTGGTGCCTTGCCCGCCGGGCAACTGCACTGAATGGGTGGCATCAAACACCACCGGCGCGCCGGTGTTGCGCATGATGGCCAGGCTGCGCATATCGCTGACCAGGTTGTTGTAGCCAAAGCTTGCGCCGCGCTCACAGGCCAGGAAGTTGTCTTCCTCCAGCCCGGCTTCACGCGCAGCCGCACGGGCTTTGTCGATGACATTTTTCATGTCGCCTGGCGCCAGAAACTGGCCTTTTTTAATGTTTACCGGTTTACCCGATTGGGCGACTGCGCGGATGAAATCGGTCTGGCGGCATAAAAAAGCTGGCGTTTGCAGCACATCGACCACGCTGCTGACCTGGGCAATTTGGTCTTCGCTGTGGATATCGGTAAGTACCGGCACCTGTAGCTCGCGCTTGACTTTGGCCAAAATTTCCAGGCCCTTGTCGATGCCCGGCCCGCGAAAGGTACTGCCGCTGGAGCGATTGGCTTTGTCAAAGCTGCTTTTAAAAATAAACGGAATGCCCAGGCTCACGCAGATGTCTTTCAGCGTGCCCGCTGTGTCCATTTGCAATTGCTCGGACTCGATCACGCAGGGGCCGGCAATCAGAAAAAAGGGCTGGTCCAGCCCGACCTCAAAGCCGCACAGCTTCACGCAGCCACCTTGAGGTTTTTGCCATCGCGCTGGTGGTCCAACGCCGCTTTGATAAACGCATTGAACAAAGGATGTCCATTCCAAGGGGTGGATTTGAACTCTGGGTGGAATTGCACCCCCACAAACCAGGGGTGCACGCTTTGGGGCAACTCCACCATTTCGGTTAATTGCTCGCGTTGGGTGAGGGCGGAGATGACCAGGCCCGCAGCGCGCAAGCGGTCTAAGAAATGCACATTGGCTTCGTAGCGGTGGCGGTGGCGCTCAGTGACCACATCACCGTAAATTTCATGCGCAATCGTGTTCTGTGCCACATCCGAACTTTGCGCCCCCAGGCGCATGGTGCCGCCCATGTCGGAATTGTGGTCGCGGGTTTGGATGGTTCCGTCTTTGTCCTTCCATTCGGTGATAAGCGCAATCACCGGGTTGGGGCTGTCCGGGTCGAACTCGGTGCTGTTGGCGTCTGTGAGTCCGGCCACATG
>CAMBFO010000054.1 GCA_945865675.1 Comamonas sp. lk
CGCGCCGGCGTGGATATCGTGGCACCCAGCGACATGATGGACGGGCGCATAGGCGCCATCCGCCAGGCGCTGGAAGCGGAAAAACTGGTACACACCCGCATCATGGCCTACAGCGCCAAATACGCCAGCGCGTTTTACGGCCCCTTCCGTGACGCTGTGGGCTCGGCCGCCAATCTGGGCAAAGGCAATAAAAAGGTGTACCAAATGGATCCGGGCAATAGCGACGAGGCGCTGCGCGAAGTGGCCATGGACATTGCCGAGGGCGCCGACATGGTGATGGTCAAGCCCGGCATGCCCTACCTGGACGTGGTGCGCCGTGTTAAAGACGAATTCAAGGTGCCTACCTTTGCCTATCAGGTGTCCGGTGAATACGCCATGCTTATGGCTGCAGCGCAAAACGGCTGGCTCGACCGTGAGGCCGTGATGCTGGAGAGCCTGCTGGCCTTCAAACGCGCTGGCGCAGATGGGGTGCTCACCTATTTTGCGCTGGACGCGGCGCGCGCCCTGCGCAAGGCCTGACCAACGTCTATGCGGCGGCGCCTATGAACGCTCCGGTCCTGCTGGTCACCGGGGGCTCGCGCGGCATTGGCGCGGCCACCGCGCTGGCCGCAGCGCAAGCGGGCTATGCGGTCGCGGTCAATTACCAATCCAACTCCCTGGCTGCCGACGAGGTGGTACGCAGCATCCGCGACAGCGGCGGCCAGGCCATGGCATTGCAAGCCGATGTCAGCCGCGAAGACGAGGTGATGGCGATGTTTGCGCGCATGGACGCCAAGTGGGGGCCCTTGGCGGCCTTGGTCAATAACGCCGGCGTGGTCGATGTCAGCTCCCGCGTGGACGCTATGGGCGTGGCGCGTCTTTCGCGCATGCTGAGCACCCATGTACTGGGCAGCTTTGTGTGCGCCCGCGAAGCGGTATTGCGCATGAGCACGCGCTATGGCGGCACCGGCGGCGGCATCGTCAACCTGTCCAGCGCCGCATCCAGGATGGGTAGCCCCGGCCAGTACGTGGACTACGCGGCCTGCAAGGGGGCGATTGACACTTTCACCATTGGCCTGGCCAAAGAAGTGGCTGCCGAGGGTATCCGCGTGAATGCGGTGCGCCCGGGCATCATCGAGACCGACATCCATGCCAGCGGCGGCGAACCCGACCGGGCGCAGCGCCTGGCCCCCCAAGTGCCTATGCAGCGTCCGGGCAGCGCGCAGGAGGTAGCCAACGCCATTGTGTGGCTGCTCAGCCCACAAGCGAGTTACTGCACCGGCGCGCTCTTGGACGTGGGCGGCGGGCGCTAGGCGCACACTTGTATGCTTGGGGCGTCGCAGCCCTTGCACCGATCCCGGTTACCGAACCTATTTCGCAGGAAATTTTGTATGGACACCAGCGCCCTGA
Source organism: Comamonas sp. lk (assembly GCA_945865675.1). Taxonomy (GTDB): domain Bacteria; phylum Pseudomonadota; class Gammaproteobacteria; order Burkholderiales; family Burkholderiaceae_C; genus Allorhodoferax. The sequence continues at coordinate 1,390 of CAMBFO010000054.1, forward strand.
CCAGCCCCGATTTATCTGTCGAACTGCACGGCCCAGTACTGTGGCTGACCATCACCCGCGAAGCACGCCGCAATGCCATGAGCCATGGCGTTTTGGCCGGTATGGCGGCGGCCATCAGCGCGGCACAAAGTAATCGCAGTGTGCGCGCCATCGTCGTCACCGGCGCCGGCGACAAAGCCTTTTGTGCCGGGGCCGATCTGCAAAACGCGCAGGCCTTCACCACCGATTACTCCGAACCCTTAGGCCATTTAGCGCAGCTGCTGCGCGTAGCCAAATCCAGCTATGTGCCGCTGGTTGCACGGGTCAACGGCGCGTGCATGGCCGGGGGCATGGGCCTCTTGTCCATGTGCGATATGGCGGTGGCCGCAGAGCATGCGGTATTTGGTTTGCCCGAGGTCAAAGTGGGCGTATTCCCGGCCCAGGTGCTGAGCGTTTTGCAACACCTGATTCCGCGGCGCACGCTGGTGGAGATGTGCATTACCGGCGAACCAATTAGCAGCCTGCAGGCGCTGGAGTTTGGTCTGGTCAATTACCTAGACCGCGATGTCGATGCCAAGCTGCAATGGCTGCTGGAACGCCTGCTGGACAAGTCGCCCGCTGCGGTGCGGCGCGGGCTGTACATGCTCAAGAAAATGGAGACCATGGCGTTTGAAGAATCCATGGCTTTTACCGAGAGCCAAATTGCGCTCTTTACCCTGACCGAAGACGCACGCGAAGGCCAACTTGCGTTTCAAGAAAAGCGCAAACCCCAATGGAGCGGCAAGTAAGCGCGCACCAGCAGGCCGATACCGCTTCTCCATCCACCGAATGAACGACACCACTTTTGACTACATCATCATCGGCGCAGGGACGGCCGGCTGCCTGCTGGCCAACCGTCTGAGCGCTGATGCGTCCAAACGCGTGTTACTGATTGAAGCCGGTCGGCGCGACGATTACCACTGGATTCATATCCCGATGGGCTATCTGTATTGCATCAGCAACCCGCGCACCGATTGGCTGTTCAAAACCGAGCCCGAAGCCGGGCTCAATGGCCGCAGCCTGATCTACCCGCGCGGAAAAACGCTGGGCGGCTGTAGCAGCATCAACGGCATGATTTATATGCGCGGCCAGGCCCGTGATTACGCCCGCTGGGCCGATGTGACCGGTGCGCCGCAATGGAGCTGGGACAATAGCCTGCCTTACTTCCAACTCCACGAAGACCACTACAAAGGTGCCAACGCTTTGCACGGCGCGCGCGGCACCGCACCGGCGCTGATGCAGGACGGTGATACCCCTTACCGCACGCTGCTGCGCCACCACAACGCCGGGGGCGAGTGGCGCGTGGATAAACAGCGCCTGCGCTGGGACGTGCTCGAAGCCTTTGCCCAGGCAGCGGTGCAAGCGGGCATTCCGGCGACCGAAGATTTCAACCGCGGTGACAACGAAGGCGTGGGCTTTTTTGAAGTCAACCAAAAAAACGGTTGGCGCTGGAACACGGCCAAGGCCTTTTTACGGCCTACCTGCTACGCGCGGCCTAACTTCGAACTCTGGACCGGCGCGCAGGCGAGCGAACTGGTGCTGGAAAACCACCCAGGGACCGCAAAGCCTTTGCGCTGCAGTGGCGTAAAGGTTTGGAATGGCCAGGAAATGGTGACCGCCCATGCGCAGCGCGAAGTGATTTTGAGTGCTGGCTCGGTGGCTTCGCCGCAGTTGCTGCAGCTCTCGGGTATCGGGCCGGCCCAGCTGCTGCAATCCAAGGGCATTGCGCTGCGGCTGGACTTGCCGGGCGTAGGCGCCAATTTGCAAGACCATTTGCAAATCCGCACGGTTTTCAAAGTGAAAAATACGCCCACCCTGAACACCGCGGCCTCCAGCCTGTGGGGCAAAGCACGTATCGGTTTGGAATATGTTTTGAAACGTAGCGGGCCCATGAGCATGGCGCCCAGCCAGTTAGGCGCTTTCACCCGCAGCGACCCGCAGCAGCCTTACCCGAATATCCAGTACCACGTGCAGCCGCTCAGCCTGGACGCTTTTGGCTCGCCGCTGCACACCTTCAATGCCATGACGGCCAGTGTCTGCAACCTCAACCCGACCAGCCGAGGCACAGTCAACATTCGCACCCCAGACTTTCGCGACGCCCCGGCGATTGCACCTAACTACCTCAGCACCGATACCGACCGCAAAGTGGCCGCCGATTCGCTGCGGGTGACCCGGCGCATCATGGCGCAAAGCGCGATGCACGCCTTCGCACCCGAGGAATACAAGCCCGGCGTGCAGTACCAGAGCGACGAAGAATTGGCCAAGCTGGCCGGCGACATTGCCAGCACGATTTTTCATCCGGTAGGCACCACCAAAATGGGCCGCGCCGATGACCCGCTGGCAGTCGTGGACCCGCGCCTGAATGTGCGCGGCGTGGCCGGGCTGCGTGTGGTCGATGCCGGCGTGATGCCCTTTATCACCAGCGGTAACACCAACTCACCCACCCTGATGATTGCCGAAAAAGCCGCCCAGTGGATAAGCGAAGACGCCCAGAACTAAGGGGAAACACGCAAGGGTAAGTCCTGATGTTTGTCCGGCGCCACAGCACTACAGTGCACGGGTGCCTAGATACAGGCCACACTTCGAAAAGCGAAGGGCAGCCCACCAGGCCGCGAGCGATTCCGAGGAGACCATAAGACTCTGGCAATGCCAAGGTTGATAGACCTCTTCAAGAGGCAAAAAGCACTGACCTTGTCGGTGCTTTTTTTTGTCCGCTTTTTTTCGCTTGCCGGTTCTGCTGGAGCGCACTTGCCAGCCCCTACACTTGGCCGGACTTGGCGTCCTAGATGTCCGGCCCCAGGCAGCGCGCTCCTGCGACACCTTTTTTTGTACCTCACTCCCCCATGGAATTGCTGCTTGTTTCCGTCGCTTCGCTCTTAGCTGGTTTTGTCGATTCGATTGTCGGGGGCGGTGGATTAATTCTGGTGCCTGCTTTGTTTGCAGTGTTTCCGTCCGCGCCGCCGGCCACCTTGTTTGGCACCAACAAAGGCGCATCCATTTGGGGCACGGGATTGGCCACCTTGCAATACAGCCGCCAGGTCCGCATGGCCTGGCGTGCGCTGCTACCCGCGGCGCTAGCAGCCTTGCTAGCCGCATTCGCCGGCGCCTGGCTGGTTACCGTGGTCTCGCCCGAATTGCTGCGCAAAATTCTGCCTGGCCTGTTGGTCTTATTGCTGGCTTATACGCTGGCGAAAAAAGACTTAGGGCGCGAACATGCGCCGCGCTTTGCAGGCCGCCACGAAACACTGGTGCTTGCAAGCATCGGGGCGCTGGTGGGGTTTTACGATGGTTTTTTCGGGCCGGGGACCGGCAGTTTTTTTGTGTTCTTGCTGGTGCGTGTGGTTGGCTATGACTTTTTGCATGCATCGGCCAGCGCCAAGTTGCTCAATACCGCCAGCAATCTGGCGGCCCTGGTTTTGTTCGCTTGGAAAGGCCATGTCTGGTGGCATCTGGTGCTGGCCATGGCGCTGTCCAATATGGTGGGCAGCCTGGCGGGCACCCATTTGGCGCTCAAACACGGCACCGGCTTTGTGCGCGTCGTGTTTATGCTGGTGGTAGCGGCTTTGATTGCCAAAACCTCCTGGGATGCGTTTCTGGCCTGATGCAGCGCGGCGCTTAGGGTTTTACGACCAAGCCTGGCGGCTCAGCGGTTTGCAAAGGCGGCGGCCAGCTGACCTCGGCCACCATGCGCGGTTTGCCAATGGGTGCGGTGGCCTGGCCTTTGCGCACGGCGGCCAAGTCTTCGTCATTGGGGTAGTGCTGCAACAGCCAGTAATCAAACACGCGCCTGGCAATCGGCGCTGCCGACGTGGATCCGAAGCCCGCGTTTTCCACAATCACGGCCAACGCGATTTTCGGGTCCTCAGCGGGCGCAAATGCGATGTACAAGGAATGGTCACGTTGGTGCTCAGCCATGCGCGCCGCGTTGTATTTTTCGTTCTTGGCTAGGCTCACCGCCTGGGCCGTGCCGGTTTTTCCGCCGCTCAAGTAGCCAGCCCCGGCAAACGCGCGCGCCGAGGTGCCTTCCTGGGTCACGCCGACCATGGCCTGAACAATCACGTGGACGTTTTCGGGTGAAAGCTTCAGGTCTTGGGGGGGCGGGGCCGGGCGCTCAATGCGCGCATGCTTGCTGGCGTCTTCGGTGGCCAGCACCAGGCGCGGTGTGTATTTGATTCCTTTGTTGGCCACAGTGGCCGTGGCCTGCGCCAGCTGCAGCATGGTAAAGCTGTTGTAGCCTTGGCCTATGCCCAGAGAAATCGTCTCACCCGCATACCATTTTTGGAGTTCGGGCTTGCTGTAATAGCGCCGCTTCCATTCCTGGCTGGGCAGCACACCTCGCACTTCGCCCAACACATCGATACCGGTCGTCTGGCCAAAGCCCAAGGGCTTCATAAAGTCGTGCATGGTGTCCACGCCCAACTCGTTAGCCAGCGAATAAAAATAGGCGTTGCTCGACTCCACAATCGCCCGGCGCATGTCCATGATGCCGCCACGTTCATTTTCCGGGCTGCCAAAGCGGTGACCGCCAAACATATAAAAGCCCGGGTCGTTGATCAAGGTGCTGGGTTTGCGCGTGCCGGTCTCCAGCGCGGCCAGCGCCATAAAGGGTTTGTAGGTCGAACCTGGCGGATAGGTGCCACGCAAAGCGCGGTTAAGCAAGGGCTTGTCTGGCGATTCGTTGAGCGTTTGCCAGCTTTCCTGGTCGATGCCTTCGACAAATAGATTCGAATCAAAAGTAGGTTTGCTGACAAAGGCCAACACATCGCCGTTTTGCGGGTTAATAGCCACCAGCGCGCCGCGCCGCTCGCCAAACATGCTCTCCACCAACTGCTGTAACTTGATGTCGATGGTCAAAACCACGGTATCGCCTGGCGTGGCTTTGCTGCTACTGAGCCGCCGCGTAGCCCGGCCGCCGGCCGAGGTTTCAATATGTTCAACGCCGGTAATGCCATGCAACTGGCGCTCAAAACTTTGCTCCACGCCGAGCTTGCCGATGTAGGCAGTGCCACGGTAATTGGCCTGGTCATCGTCGTCTTCGATTTTTTCTTTTTCACTTTGGTTGATGCGCCCGATGTAGCCGATCACATGGCTGGCCAATTCACCATACGGGTAATTACGAAACAAGCGGGCCTTGATCTCTACGCCAGGAAAACGAAAGCGCTGGGCTGCAAAGCGCGCCACCTCGACATCAGTCAAGCGGTTGCGCAAAGGCAGGGACTCAAAGGTCTTGGACTCGTCGAGCAGTTTTTTGAAGCGGCGCCGGTCGCGCGGTGTGACTTCAATGACCTCGGATAAAGCGTCTATGGTTGCTTCGAGCCCATTGGTTTTTGAAGGCGTTATTTCAAGCGTGTAAGCCGAATAATTGCTGGCCAGCACAATGCCGTTACGGTCCTGAATCAAGCCCCGGTTGGGCACGATAGGCACGATAGCGGTACGGTTGCTTTCGGCCTGCGCCAGCAAGTCGTCGTGGCGCCATAACTGCAAATACATCAAGCGCAACAGCAACAGCACGAAGCACACCAACACCAGTATCGTGAACACAAAAATGCGCTGCCGAAAACGGTGCAAGTCGTGGTCGATATTACGCAAGTCCATGGGGCGCTTTGGCTAGAGCGGACGGTTGTCGTCCGGGTCCGGCGCGCGGCGCTGCGGCGCCAGCAGCATCGCGCTGATTACCGGCCACAGCAGCGCCTCACCTACCGGTGCCATCAGCACCCACCAGCCCGGAAAATTGCCGCCAATCATGGCGTTGAGCAGTAGCTCCACCGTATGCACTAGCGCAAACAAGGGCAATACTTGCAAGGTTTGCTCAGACAAACTAAACCAGAGCAAGCGACGGTGCACCATGATCGCAAAATAGCTCAGCACCGTGTAGGCCATGGCGTGCTGCCCGAGCAAGCCCCCCTGGTACACATCGAGCATCAAGCCGAACACAAATGCGGCGGCGATACCCACCCGCATAGTCTGGTGTACCGTCCAAAACACCAGCACGATGGACAGCACATCAGGCGCCCAGGCGGCGCGGCCCCACAACAGCATATTGCCCAGCATGTTGGCAGAAAAAGCCAATAGCAGGCTCAGCCATAAAAATGCGGGGTTCACCGGCATAAGCAGGCGTTGACCCGGTCGCATGATCATCGGCGGCCTCCACTTCGCACAGGCTTGTGCTCGGGCTCGGGAGGCGGTCGCGCCACCGCGGCCTGCGCGGCGGGCTGCAGCACCAACACATGGCGGGTGCCCGCGACCATGGCGATAGGCACGCATTCGATACGCGCAAACACCGCTTCGGTACGCCGCTCGACTTTGTCCACACGGGCCACCGGCAAGCCCGGCGGATAGACGCCATCGACACCGCTGGTGGTGAGCACATCGCCAACCGCCACATCCGCATTGGCGGCCATAAAGCGCAGTTCCAGCGCATCGGCATTGCGGGTGGTTTCACCATAGGCCACACCACGTGCACCGGTGCGCACATTGAGCACCGGAATCGCCTGGTCGCGGTCGGTAATCAGCGTCACCTCGCTAGACAGGGGAAAGACGCGCGTCACCTGGCCGATCACACCAAACTCATCAATCACTGGCGAGGCCAGATGCACACCCTGGCGCTCACCCTTATCCAGCACCACTTTGCGGGTGTAGGGGTCGGCAGCGTCATACACCACCTGGGCGGCAAGCGTGCCGGGCAATTGGCGCTCCTGCAAATTCAAAATGCCGCGCAAACGCTGATTTTCCAGCGTGAGCTGTTCGGTTTGCTGGGCGCGCTGGCGCTGCTCGGCCAGTTGCTGGCGTAATTGGCGCAGCGCGATTTCATTGACGAACATGCCGTCCATACGCGCATTGGCCTGCCGCGATAAAACCAAAGGTTGTAGCACCAGCCATTGCAGCGGGTAGAGCACGGTAGCAATGCTGGCGCGCAAGGGCTGCACCATGTGAAACCGCGCATCGGCCACCATCAGCAAAAGCGCCATAGCACTGAACACCACCAAACGCGACAGGGCCGAGGGGCCTTGTCGGAAAAACGGAGGGGGGTCTCGGCCCAGCGAAGCCAGCGCCATCGCTGTGTCCGGCGCTTATTCGTTGGTAAAAATAGAGCCCAAGCGTTCCATTTGTTCCAATGCAATGCCGCAACCGCGCACCACACAAGTCAAGGGGTCTTCGGCTACCAGCACCGGCAGGCCGGTTTCCTCGGCGAGCAAGCGATCCAGGTCGCGCAAGAGCGCGCCGCCGCCGGTGAGCATCATGCCCCGGTCAGCAATATCAGCGCCCAGCTCGGGCGGAGTTTGTTCCAGCGCGTTTTTTACCGCCGAAACGATGTTGTTGAGCGGGTCGGTCAGTGCTTCCAAAATTTCATTGGAAGAAATGGTGAAGGAGCGGGGCACGCCTTCAGACAGATTGCGGCCACGCACTTCCATTTCCTTGACTTCAGAGCCAGGAAAGGCCGAGCCGATTTGTTTTTTGATGGCTTCGGCCGTAGGCTCGCCGATCAGCATGCCGTAATTGCGACGGATGTAGTTGATGATGGCCTCATCAAACTTATCACCACCCACGCGCACGCTTCCTTTGTAAACCATGCCGCCTAGCGAGATGACGCCCACTTCGGTGGTGCCGCCGCCAATGTCCACCACCATGGAGCCGCAGGCTTCGGAGACCGGCAGCCCGGCGCCGATGGCCGCCGCCATAGGTTCTTCAATCAGGTACACATCGCTGGCACCGGCGCCCAGGGCCGATTCACGGATAGCGCGGCGCTCAACCTGGGTGGAGCCGCAGGGCACGCAAATAATTATGCGCGGGCTGGGCCGAAACACACTGCGCGGATGCACCATCTTGATGAACTGCTTGAGCATTTGCTCGGTCACGGTGAAGTCGGCAATCACACCGTCTTTCATGGGACGGATGGCTTCAATATTGCCAGGCACCTTGCCCAGCATGGCCTTGGCTTCTTTGCCGACCGCTTGAATAGATTTTTTGCCTTGCGGGCCACCTTCGTGGCGGATGGCGACCACCGAAGGCTCGTCGAGCACAATGCCTTTGTCGCGCACAAAAATCAGGGTGTTGGCGGTGCCCAGATCGATGGCCAGGTCGGTGGAAAAGTAACGGGTAAATGCTCCAAACATGGCGTGTCCTTGTCGACATGCAGCGCGGTCGCATGCTGCATCGTCTGTGTAATGTCGGTAAATGGCTGAATTCAGGCGCAAACGGCAGAGGAAAACGCCGTGCAGGCCAAAGGCGGGATAATAACCCATTGCCCCCAAAATCCCTCCTTAAGCGAGGGCTCGCCTTCAGCAAACTACCCTGTAAAGACCGCTTTTTCACATGTCCTTGACCTCCCACGATATAGACCGCCTAGCGCATCTGTCCCGGCTGCAGTTTGACCGGCACGCCGCCCAACGCCTGCTTGGCCAGCTCAATGGTTTTTTTGAGATCGTCGAGCAAATGCGCGCGGTGGACACGACCGGCGTGGTGCCGATGGCGCATCCGGTAGATGCCATGCAAGGATTAACTAAGGCGATTGCCGACGCCGACGAACTCGGCATAACGCTGCGTTTGCGCGAAGACGTGGTGAACGAGCCCAACCAGCGAGAGGCCAACCAACGCAGCGCACCGGCAGTGGAGCGCGGTCTGTTTCTGGTGCCGAAAGTGATCGAGTAAACCATGGGTGATTTGCACAACAAAAGCGTGGCGCAGTTGGCAGCGATGCTGAAAAACAAAGAAGTCAGCGCGGTGGAAGTTGCCACGCGTTTTCTGGCGCGCATGGGCGGTAACCCGCACAATGCTTTTTTGGACATCCACAGCGAAGTGACACTGGCGCAAGCCCAAGCCTCGGACGACAAAATCGCGGCAGGCATCGCTGGCCCTTTAGAAGGCGTGCCTATCGCGCACAAAGACATTTTTGTCACGCAAGATTTTGCCACTACGGCGGGCTCCAAGATATTGAAGGACTACCGCTCGCCGTTTGACGCCACCGTGGTCGCGCGTCTGCGCGATGCGGGTATGGTGACGCTGGGCAAACTCAATTGCGATGAATTCGCCATGGGCTCGGCCAATGAAAACTCGGCTTATGGCGCGGTCACCAACCCCTGGGACACCACCCGTATCCCCGGCGGTTCATCCGGTGGCAGCGCGGCGGCAGTGGCAGCGCGCCTGACCCCTGCCGCAACCGGCACCGACACCGGCGGCTCCATCCGCCAGCCAGCGGCGTTTTGCGGCATAACGGGCATCAAACCCACTTACGGCCGCGCCTCGCGCTACGGCATGGTGGCGTTTGCGTCTAGCCTAGACCAGGCCGGGCCGATGGCGCGCAGCGCCGAGGATTGCGCTTTACTGCTATCAGCCATGTGTGGCCCCGACCTGGACCGGGATTCGACTTCGCTGAATGTGGCAAACGAGGATTTTTCGCGCACGCTAACCCGGCCGCTTCAAGGATTGCGTGTGGGCCTTCCGAACGAGTTTTTTGGCGAGGGCTTGTCCGGCGATGTGCGCAGCGCCATCGACGCAGCGTTAAAACAATTGCAATCCCAAGGTGCCACGCTGGTGCCTATCGCTCTGCCGCGCACCGAGTTGTCTATCCCTGTGTACTACATCATCGCGCCGGCAGAGGCATCAAGCAACCTCAGCCGTTTTGATGGCGTGAAATTTGGCCACCGGGCCAACGACTTTTCAGACCTGGCGGACATGTATGAAAAAACCCGCAGCGAAGCTTTTGGAGAAGAAGTGAAACGCCGCATCATGATAGGCGCTTATGTGTTGTCGCACGGCTATTACGATGCCTACTACCTGCAGGCGCAAAAAATCCGCCGCATGATTGCGGATGATTTTCAGCAGGCCTTTAGTCAATGCGACGTGATTGCCGGTCCAGTCGCACCGACCACTGCATGGAAGCTGGGCGATAAATCAGACGATCCGCTAGCAAACTATTTGGCTGACATCTTCACGCTGCCCGCATCGCTTGCGGGCTTGCCGGGCATGAGCCTGCCGGTCGGGTTTGGTGCAAGCGGTATGCCAGTGGGCATGCAACTCATCGGCAATTATTTGCAGGAATCCAAATTGCTGAACGTGGCGCACCAATACCAATTGCACACAGACCACCACACCCAGGCCCCAGGAGGTGCCGCATGAGCGCCGCCAAACTGGTCCACGGCTACGAAGTCGTCATCGGCTTTGAAACCCACGCCCAACTCTCCACGCAAAGCAAGATTTTCAGCCGCGCATCTATCGCCTTCGGCGCTGCGCCCAACACGCAAGCCTGTGCCGTGGACCTGGCCTTGCCGGGCACGTTGCCAGTGATGAACAAGGGCGCGGTGGAACGTGCCATCGAACTCGGGCTGGCGCTGGGATCGCACATTGCAGAGCGCAGCATCTTTGCGCGTAAAAATTATTTTTACCCTGATCTGCCCAAAGGCTACCAAATAAGCCAGTTTGAAATCCCCGTGGTGCAAGGTGGCGAAGTTTCTTTCTTTTTGGGTGACGAGAAAAAAACCGTGCGCCTAGTGCGTGCGCATTTGGAAGAGGACGCGGGCAAGTCTTTGCATGAAGATTTCATCGGTCAATCGGGCATCGACCTCAACCGCGCTGGCACGCCGCTTTTAGAAATCGTTACCGAGCCCGATATGCGCTCCAGCGAAGAGGCGGTAGCCTATGCCAAAGAGCTGCACAAGATTGTCACCTGGATTGGCATTTGCGACGGCAATATGCAAGAGGGCAGTTTCCGCTGCGACGCCAATGTGTCGGTGCGCAAACCCGGCGCGCCGCTGGGTACACGCCGTGAAATCAAAAACCTCAACAGCTTTAAGTTCATGCAGCAGGCCATCGACTATGAAGTGCGCTGGCAAATTGAACAAATCGAAGACGGTCACGCCATCCAACAAGCTACCGTGCTGTTCAACCCCGACACCGGCGAGACCCGCGCCATGCGCACTAAAGAAGACGCCGCCGATTACCGCTATTTCCCCGACCCGGATTTGCCACCGCTGGTGATCTCGCGCGAATGGGTGGAGCGCGTGCGCAGTGAGATGGCAGAGTTACCGCGTGTGATGGCCGAGCGCTTTGTCACGCAATACGGTTTGCCTGAATACGATGCAACGACGCTTACGCAAAGCAAGGCGATGGCAGCTTATTTTGAAGCGACAGCCAAGGCCTGCGGACAAGCGAAGTTAGCGAGCAACTGGATCATGGGCGAGTTGTCGCGACGTATGAATGCCGATGACCTGGGCATTGAGCAGTTGCCCGTGAAGGCAACGCAGCTCGGGGCATTGATTCAGCGTATCGCTGACGACACCATCAGCAACAACGCAGCTAAGCAAGTATTTGATGCCTTATGGAGCGAGGGCGAAGATGCACAGGGCACCTCTGGCGCAGCACGTGTTGACGCCATCATCGAAGCCAAAGGCCTCAAGCAAATGAACGACGCTGGCGCCTTGGAAGCCATCATCGACGAGGTGCTGGCCGCTAACCCGAAAAACGTCGAAGAGTTCAAAGCCGGCAACGCCAAAGCCTTGAACGGCTTGGTCGGTCCCATCATGAAAGCCAGCAAGGGCAAGGCCAACCCGGCGCAGGTTAATGCTTTGTTGCTAAAGAAACTGGGTTGATATCGCCTTATTCGCGGTACTCCGTGCAAACAAAAGGCCGGAACTGAACGCATTGCGGCGGAATATCCGTTATAGGGATATCGACTCCATTGGCAAAAGCGGTTTCTATGCCTTCAGCCAATCCTCCACAGCCAAGCCACCCACGCGCGCAAACACTCTGTCATTGGTCACCAGCATCGCTTTTAAATGCAGGGCATGCGCCGCAATTTGTAAATCCAGCGCGGCCAGCGGCGTACCCTTTTTATATAGCGCTGCACGCAGCGTGCCGTAGCTTTGCGCGACTGCAGCATCCCAAGGCATCACTTCCACACGGCGTAAAAACTCGTTGACTGCTTCTCTTAAAGCCATTGCCTGCGGGCGCTTGGCCAGGCCAAAGGCCAACTCGCCCGCCGTGACGGCGGATATGCATACGCTGTGCATAGGTACTTCCAATAAGCGCGCAATAGCTTGGGGTTGGCGCTTGATGATGTGGCTCACCATGTTGGTGTCCAGCATGTAAAGGCTTGTCATGCTGATGTTCAGTGCCCAAGCGGCTTGGACATCGCGTCTAAAGGGTCCCGGTCCGGCGATTGCGTGTGCCCTGCGGCCAGTCGCTCTGCGGGGCTCAGAAAACCATCGGCATCCTCGATGGCTTGCGCAGCCACCAAAAATCCATCCCAGTCATGCGGTCGCCTGGAAAGGATGACGTCACCGGTAAGCGCATCTTTGCGTATAAAGACCTCGGTCGCGTCAAATCGAAACGCGGCGGGCAGGCGCACGGCCTGGCTGCGGCCATTGGCAAATAGTTTGGCGGCTTGGGACACGGAGGGCCTCCCGGCAGTAGACGGTAGATACCAAAGTATATGCCATTCATTTTTGTTAGAGACATAGCTCCTTAACGCCGCCTCAAGCTAAAAACACCCGCCCTGCGCGCGGTCGCACCAGTTTGCGAGGATCAAACGCTTCACCATAAATGAAGCCTTCGGCGGCTGGGAGAAAGCTGATAGAGAGCAGTTCGCCGAAGGCGCAAGCTTTAACCAGATGTATACCAAGCGCTGATGTGCGCTTGTCTGCCGCCGCACCAGCGTAGGCGCCAGGAATCTAATCGCTATCAGCCCGGCTAAACGCCAGGGCGTATTCGCCAAACATTTTTCGGTAGGTGATGGTGCCTGCGTCCTGCAACTGGTCGCACAGGTATTCGTTATAGCCAAAGTCAGAAGCCATGGCAAACAGTGCTTAGGCGCTAAGGACCATCAGGTCTTTAGGCCACGCCGTAGCGTGCCCGGTAGGCCTGCACCCGCTGGCGGTGTTCGCCCATAGTGTCGCCGACTTGGGTTTGCAGGTAGGTCAGCAAATCATCCAAATTGGCAATCGCGCACACTTGCAAGCCCAGGTTTTGGCGCACATATTGGACGGCGCTGTAGGGCACGTCGCGGGTACTGCCATCGGCCTGTTTTTCGGTGGCCATTTCCTGGCGGTCCAGGGCAATCGCGACAGCATGCGGTGTCGCTCCTGCGGCTTGGATCAGAGCGATCGATTCGCGCGCTGCGGTGCCTGCGCTCATTACGTCATCAACAATCAGCACCCGGCCTTGCAAAGGCGCACCCACCAGCGTGCCGCCTTCGCCATGGTCTTTGGCCTCTTTGCGGTTATAGGCAAAAGGCAGGTTGTGGCCCAGGCGCGCCAGCTCGACGGCCACCGCCGCGCCCAGCGGAATGCCTTTATAAGCAGGGCCGAACAACATATCGAACTGCACGCCGCTGGCAAGCAAAGCCTGGGCATAAAACTGCGCCAAACGGCCCAGCTTGGCGCCGTCGTCAAACAATCCAGCATTAAAGAAGTAGGGGCTCAGGCGTCCAGCCTTGGTCTTAAATTGGCCAAAGCGCAATACGCCCGAGGCGATGGCAAATTGCACAAACTCCTGCGCCAATGCAGTGTTTTGGCTGGGCTCATGGGGGTTGGCGCTGGTGCTCAAGGTGGTCATCCGGTGTCCTCAAAGGGGGCCGGCGCATTGTATTGAGCGGCGGGCTCTGGCTCGGGGGCGGCAAATTTGCGCGCGTAGGGGACTTTTGGCACGCAGTCGGTGTACCATGAAATTTCTTGCGCTTTGGCAGCCCAGTTTGCGGGTGCGCGCGCAGGTGAAATTAAATAACCGAATAATTTTTTGGAGACCCGTATGCCACATACTTCCCTTTTTACCCGACCCTTGGCCCTGGCCGCTGCTGCGCTGGCCGCGTCTTTCTCGCTGCTGGGTCAGGCGCAGGCGGCCGAGCCTGCCTCCTGCAAAGCCGTGCGTTTTGCGGACGTGGGCTGGACCGACATCACCGCTACCACCGCCGTTATGTCAGAAATCCTCAAAGGCATCGGCTACAAGCCCTCAGCACAAGTACTCTCGGTTCCAGTGACCTATAGCAGTCTCAAGGCAAAAAAGATTGATGTGTTTTTGGGCAATTGGATGCCGTCCATGGAAGCCGATATCAAGCCCTACGCGGCCGATGGCTCGGTAGAAACCCTTGGCGCCAACCTGGAAGGTGCGAAGTACACCCTGGCGGTGCCCGAGTATGTGGCCGAAGCCGGTGTCAAAACCTTTGCCGACCTGGCTAAGAACGCCGACAAGTTCAGCAAGAAAATTTACGGTATCGAACCAGGTAATGACGGCAACCGGCTGATTTTGGACATGATCAAGAAAAACGCTTTTGGCCTGGGCGGCTTCAAGATCGTTGAGTCTAGCGAAGCGGGCATGGTCTCCCAAGTCGTGCGCGCCGTACCTAAGAAAGAATGGATTGTGTTTTTAGGCTGGGCACCGCACCCCATGAACAGCAAAATCAAAATGACCTATTTGGCCGGTGGTGACGACTTCTTCGGCCCCAACTTTGGCGGCGCCACGGTCTATACCAACACGCGCAAAGGCTATTCCACCGAATGCGCCAATGTCGGCAAGCTGCTGAAAAACACCAAGTTCAGCCTGGAAGCAGAAAACGAAATTATGTCCTCCATCCTGGACAAAAAAATGAAGCCCGAAGCCGCTGCCCAAGCCTGGCTCAAAGGCAATGCCTCCACCTGGGGCAACTGGCTCGCTGGCGTCAAAACCTTTGACGACAAGGACGTCACACCGGCGATGATCATCAAGTAAGCCGATGGCGGCCGGTCTGGAAGCTGCGCTTGCGTGGCTCACCGACAACAAGCTCCCGCTGGGCGAATCCATCGCGGCGGGAGTTGAGCGCATCACCCAAAGCGCACCTTGGTTGTTTGACGCGGTATCCGAAAACCTCAGCGCCCTGGTGCTGGGTTTTACCGGGGTGCTCTTGTGGGTGCAACCGCTCATCATGGTGGCGCTGCTCACCGCACTGGCCTGGGCGCTGCAGCGCTCGGTCAAGCTGGCCGTATTTGTTGGAGCGGCATTGCTCCTGATCATCAACATGGGCTACTGGACCGAGACCATGGAGACGCTGTCTCTGGTCTTGTTTGCCACACTCAGCTGCGTGCTCATCGGGGTGCCCATCGGCATTGCGGCAGCGCACCGGCCTTGGCTAGAAGCAGCCTTGCGCCCGCTGCTGGACTTGATGCAGACCATCCCTACTTTTGTGTACCTGATACCCACGCTCATCCTCTTTGGGCTGGGCGTGGTGCCGGGGCTGATCTCCACCGTCATCTTCGCCCTGCCCGCACCTATCCGCCTCACCACCCTGGGCATTGCCTCGGTGCCGCGCCCGCTGATTGAAGCGGGCCAAGCCTTTGGTGCAACGCGCTGGCAGTTGCTACTTAAGGTGGAGATCCCCTCGGCCCTGCCCAACATCATGGCCGGCATCACGCAGTGCATCATGCTGAGTCTGTCCATGGTGGTGATCGCCGCGCTGGTGGGCGCCGACGGTCTTGGCAAGCCGGTGGTGCGTGCGCTCAACTCGGTCAATATCGCCGATGGCTTTGAGGCTGGGTTGGCGATAGTGATCGTTGCAATCGTCCTCGACCGCCTGTGCAAAACCCGCAGCCATGACTGAAGGCCCGAGCCCACAAACCAGACCCGCCCCCATGGCCGAGTTTCGAAATGTAGACGTGGTCTTCGGCAAACACAGTGCGCAAGCCTTGGCGCTGCTCGATGCTGGCAAAACCCGGCAAGAAATTTTGGATGCCACCGGCGCGGTGCTGGGCGCGGCCGATTGCAATTTGCAAATCGCCGAGGGCGAAATCTCGGTACTCATGGGCTTATCTGGTTCGGGCAAATCTACGCTGCTGCGTTGCCTCAACGGCCTGAACCAAGCCAACCGGGGCGCCGTGCTGATACGTGACACGCACGCAGGGCCCGGCGGCTATGTGGACCTGACGCGCTGCGACGCTGCGACCCTGCGCCGCCTGCGCACCACGCGGGTGGCCATGGTGTTTCAGCAGTTCGCGCTGTTGCCCTGGCGCACCGTCGCCGAAAACGTGGGCCTGGGTCTGGAACTGAGCGGCATGCCCAAAGTACAGCGTGACAAAGTCGTTGCCGAAAAGCTGGAGTTGGTGGGCCTAGCGCAATGGGGCAAAAAATATGCGCACCAGCTTTCCGGTGGTATGCAACAGCGTGTTGGCCTGGCACGCGCCTTTGCCACCGACGCAGACATTTTGCTGATGGACGAGCCTTTTTCTGCGCTGGACCCGTTGATACGCGAGCACTTGCAACAAGAACTTTTGCAATTGCAAAAACAACTGAAGAAAACTATCGTCTTTGTCAGCCACGACCTGGACGAAGCCATCAAACTGGGCAACCAAATCACTATCATGGACGGCGGACGCATTGTGCAATCGGGCGAGCCCGAGCAAGTGGTGCTCAATCCAGCCAACACGTATGTGCGCGACTTTGTGGCACACATGAACCCCATCAAAGTGCTGCGCGGCAAATCGCTGATGACGCCCCTAGAAAAGCTCAAGCATGACGGCCTGCGCGTGCA
>CAMBFO010000055.1 GCA_945865675.1 Comamonas sp. lk
TGCGCACCAGGGCGATCTGTTCGGGCTGCTGACCTAAAAATGCTGCAATTTGTGCGCGCGCAGCGGCCACTCGGTCTTGCGCTTCGCGGGCAAAAAAGCGCACCGGGTTTTGTTGTACCTGGTCCTGCACTGCACGCTGAATTTCGCGCACGACCGATGGCACCGCCCCATAGGAGCCGTGATTGCAATGGTGAACCGTTGGGTCCAGCGCCCAAGCTTCGCGCTGTTCATGTAGATCAAAAATCATGGAAGGGATCAAACCCGGATCCTATGAACAAGCATGTAAAGCCTTGCGCGCAACTATTTACCAGCCCCGTGCCAGCCTTGCGTTGCTGACCCAGGTGGCATGAAAGCCATTGGGTACCCGCTGGGGTAATGCGATGCGGGCGACGGGTCCTTGGGCCACATTGGCCGCATCAAAAATACTCACGTAGGAGCGCGCGTCTTTGGCGTCCCATACAAAGCCGACCAGGTAGCCGTCGTCTTCGTTGATGTGTTGATCTTTGGGCGCGAAGCTGTGTTCGCTCAGCCACTGGTGCATGCCGCCGTGGTAGGCGGTGCAAGTGCCGGTGTGCCGGTCGTGGCGGGCGATGCCGCAAAAGCGCGGGTCTTCGGGCTGATCGCTGCTGCCCATCAAAATGTTCCAGGTGTAGCGCGTGGGCTCGCCCATGCGCGCGCTGTTGATGATGGGAAATTCCTGGTTGAGCACATCGTCCAGCACCCGCTCGCGGGTTTGACCGGTGCGCAAATTAAAGCGCCACTCGTAGAACATGCAATCGATGCCTAGTTGCGCGATCAGGCGTGGTAAGCCTTGGGCATCAGGCTGACCACGGCTATCGCGCTGCGGCTTGAAGGGCGTGCCGGTCATGACGATTTCGACACCGCCTTGGCCATCGTCCTCTTCCCAGGCATTGGCCACGTGGTACATATAAGTAGGGCTGGCCTCAAACCAGCGAATGTCTTGCGTGCTGCCGTGGCGCGGGACGATACCAAAGCGGGAAGGCAATTCGGGGAAAAAGGCTAGCTTGTGGCGCCCGGCAGCAGCGGCCACCGGGTCTTGAAACAAAGGCAAATCATGCAACACGGTGTAGTTGCGCGTGATGGCCATGTCGTGCGGCAGGCGCGGGCCGGGCAGGGGCACAGGGATCAGTGTTTTGAGCACGCCGCTTTTATCGAGTACGCCGTAGTGCATATAGGGTGGCTCTTTGCCGTAGCAAAAAAAGATGAATTCGCCGGTGCGCTCATCGACCTTGGAATGCGCCGAGATATGCAAACCGGCCAGGCGTGGGTCCAGCGCCAAAGTGTCCACGGTGGATAGGTCGCCGGGCCGCACGCGATAGACCTCGCCGCCCAGATACCACATGGCCAGCAAGTGGCCGGCAAAGTATTTGACGTCGGTGTTAGCCGTGTTCTTGAGCGGCATATCGGGCCGGTCCTTGCGCGGTGGGTCTTTGATGCCCTGCCATAGGGCGTGGCCGGCCTGGGTTTCTTCCTGCAAGCCCTGGGTGTGAATCCAGCGGTTTTGGTAGTAGGCGCGGCCGCCTTCAAAGCGCACTGCGTGCAGCATGCCATCGCCGTCAAACCAGTGGTAACGTCCCGGCGCCTCGAAGCGGCGGTTGGGGCCGTTGCGCACATGCATGCCATGCAGATCGCGCGGAATTTGGCCCTGCACCTGCGTCAGTTCGATCGTGATCTCTTCTTCCACCGGGGCAAAGCCCCCTTGCAGGGTGATGACGTCGTTAAATCCCATACCAAACTCCAATTTCTGCGGGCCATTTACACATTTTGGAACCAAGCGTAGAGCAAGCGTACAGGGCTGACAATCAGGGTATGCACCATGTTTTTGAAACGCTGACCCCCGATCTGGTCTTAGACGCCCTCGACTACCTTGGACTGCGCGGTGACGGCCGCCTGACTGCCTTGTCCTCCTATGAAAACCGGGTGTACCAAGTACAACTGGAAGACGGCAGCGCGGTGGTGGCCAAGTTTTACCGGCCCGGGCGCTGGAGCGAGGCGCAGATTTTGGAAGAGCACAGTTTTGCAGAGGAGCTGATGCAGGCAGAAATTCCAGCCATCGGGCCGCTGCGCCTGGCTGGAGCCACACTACACAGCTTTGGCGGCTTTTGGTTTAGCGTCAGCCCGCGCCGGGGTGGTCGCCCGCCCGAGTTGGACGACGAAGAAGTGCTGGAATGGATTGGCCGCTTTTTGGCGCGCATCCACACCGTGGGCGCGCGCCGACCATTCGCCAGCCGCCCGGCACTGGACTTGCAAAGCTTCGGACAAGACTCGCGCGACTGGCTGCTGGGCCAGGACATGATTCCGCTGGACGTACAAAGCGTCTGGACACGGCACTGCGACGAGGCCTTGGCCATGGTGGCCGCATACCCGGCGCTCTGCGCAAAGAAAGCGGCCAGCGGGGAAGCACAGATACGCCTGCTGCGCCTGCACGGCGACTGCCATCCGGGCAATATTTTGTGGACGCCGACCGATGCTGCCGCCAGCGCTGGGCCGGGTCCGCATTTTGTGGACCTGGACGATGCGCGCACCGGCCCTGCGGTGCAGGACTTGTGGATGCTGGCCAGCGGCGATCGGCGCCAGCGCAGCCGCCAACTGGGTTTTCTGGTGGATGGTTACGAACAATTTCGCGAATTTGACCGCGACGAGCTGGCACTGATAGAGCCGCTGCGCACGCTGCGCCTGATCCACTACAGCGCCTGGCTAGCCCGCCGCTGGAGCGACCCAACTTTTCCGCAAAACTTCCCGTGGTTCGGCTCGAGCGACTACTGGCAGGGCCAGGTGCTCATGCTGCAAGAGCAATGCGAAGCCATGCAGGAGGCGCCTTTGGTGGTCTGATGGCAGCCAAGCCCCGGCAATCAAGCCTTGCCCAGCTCCTGCAACACCGCCGGGTCAAAGGGCTGGCGCGCAAACACGGTGCGCAGCTGGGGCGCGAAGTGCGCCAGCGAGCGGCTGGGGTAGGCGGGGTCGAAAGCGGTTTGGTCATACAGCGCGCAAAAACGCTGGCAGCTGGCAAACCAAGGGTGCTGGGCGTAGGCCAGGTGAGCGTCGTTGGGTTTTCCCAGATGGTGCGCATAAAACTGCATTTGAAACAGGCCGTGCATTTCGACCACCCAGGTTACCTCGGCGCGCACATAGGGCCTCAAAATAGCAGCGGCCATTTGCGAATGGTTGTCTGGCGCCAGCACGTCGCCGATGTCGTGCAAGAGGGCGGCGACCACCATGTCGATGTCTGCGCCATCGTCCTCGGCGCGGCTGGCGCTTTGCAGCGAATGCTCCAGGCGGCTGATCTGGTAGCCGGGCAAGGATTCGCTCAAGTCTTGCAAAGCCGCCAACAGACGATCGGGTAGCGTGCGGATATAGGCCTGCTCAAGTTGGTGCAGCAGCTGGTAGTCCTCGTGCGTGCCGTCTTGCATTTGGGTGAATGTCACGTGGTGCATACGCGTCTTTCAGTGGGGGGCTCATCGGTCCAGTGCGATT
Source organism: Comamonas sp. lk (assembly GCA_945865675.1). Taxonomy (GTDB): domain Bacteria; phylum Pseudomonadota; class Gammaproteobacteria; order Burkholderiales; family Burkholderiaceae_C; genus Allorhodoferax. The sequence goes on from CAMBFO010000055.1 coordinate 3,496, forward strand.
GTGCACCGACGCTGGCTTTGCCCTTATTCGGCATCTTGCGGCAAGGCGCGCGGGTCCATTTGCAGGGCCGCTTGGGAGCTGGCGTCCATCATGACGTAGTCTGAGCGCGGCGCTGCCGTCTCGATGTGCGCGCTTTGGCCCAGCATAAAGAAGCGCACGGTGCCGGCCAAGGCCAGTAGCACCAACGCAAAGTACAGCATCAGGCTCTCGGGGCCCAGGTAGTCCATCATGCCGCCGGCCAGGGTCGGGCCCAGGGTGGCGCCTATGCCGTAGAGCAGCAGCAAGCCGCCGGTGGTCTCCAGTACTTTGGAAGGCTCGATCAAGTCATTGGTGTGCGCCACGCTCAGGCCGTAAATCGAAAACGAAAGCGCGCCGTACAAAATGCCCAATATCACCAGCAGGTTTTCATATTCGCGGGCCAGGTAAAAACCCACAGCAGCGAGCAAGGAAGAGATCAGGCACACCCAGACCAGCATCCAGCGCCGGTCGTAACGGTCAGACAAATGGCCCACCGGATACTGAAATGCGGCGCCACTCAAAATCGTGGCGGCCATAAAAGTCGCGGTGTGGCTGTCGCTAAAGCCCACGCCTGCACCAAACACATTGCCCAGGCTGTAAAAGGTGCCGCTGATCAAACCCGAGCCCATGGAGGCGATAGCGCCAATAGGCGAAATAGCAAACAAGCGCACCAGGCTCATGGACGGCGCGTGGGTTTGCTTGGGCTCGCGGATGGTCGTCATGGTGGTGGGCACCAATGCGAAGGAAAAAAGAATGGAGGCAAAAGCAAAAGGCACAAAGCCGAAACGGTCGCCCGCCAGAATCAGCCACTGTCCCAGCGCAGTAGACACGCCACTGACCGCCATATAGGCCGCAAACACCTTGCCCCGGCTTTCGCGCCCGGCCACCACATTGAGCCAACTCTCAATCACCATGTACAAGCCCACAATGCACAGCCCGGTGATAAAACGCAGCAAGCCCCAGAACCAGGGGTTGGTCCACAAAGCATGCAGCACCGGCAGGGCCGAGGCCACCGAGGCCATGACGGCAAAAGCACGGATATAGCCCACGCGCCGAATCAGGCGGGGGCAGGCATAGGTGCCATAGACAAAACCGGCGAAATAGGCCGACATAATCATGCCGGTGACCAGGCCCGAGTACTTGGCCAGACCGGCCTGCGCGCCAATAGCCACCGTCAGCAGCGCAATGCCCACGACCAACAGACTTACGCCCGACAGCAGGGAAGCCAAGGGGAGCGTTAGCGGGGAAAAACGAGGCAGTTGCATAGAATTATGAGGACAGGCGATCGCGAGACAGCAAAGCCTCGATAGTGACACAGCCGCGCAAGGCCCAGCCCCCAAAAGGCGACGCATTGCGCAATGAGCAGGACAATTCTTTCGATTGGCGCAGCAAAAAATGGGCAGGCGCGCCAGGTCGCTTTTGGCGGAAAATGCGTCGCACCTTTAGCACCCCAGTGCACACAGCCGCCCTACAGTGGCAGTTAAACGGAAACCCTGAATGCCCCCTCAAGCCCTGCTAACCCAAGCGCGCATCGACCTCGCCGCTGCCTTTCGCTGGGCCGCGCGCTGGGATATGCATGAGTCCATCGCCAACCACTTCAGTCTGGCAGTCTCCGAAGGCGGCAAGCAGTTTTTGCTCAACCCGGTGGGCAGCCATTTTTCGCGCATCCGCGCCAGCGACCTGCTGCTGCTTGATGCGGACCCTAGCGGCCAAGATATCGCCGCGCTGGGCGCCGACCCCACCGCCTGGAACCTGCATGCCACCTTGCACCAGCGATTGCCACAGGCGCGCTGCATATTGCACACCCACATGCCCTATGCCACCGCGCTGTGCTGCCTGCAAGATTTTCAATGGCTGGCGCTAGACCAAAACGCCTGTCGCTTTTATGGCCGTATCGCCTACGACCGGCACTATGCGGGTATGGCCTTGGATACGTCCGAGGGCGAACGCGTCGCCGCCCTGCTGCAAGACGGCAAAAGCGTGCTGTTTTTGGGCAACCACGGCGTGATGGTCATAGGCCCTAGCGTGGCCCAGGCCCTGGACGAACTCTATTACCTGGAAAAAGCCGCCAAAGTGCAAGTGCTGGCCCTGTCCACCGGCCGGCCGCTGGCCCTGATACCGGACGCGGTGGCACGCCAAGCCTGCGCCCAATGGAACGATTACCCTACCGACTCCTGCGCATTGCATTTACAGGCGCTCAAAGCCATCCTTGACCTCGAAGAAACGGACTACGCACTATGAACCCCAACGTCATCATCACCTGCGCCCTGACGGGAGCGGGCGACACCGTCGGCAAACACCCGGCTATCCCTGTCACGCCCACGCAGATCGCGGCAGCGGCGGTAGAAGCGGCCAAGGCCGGCGCCACCGTAGTGCACTGCCATGTGCGCAACCCCGAGAACGGCAAATTCAGCCGCGACCCTGCTTTGTATGCCCAAGTGATGGACCGCATACGCGATTCAGGTGTCGATGTCATCGTCAACCTGACGGCGGGTATGGGTGGCGACCTAGAAATCGGCCCCGGCGAGCACCCCACGCAGTTTGGCCCCAACACCGACCTGATTGGCCCCATGGCACGCCTGATCCATGTGGAGCAATTGCTGCCCGAAATTTGCACCCTGGACTGCGGCACGCTCAACTTCGGCGATGGCGACACGATTTACGTTTCCACCCCCATGGCCCTGCGCGCCGGCGCAAAACGCATTACCGAGTTGGGCGTGAAAGCCGAGCTCGAAATATTTGACACCGGCCACCTCTGGTTTGCCAAGCAAATGATCAAAGAAGGCCTGCTGGAGAACCCGCTGTTCCAACTCTGCCTGGGCATTCCCTGGGGCGCACCGGCGGACACCACCACCATGAAAGCCATGGTGGACAACCTGCCGCCGGGCGTGGTCTGGTCGGCCTTTGGCATTGGCCGCTCGCAAATGCCCATGCTGGCGCAGTCGGTGATTTTGGGCGGCAATGTGCGCGTGGGCCTAGAAGACAACCTCTGGCTGGACAAAGGCGTGCCCGCTAGCAATGGCTCGCTCACCGAGCGCGCGGTAGAAATCATCACCCGCCTGGGCGGCAAGCCCATGACGCCCGCCGAAGGCCGCGTGGCCATGGGCCTGAAAAAGCGCGGATAAACCAAGGAAAACTATGTCGTTTGTTACTGAAATCAAGACTTTTGCCGCATTGGGCACCGGCGTGATCGGCAGCGGCTGGGTGGCGCGCGCGCTGGCCCATGGGCTGGACGTGATTGCCTGGGACCCGGCCCCCGGCGCCGAAGCGGCGCTGCGCGAACGCACAGCCAAAGCCTGGGGTGCGCTCACGAGCCAAGGCCTGGCACCCGGCGCCTCGCAATCGCGCCTGAAGTTTGTGGCCACGGTAGAAGAATGCGTGGCGCAGGCCGACTTCATCCAAGAAAGCGCGCCAGAGCGCCAGGACTTGAAGCTGGCGCTGCATGCGCAAATCACCGCTGCCGCGCGCCCCAATGTGCTGATTGGTTCGAGCACCTCGGGCCTCTTGCCCAGCGATTTTTATGCCCATGCCAAGCATCCCGAGCGCTGCGTGGTGGGCCACCCGTTTAACCCGGTGTATTTACTGCCTTTGGTGGAAGTGGTGGGCGGGGTTAACACTTCGCCCGAGGCGATACAAGCAGCCATGCAGGTCTACCGCTCTTTGAGCATGCGGCCTTTGCATGTGCGCAAAGAAGTGCCCGGCTTTATCGCCGACCGCCTGTTAGAGGCCATGTGGCGCGAGTCGCTGCATCTGGTCAACGACGGCGTGGCCACCACCGGCGAGATTGACGACGCCATCCGCTTTGGTGCCGGTATGCGCTGGTCGTTTATGGGCAGTTTTTTAATTTACACCCTGGCCGGTGGCGACGCGGGTATGCGCCACTTTATGGCGCAGTTCGGCCCGGCACTGAAACTGCCCTGGACCAAACTGGAAGCGCCCGAGCTGACCGACAGCCTGCTCGATGCCGTGGCCGATGGCAGCCAAGTGCAACTCGACGGGCGCAGCATCGCCGACTGGGAGCGCTACCGCGACGACTGCCTGATGGCGGTACAAGCGGCGGTTAAAGCCACCAAACTCAAACACGGTATTGCACCCGATGCCTGAGACCTTACTCACCTTCGAAACCCCGGTCGTGAGCGACTGGGTGGACTTCAACGGCCATTTGCGCGATGGCTTTTACATGGTCTTGTTCAGCTACGGTGTCGATGGCCTGATGGACCAGATCGGCCTGGACGCCGCCGGACGCCAAGCCACCGGGCACTCCATATTTACGCTGGAAGCGCACGTGAATTTTTTGCATGAGGTCAAGCTCGGCGCCCAGGTGCAGGTGTATTGCCAGGTACTGGGCCATGACGCCAAACGCCTGCATGTCGGCCTGGCCTTGCACATCAAAGGCAATGCCACCGTGATGGCCTACAGCGAGCAAATGCTGCTGAGCGTGGACATGGATGGGCCGCGTGCCAGCCCCTTTGTCCCGAACGTGGCAGCGCGGGTGCAGATGCTGGCCACAGCGCAGCGCAGCCTGCCGCGTCCGCCCTATGTGGGGCGGGTAATCAGCCTGCCTGCGGCCAAAACTGCCTAGGCCATGGCTGCCGCTGCCACACTACCGCAGCGCATGCACGGCGTGCTGCTGACCGGGTTTGGCGGCCCCGAGCAATTGCAGTACCGCGAGGACCTGCCCGTTGCGCTGCCGCGTGGGGGCGAAGTCCTGATCCGCGTGGCGGCCAGTTCAGTCAACAACACCGACATCAACACCCGCGTCGGCTGGTACTCCAAGACCGTGGACGGGCCAACGCAACACGCATCGGTGGGCTTTGATGCCGCCACGGACGCAGCGCCTGGCTGGGGCGGCGCAGCCCTGCAGTTTCCGCGCATCCAAGGCGCCGACTGCTGCGGGCACATCGTGGCCGTAGGTGCGGGCGTGGACAGCACGCGGATAGGCCAGCGCGTACTGGTGCGCCCAGTGCTGCGCAAAGCCGGTGCGGGGCTGTATGACTTTGACTATTTCGGCTCGGAATGCGACGGTGGATTTGCACAATACACGCGCGTGGCCGCCAGCGCCGCCATGGCAGTGCAAAGCACATTAAGCGATACCGAACTGGCCTGCCTGCCCTGCGCCTATTCCACCGCCGAAAACCTGCTGACCCGCGCCGGCGTAACAGCCGGCGAGCGCGTGCTGATTACTGGCGCATCCGGTGGAGTGGGCAGTGCGGCGGTACAACTGGCACGCTTGCGCGGCGCACAGGTCATTGCGCAGGCAGGCAGCAGCAAACACGCCGCCTTAAAAGCCATTGGCGCGCAACATACCCTGGCCCGCAATGCCGATGTGCTGCAGTCCCTGGGCAAAGACAGCGTGGCGGTGGTGATCGACTTGGTCGGCGGGCCGGCCTGGCCTGCGCTGCTAGACGTCTTGCAGCGCGGCGGGCGCTATGCCACAGCCGGGGCGATCGCCGGGCCTATGGTGACTTTAGATTTGCGCACGCTGTACCTCAAAGATTTGCAACTGCTGGGCTGCACCTGGCAAGATGACGCAGTGTTTGAACAATTGCTGGGCTATGTGGAGCGCGGCGAACTTGTCCCGCTGTTGGCGCGCACTTACGATTTACGCGACATGGCGCAAGCGCAAGCCGAGTTTGTAGCCAAGCGCTTGGTGGGCAAGATCGCGCTGAAAATTCCTTGAGCGTACCTGAGCGCAACGCTTATCCGCCATTGACCACCCCCTGTAACGATTCACACCATGTCCAGCCCACCCCAACGCCTGAGCACGCCCCTGGAAGGCACCCCCGCCAAAACCTGGGATGCCAGCGCCGCGATTGCGGCGCCCCTGTGTTTGCACCAGCCCCGTGTCCTAGCCGAATGGGTGGACTACAACGGGCATATGAGCGAGTCCTGTTTTTTGCTGGTGTTCGGTGACAACTCGGATGCGTATTTCCGCTATATCGGCATTGACGAAAGCTACCGCGATGTGGACAACAAATCGTTCTACACCGTGCAAACCCATATTCACAATATCCGCGAAGTGGCCGAGGGCGCGCCTTTGCGCCTGACGCTGCAGGTGCTGGACATGGACGACAAGCGCATGCATATTTTTCATGCGATGTACCACGGCACAGACGGCCATTTGCTAGCCACCGGCGAGCAAATGCTGGTGCATGTGGACATGCGCCAAGGCCGGGCGGCGCCTATGCCGGACGCTGTGGCCCAGCGCGTGGCCGCCGTGCACCGCGCGCACAGTGCCCTGCCCCGCCCCGCGCAGGCCGGACAGCCCCTGGGTATTCGCCGCAAAGCAGCGGCATGAGTAGGCCTAGCCACCGTTTATGCTGTTCAACGCAAAGTAACCTATCCCTGCAAAAAGGCCCCCCATGCAATTTGCCCTGAGCCATGAACAAACCATGATCGTGGATACCGTCCGCGCCTTTGTGGAAAACGAGCTGTACCCGCACGAGGAACTGGTGGAGCGCACCGACGCCATACCGCCCGCGTTGGCGCAGTCCATTCAGGCCAAAGCCATTGAAGTGGGTTTGTACGCGGCCAATATGCCGGCTGAACTCGGCGGCGGCGGGCTGGACAATTTCACCGTGGCCTTGCTCGAGCGCGAGCTGGGGCGTGCGTCCTATGGACTGCAAATGCTGGTGGCGCGGCCCAGCAATATTTTGCGCGCCTGCCAGGGTGCGCAGATCGAGGAATACCTGCTGCCCACGATACGCGGTGAGCGCCACGATTGTCTGGCCATGACCGAGCCCAATGCCGGGTCCGACGTACGCGGCATGCAAACCCGCGCCAGCCGCGACGGCAGCGGGGAAAACGCCGACTACCTGATCAACGGCACCAAGCACTTCATCAGCCACGCCGATATGAGCGACTTTGTGGTGCTGTTTGCCGCCACCGGCGTGGAAGACACCAGCCACGGGCCGAAGAAAAAAATCACCGGTTTCCTGGTGGACCTGAACTCGCCCGGCCTGACGGTGCGGCGCGGCCCGGCCTGCGTGTCCCACCGGGGCTACCACCAGTGCGAATTATTTTTTACCGACTGCCGCGTGCCTGCCTACAAGCGCTTGGGCGAAGAAGGCCGAGGCTTTGATTTGATGGGCGAATGGCTGGGCGCCACGCGCCTGACGGTAGCGGCCACCAGCGTGGGGCGCGGTCAGCGGGTCATGGAAATGGCTACCCAGTGGGCCGCTACACGCAAGCAATTTGGCCAGGCGATTGGCAAGTTTCAGGGTACCGGTTTCAAACTGGCCGATATGGCCACCGAGTTGGCTGCGGCCGAGTTGCTGACCCTGCAAGCGGCCTGGAAATGCGACCAAGGCACCATGAGCGATTCGGACGCTGCCATGGCCAAGCTGTTTGCATCGGAAGCGCTGGCGCGCGTGACCGATAACGCGCTGCAAATTTTTGGCGGCATGGGCCTGATGAACCAATTGCCCATAGAACGCTTTTGGCGCGATGCGCGGGTGGAGCGCATTTGGGACGGCACCAGCGAAATCCAACGCCACATCATTTCGCGCGCCATGTTGCGCGTGCATGGCGGTTAAGTATGGCAACGGTGGCCGAGTCCAAAGCGCTGCGGCGTTTGTTTTCGCCGCGCCATATCGCGGTGTTTGGCGGCGCATCGGCCCAAGAGGCGGTACGCCAGTGCAAAGCCTTAGGCTTTGATGGCCCCATTTGGCCAGTGCACCCTACACGCAAAGAGATGGACGGCCTCGCCTGCTTTGCCAGTGTGCAAGACCTGCCCGAGGCGCCGGATGCCAGCTTTGTGGCCGTGCCGCGTCAGGCCACGGTCGAGGTGGTGCGCCAACTGGCCGCGCGTGGCGCCGGTGGGGCTATTTGTTATGCCTCGGGCTTTGCGGAGGTCGGGGGCGATGGCGTCGCGCTGCAAGCTGCTTTGGTGCAGGCGGCGGGCAGCATGGCGCTGGTAGGCCCGAATTGCTACGGGATGCTCAATTACCTGGACGGCGTGGCTCTGTGGCCCGATCAGCATGGCGGCCAGCGCCAAAGCCAGGGCGTGGCACTGATCACCCAAAGTGGCAATATCGGCCTGAACCTGACCATGCAAACCCGTGGCCTGCCGCTGGCCTACCTGATTACCGTGGGCAACAAAGCGGGAAACAGCATGGAGAGCCTGGTCGAGAGCCTGCTGTCGGACCCGCGGGTGAGTGTGATCGGCCTGCATATCGAAGGCCTGGACGATGTGGCCGCGTTTTCCCGCGTGGCCCTGAAGGCCTTGCGCCAGGGCGTGCCGCTCGTGGCCCTCAAAGCCGGTTCGTCCACGCTGGGCGCGCAAACTGCCATGAGCCACACCAGCTCGCTGGCCGGGCCGGACGCGCTGTATGACGCACTGTTTGCCCGCTGCGGCATCGCCCGCGTGCGCGACCCGGCGGGTCTGATCGAGACTTGCAAGTTTTTGCATGTGCACGGACCGCTTTCGGGCAAGCGCATTATTTCGGCCAGTTGCTCGGGTGGCGAAGCCTCGCTGGTGGCCGACCTGGCGCAGCCGCGCGGCCTGGAGATGCCGGCCATCCCCCCCGCCGCGCAAGCGCGTCTGCGCGCGGTGCTGGGCGACAAAGTGAACGTGGCCAACCCACTGGATTACCACACCTACATCTGGGGCGATCTGGCAGCGCAGACGCAATGCTTTTCCGGCCTGATGGATTGCGGCTTTGACGCCAGCCTGCTGGTGCTGGACTACCCGCGCCTGGACCGCTGCAGCGCCGACAGTTGGGGCACGACGGTAGATGCTTTTGCGGCGGCGGCAAGCAGCGGGGGCCACGGCGCCACCGTAGTGGCCTCCCTGCCCGAGGACTTGCCCGAGGAATACGCCAACGCGCTGATGGCACAGGGCATTGCGCCCATGCATGGCATACCTGACTGCCTGGACGCCATCGCCCACGCCGCTCGCATCGGTGCCGCGCGCGCGCGCTCGGCGCACTTGCAGCCCTTAGCCGATCTGGTGCCGCTGTCCTATTCAGGACCGGGCGCGCCCATTGGCGACGAAGGTGCCGCCTCACGCCTGACCGCAATCGCTTCGCCATCGCACAGCCTGGACGAAGCCGCGGGCAAGCGGGCGCTGGCCGCTTTCGGTCTGCCGGTGCCGCAGGGCAAGGTGGTCAGGGCGGCACAGGCCGCAGCTTTTGCCGACAGCCTAGGCTACCCGGTGGTGGTCAAAGCGGTATCGGCCCAGTTGGCGCACAAGACGGAGGCCGGCGGTGTGCGACTGAACGTGCAAAACGCCGAAGGCGTGCGCGCCGCCGTAGCGAATATGAGCGCCTTATCCGACCGCTTTTTAGTCGAGCACATGGCCAACCAGGTAGTGGCCGAAATCATCGTGGGTGTGCAACGTGATGCGCAGTTTGGCCTGTCGCTCACGGTGGGCGCAGGCGGCATCTTGGTGGAATTGCTGCAAGACGCCCGCACCCTGTTGTTTCCCGTGGCCCGGGACGAGGTGCTGCAGGCCTTGCAGTCGCTCAAAGTCTGGCCGCTGCTGGCCGGTTTTCGGGGTAAGGCGGCAGGCGATGTAGAGGCGCTGCTCGATGCTGCGATGGCGATTGCCGCCTATGCCCAGGCCCATGCACACGCGCTGCTGGAACTGGACGTGAACCCGGTACTGGTGTTGCCAGCAGGACAGGGCGTAATGGCGGTCGATGTATTGATTCGTTTAGCTGGAGAAGCCCATGGCTGAAGCTGTCACCCGCAATGCCCAAGACGGCGTGCTCACCATCACCCTGGACAGGCCCAAAGCCAATGCCGTCAATGTGGCCACCAGTTTGGCGCTCTACGCCGCCTTGCAGCAACTGCGCGACGACCCAAAGCTGCGCGTGGGCATCATTACCGGCACCGGGCGCTTTTTCTCCGCGGGCTGGGACCTGGCCGGCGCCGCCGAAGGCGAGGCCATTGACGCCGACCACGGGCCGGGCGGCTTTGCCGGACTGACCGAGTTTTTTGATCTGGGTAAACCGGTCATCGCGGCAGTCAATGGTCTGGCCATGGGCGGCGGATTTGAGCTGGCGCTGGCCGCCGACCTGATCGTGGCCAGTGAAAGCGCCGAATTTGCGCTGACCGAGGTCAAGCTGGGCATGGTGGCCGACTCGGGCGGCGTCTTGCGTCTGCCCCAGCGCTTGCCGCGCGCCATAGCGCTGGAACTGTTGCTGACCGGGCGGCGCATGGGCGCTGGCGAGGCGGCGCGCTGGGGCCTGGTCAACCAGGTGGTGGCGCCGGATGCTTTGATGGACGCTGCCAACGCCCTGGCGCGGCAAATCGTGCAGGCGGCGCCGCTGGCGATCGGGGCGGTGATGGAAATTGTGAAAGCTACGGCGGGCATGCCGATCCAGCAGGCCTACCCCCTGCTGCGTGGGGGCGCTTTGCCGGTGTACCAGGCGATGTTGCGCTCCGAGGATGCTGCCGAAGGCCCACGCGCCTTTGCGGAAAAGCGCCCTGCGCTTTGGGTCGGGCGTTAAGCACCATGGTGGTGCAACTGCGCCCAGGGACTCAATTTCAGGAATTGTCCAGGCGGCCTTAGATTGGCAAAAACCTAGGGAATATGCCCATGGCTTTGGCTTGAGCGGGGCCGGATATTGGATTACTATGCCTGCGCAGCGCAAAGCTTATTGCACTGCGACTCCGCGTGGCCCGTACCGTTTGGCTGGCCGGCGCAAACCTGTTAATAAATCTGCTTGGACTGGAGAACTTCAAAAATGGCAAATGTCGAACACAACAACGACGCGGGCATCATCCTGGACCGTCGCCAAATCATTCTCGGAGCTTCGGCCGTTGGCTTAGCATCCACCTTGGGTGTTTCTCCCGCCATGGCGCAAAGCGCCCCGAAAAAAGGCGGCACGCTGCGTATGGGTATGGAAGGCGGCTCACCCTCGGATAGCTTGGACCCCCTCACTTACGCGGACTCCATCCCTATCAACCTGAGCCTGATGCTGTGGAACAACCTGGTAGAAGTGGCCGACAACGGCGACGCGACCGGCGAATTATTTGAGAGCTGGGAAGTCAAGCCTGGCGCAGCAGACTGGGTATTCAATGTGCGCAAAGGCATTACCTTCACCTCCGGCAAGACTTTGGACGCGGACGATGTGATCTATTCCATCAATATGCACCGTGGCGAAACCAAATCGCCCGCTAAAGCCTTGCTGGCCGACATCAAGGAAGTAAAAAAGCTGTCCGCCACCCAGGTGCAAATCACCATGAACAAGGGCAATGTCGATTTGCCTTACAACCTGAGCGACTACCACATCATCGTGGTGCCCAATGGTTTCAAAGACTTCAGCAAGCCCGACGGCACCGGTGCCTTCGTTTTGGAAGAGTTCCAACCCGGTGTGCGCGCGACCTTCAAGCGCAAGAGCGGCAACTACTGGAAGCCCAACCGTGGGAACTTTGACCGCGTCGAGCTGATCTACATTGGCGATGCCAACCAGCGCACCACCGCGCTGCAAACCGGTACCGTGGACATCATCAATCGCGTGAACCCCAAGACCGCTGCTTTGCTGGCCAAAAACGCCGCCGTCAAAGTGTCGCGCACTCCCGGCATGGGCAACCGCTTCTGCTTTGTGGCCCATACCGATAAAGCACCGTTTAGCAATAACGATGTCATGTTGGCGCTCAAGTACGGCATCGACCGCCAAAAGATTGTCGATAACGTCTATAGCGGCTTTGCCTCCATCGGTAACGATAATTGCATCGGGCCGAAGATGAAGTTCTACAACCCGAACCAGCCCATGAACCGCTTTGACATTGACAAGGCCAAGTTCCACTACAAAAAATCGGGCCACAGCGGCGCGATTGAATTGCAAGTGTCCGAAGGCGCCTTCTCTGGCGCTACCGATGCAGGCCAAATCTTCCAAGAGTCGCTGTCCAAGGCCGGCATCAATATGGACCTCAAGCGCGTCTCGGGCGACGGCTATTGGGACAACGTCTGGCTCAAGCAGCCTTTTTGCGCGGTGTACTGGGGCAACCGTCCCACCATCGACAACCAGCTCACCTCGACCTTTTACGGTGGCAAGAGCAACCCTTGGAACGACAGCCACTTCGAAAACGCCGAGTTCAGCAAGGCTTTGGAAGCGGCCCGCGTCGAGATCGATGCCAAAAAGCGCCAAGACCTGTACTCACGCTGCCAGGAGCTGGTATCACAAAACGCCGGCATGGTGAACTACGCAGTGCAAGACTACCTGGACGCACACACCACCAAACTGCAAGGTTTGGTGCCATCTGGCCGTTACGATTTCGGTGATGCCCGCATCGCTGAAAAAGGCTGGTTCGCCTAAATTTGCAAGGACGCCGCTCTGACAACCGGCGGCGTCGTTTTGTGAATGTTGAAAAAGGGCTGGGGCTTGCTTCCGGCCCTTTTTTTATGCTTTTTTTGGTAAGCTTGTCATGGGGTTATGCTATGCGTTGCGATGCAAGTGCCGCCTCTTTTTTTAAACTAACGATAGCTCGTCATGGCCAAGTTGATTGTGTACCGACTGCTTTTGGGGATACTGACCCTGTTTGCAGTTTCGGTGTTGATATTTGTATGTACGCAAATTTTGCCCGGCGATGTCGCTTCGGCTGTGCTGGGGCAGGGCGCAACACCTGAGGCGCTGATCGTGTTTCGCCGCGAACTGGGCTTGGACGTTCCCGCCTACCTGCGCTACTGGAATTGGCTGGTCGGCGCGCTGCACGGCGACCTGGGTGTGGCACTGACCAACAAGCGCGTCATCATCGACGACCTGCTACCGCGCTTGCGCAATACCTTGTTTTTGGCCGGTTATGCAGCCGTCATCGCCATACCCTTGTCCGTCGGTCTGGGCGTGCTGGCAGCTATCAATGAAGGCAAACTGTCAGACCGCTTGTCCAATATCCTGACCTTGATTGCCATCTCGCTGCCTGAATTTTTTATCGCCTACTTGCTCATCATATTTTTCTCGGTTCAGTTCCACTGGTTCCCCTCCTTGGCCATGGTGTCCAACAGCATGAGCTTTGGCGACCGGGTGTTCCAAACCACGCTGCCTGCAATTACGCTCACGCTCTTGGTCGCTGCGCATATGTTGCGCATGACGCGCAGTTCGGTGCTGTCGGTGATGTCCACACCCTATATCGAAATGGCCTTTCTCAAAGGTGCGCCGCGTAAACGTGTCATCGTGACCCATGCCCTGCCCAATGCGGCTGCGCCCATCATTACCGTGATCGCGCTCAATATGGCCTACCTGGTAGTGGGCGTGGTGGTGATCGAGGCGGTGTTTGTCTATCCCGGCCTGGGCCAGTACATGGTCGATGGCGTGTCCAAACGCGATGTACCCGTGATCCAGGCCTGTGGCCTGACTTTTGCGACGGTGTTTGTGCTGCTCAATACGCTGGCCGACATCTTGGTCATTCTGGTCAACCCGCGTTTGCGCCACCAGCGCTAAGCCATTTTCGATTTGCCAAAGCCATGAAACTCTTCGGACACAAACTTACCGCCTCTGCCGCCTTTGGCATCGCGGTGATCAGCCTGTTTATATTTATATCGGTATTCACGCCTTGGATCGCGCCCTACTCCGAATCGGCCAATGTCGGCGGCACCTGGGACGAGCCTTCGGTGAAGATGCTTTTCGGCGCGGACCAGATCGGGCGCGATATGCTAACCCGCATGATGTACGGCAGCCGGATGACGATTGGCGTAGCGCTGGCGATTACCGCCTTGTCTTTTTTAATCGGCATCCTGACCGGCCTGGTCAGTGCCGTGGTGGGCGGGGTGGTGGATGTGTTTTTCACCCGCTTGGTTGATGTGATGCTGTCCATCCCCAGCCTGATTTTTGCGCTGATTATTCTGGGCGTTTTTGGCTCCAGCATCCCCACCTTGATATTGACGATTGCCGTGCTCGATTCCACCCGGGTGTTTCGCCTGTCCCGGGCCTTGGGCATGAACCTGACGGTGATGGAATATGTGGAAGCGGCGCGCCTGCGCGGCGAAGGCCTGTGGTGGGTGATTACCCGGGAAATCCTGCCCAATGCCTGGGCGCCCTTGGTCTCCGAATTCGGACTGCGTTTTTGCTTTAACTTTTTGTTTATCGCCGGCCTGTCTTTTCTAGGCCTGGGCATCCAACCCCCTTACGCCGATCTGGGCGGCATGGTGCGCGAGAACGCCGCTGCGATTAACTTCGGCATGATGGCGCCGATCTACCCTGCGACAGCGATTGCGCTATTGACGGTGTCGGTCAATCTGGTGGTGGACTGGATGCTGTCGATTGATGCGCGCCCCTC
>CAMBFO010000056.1 GCA_945865675.1 Comamonas sp. lk
GCGCGCATGACCGAGTTTTGGTTCAACCACTTCAACATCTACCAAAACAAGGGCCCGGTGCGCCCCTTTGGCGGCCACTACGCGCTGCATGTGGCGCGCGCCCATGCGCTGGGCAAGTTTGAAGACCTGGTGCTGGCCAGCGCACAGCATCCGGCCATGTTGTTTTACCTGGACCAGTGGCAAAGCGTGGACCCGCAAAGCGCCCGCGGCAACCGCGGCCTGAACGAAAACTACGCCCGCGAGCTGCTGGAGCTGCACACCCTGGGCGTGCACGGGGGCTACACCCAAGACGATGTGCGGGCCTTGGCACGGGTGCTCACCGGATGGACTATTTCGGCCCAATCGGCTACGGGCTTTCAGTTTGTCAGCCGCTCGCATGATGCCGGCAGCAAGACCGTGCTGGGCCAAAAGTACCCCGCCAGCCCGGCGCAGGCGGGCCAAAGCGAGGGCGAACAAGCCATCCGTTTTTTAGCGCGCCAACCGGCCACCGCCAAGCGCATAGCTTTGCGTCTGGCGCAGTACTTTGTGGCCGACGCGCCGCCGCCGGACTTGCTGGCCGCCATGGAGGCACGCTTTTTGGCCAGTGGTGGCGACATCCGCCAGGTCATGCGGGTGTTGCTGGACAGCCCGGCCTTTTGGGCCAGCGAACACCGCTTGTTCAAAACGCCTTACGAGTTCGCCTGCACCGCCTTGCGCACCGTGCGTGCCGGTGAGGACCGCAGCAAATGGCTGCAGGCCTGGGGCTACGCCGCTGCGGCCGGCCAGCCCATCCACCAATGGCAAACGCCCGATGGCTACCCCTTTGACAGCGCCACCTGGCTGGCCCCCGAGGCCCTGACACGCCGGCTGGACTTTGCCCTGAACATGGCCCGCAATGCCCCCGAGTGGGACGCCTTGTACCCCCTACTCAGCCCGCAAAGCCGTAGCGCAGTGCTGCAACAAGGCCCGGCGCAGCGACTCGGCTTTGTGCTGGGCAGCCCCGAGTTCCTCTACAAATAGCTCCACCATGCACCTCAATCGCCGCCGCGCTCTGATGTTTTTGGGAGCCAACGCCTGGGCCATGCGCCCAGCCTGGGCTGATGCGCCGGGCAGTGCTGCGGGGCGCGTGGTACTGGTGTTTTTGCGCGGCGCCTATGACGGCATCTCGGCCCTGGTGCCACACGGTGATCCGCGGTACTACCAGCTGCGCCCCAGCATCGCGATTGCCAAACCGGATGGCAGCGCATCGAGTGCGCTGGCGCTGGACCCGCTGTTTGGCCTGCACCCGGCCATGGCGGGCCTTTTGCCGCTGTGGCAGCAAGGCGTGCTGGCGGCGATTCCGGGCGCCGGATCGCCCGACAGCACACGCTCGCACTTTGACGCGCAGCACCACTGGGAAACCGGCATGCCCGGCTCCAGCGCATCGGGCGCGGGCTGGATGAACCGCCTCTCAACGCTCTACGGCAAAGAGCGCAGCGCCCTGGGCGTGGGCGAGGCCAACCCGCAAATTTTGGTCGGCCCGCAGCCAGTGCAACTGGTCGCCAGCGGCCAGGCCGCCACCCGCGCCGGCTCCTTGGCCGATACGCGCACCCGCGAAGCCATCCTCAAGATGTACGCCGCCAACCCCGGCTTGGCCCAAGCGGCGCAGGCTGGTGCCGACAGCCGCATGCAGACCGCGGCCACGCTGTCGCTGGCGCAAAACGAAGCGGCGATGGCACCACCGCCGCCGCCACAGGCCATGGCCAGCGCCGCTACCAGTGACAAGGCTATTCAACAAGCGGCCAATAATGGCGCAGCACCCACCCAAGGCCTGGCGCTGGATGCGCAAAACCTGGGCACGCTCATGGGCAAAAACCGCCAATTGCGCCTAGGCTTTTTGTCCGCTGGCGGCTGGGACACCCACCTCAACCAGGGCAACACCAGCGGCACCTTGGCCAACAACTTGGCCAACCTCAGCCGCGCCCTGCTGCAACTGCGTCGCCATTTTTCGCAGCCGCAGGACGTGGTGGTGGTGGCCAGCGAATTTGGCCGCACCTGCTTTGAAAACGGGACCCGGGGCACGGACCATGGGCACGGCAACGTGATGTGGCTGATGGGCAATGCGGTGGCCGGCGGACGCTGGCACGGCCAATGGAGCGGGCTGGCCCAGGGCGATTTGAACGAAGGCCGCGACCTGCCGGTGCACCACGACTTTCGGGCCATTTTTGCGCACATTCTGGCCGGTACCCAAGGCGTGGCGCGCGAGGACACCGAGCGCCTCTTTCCCGGCTACCGCTGGGATGCGCGCCTGGACGGCTTGCTGCGCGCTTAAGCCGGGGCGCCGGTAAAACCGGCAAAGCCCTTGGCGCGCAAGTCGCAGGCGGGGCATTGGCCGCAGCCGTAGCCCCAGTCGTGGCGCTGGCTGCGGTCGCCCAAATAACAGGTATGGCTGTGCTCCACAATCACATCGACCAAGGCCTGCCCGCCTAAGCGCTGCGCCATTTGCCAGGTGGCGGCTTTGTCGATCCACATCAAAGGCGTTTCGATCAGAAAGCGTGTGTCCATGCCCAGCGACAAGGCTACTTGCATGGCTTTCATGGTGTCGTCGCGGCAGTCCGGGTAGCCTGAAAAATCGGTTTCACACACCCCCGTCACCAACACTTGCAATCCGCGCCGATAGGCCAGCGCGGCGGCCAAGGTCATGAACAACAAATTGCGCCCTGGAACAAAGGTATTGGGCAAACCATTGGCCTGCATGGCGATTTCGGTATCGCGGGTGAGCGCGGTTTCGCTCACCGCCCCTAGCACCCCCGCATCGAGCAAATGGTCTTCACCCAGCCGCGCCGCCCACTGCGGAAACTGCGCGCGTAAGGCTTTGATGACCTGCAAGCGTGCATCGAGCTCCACCCGGTGGCGCTGGCCGTAATCAAAAGCCACGGTTTCCACGCGCGCGTATTTGGACAAGGCGTAAGCCAAGCAGGTGGTGGAATCCTGCCCACCAGAGAATAAAACTAAAGCGGCATCGTGCATAGCGGCGATCTTACTGAGGGGCTGGGTGACAAGCCTCAATGCACTTTCTGCGACAGCGCTTCGAGTTGCAAGGACAGGTGGCGCACCGCCTCGGTGAGGGCCAGCAACTCACGCTCTTTGAGGATGTCTATTTTTTCGTGCAGCAGCTCGATTTCCAGCTCGGCTTTGACATTGATTTCATAGTCGCTTTGCGCATGGCGGCGGTCTAGTTCGGACTGGCGGTTTTGGCTCATCATGATCGCCGGTGCGGTATAGGCGGCTTGAAAGGACAAGAGCAAATTGAGCAAGATAAAGGGATAGGGGTCCCAGGCGTTGGCGCCAAACCAGACGTTGCCGCTGATCCAAAAAACAATGGCCGTGCTTTGGATCAGAATAAAGCGCCAAGAGCCAATGGTGCAGGCCACTGCATCGGCCATACGCTGCCCGCGCGTGAGCGGTAGCGCCTCTTGCGGCGGCGCATCGGTCAACACCAAGGGGGCTAGTTTTGCGCGGCTGCGTCTATGCGCGCGGCGGTGGGCGCGCAGCAAGAGGAGTTCGGCCTGGTCCACGGGGGACGGGGCGGCGGCTGGTGTTTGGGTGGGCGTAGTCGAGCGCATAAAGGGTCTCAGAAAACAAGGTGGCGCGCCCATTGTGCGCCGTCCAAAGAGGCGGCATGGGCCTTGGCTTGGCGTTTGCCACGCTGCGTGCGCATAATTGGTCGCTGCACCACCCACACCAAGAAGTCACTATGCCAAGCGCCACTTCATTCAAACTCTCCATGCTGGACTTGGTCGCGGTGCGCGAAGGCGCCAGTGTTGGACAAGCCCTGGACGTCGCGCGCCAGACAGTGCAGCATGCCGAGCGCCTGGGTTTTAGCCGCTACTGGGTGGCCGAGCACCACAATATGACGGGTATCGCCAGCTCGGCCACGGCCGTGCTGGTAGGCCACCTGGCCGGGGCCACCTCGCGCATTCGCGTCGGTTCGGGCGGCATCATGCTGCCCAACCATGCGCCCTTGGTGGTGGCCGAGGCCTTTGGCACGCTGGCCGAGCTGTACCCCGGCCGCATTGACTTAGGCCTGGGCCGCGCGCCGGGCACGGACCCGCTGACGATGCGCGCCCTGCGCCGCGACCGGGTGGAAACCGAAGACGATTTTCCGCGTGATGTGGCCGAGTTGCAGCGCCTGCTAGGGCCGGCGCAGCCGGGCCAGCGCCTGGTGGCCATGCCCGGCGCGGGCACGCAAGTGCCGATCTGGCTGCTGGGCTCGAGCCTGTATTCGGCGCAACTGGCGGCGCAGCGCGGCCTGCCTTATGCCTTTGCCTCGCACTTTGCGCCGCGGCTGTTGCACCAGGCGCTGGACATTTACCGCCGCCTGTTTCAGCCCTCAGAACATTTGTCCGCGCCCTTTGTCGCCATCGGCGTGCCCTTGCTGGCCGCGCCCAGCGACGAGGAAGCACAATTTTTGGCCAGCAGCGTCTACCAGCGTGTGCTGGGCATTTTGCGTGGCGAGCGGCGCCGCTTGCAGCCACCAGAGGCTCACTTCATCGCCAAGTGCCTGCCGCAAGAGCGTGCGGCGATTGCCGACTTTTTAGGCGCCGCGGTAGTCGGTGGGCCCGACACCGTGCGCGAGGGTCTGCATGCCCTGGCCCACAGCACGCAGGCCGACGAGCTGATGCTGGTCTGCGATGTGTACGACCCAGCGCTGCGCCTGCGCGCCCTGGACATCGCCGCACAGGCACTGCAAGCGATGCCGCAGAGCCTGGAGCCGGCCTTGGCCTAGCGGCGAATTCCGTTACGCAGGGGACACTGGGAAGTGTCATATTTTTCAGACGAAAAAAGCCTGTCTGCCTCTGATTGGTTAGTATGCGGGGATGACAGCCTGTCGCTTCCAGATATGAAAACCGC
This sequence comes from Comamonas sp. lk, assembly GCA_945865675.1. Lineage (GTDB taxonomy): Bacteria > Pseudomonadota > Gammaproteobacteria > Burkholderiales > Burkholderiaceae_C > Allorhodoferax. The sequence goes on from CAMBFO010000056.1 coordinate 4,873, forward strand.
ATTGGTGATCGCCGTGCTGCTGGCAGTGGCATTTTGGACGCTGTGGACGCCGGACCTGGACCGTGCCACCCTGGAGCGCCAGTATTTGCAGTCACCCGGCGACATGGTGCAAGTGCTGGACCAGCGCCTGCATGTGCGCGAGAGCGGCCCCCAAGACGCACCGGCCGTGCTGCTGATCCACGGTTTTGGCGCCAGCTTGCACACTTGGGAGCCTTGGGCACAAACCCTTTCCAAAGACTTGCGGGTGCTACGCCTGGATCTGCCGGGCAGCGGCCTGAGCCCACCCGACGCCGGCAATGACTACAGCGACACCCGCAGCATCGCGCTCATAAGTGCCTTGCTTGATGCGCGCGGGCTGCAAAAAGTCAGCCTGCTGGGCCACTCGATTGGCGGGCGTATCGCCTGGACTTTTGCCGCCACGGCGCCACAGCGGGTGGACAAATTGGTGCTGCTGGCGCCAGACGGTTTTACCAGCCCCGGCTTTGACTACGGCACACCAGCGCAAGTGCCCGCAGCCATGGGCCTGATGCGCTGGATTGCGCCGCGCTGGCTGCTGCGCATGAACCTGGAGCCCGGCTACTTCAGCCCTGCGGCCTTAAGCGAGGAGAACCTGAGCCGCTACCACGACTTGATGCGCGCGCCCGGCGCCCGCACAGCGCTGCTGGCGCGTTGGCAGCAAACCAGCCTGCGCGAGCCGCAGCCTTTGCTGCAAAAAATCAGTGCGCCCACCTTGCTGGTGTGGGGTCGCCAAGACGCCATGATTGCGTTTAGCAATGCCGCAGATTACCAGCAGGGCATTGCCCGCCATAGCTTGCTGGCGCTGGACAATATGGGCCATTTGCCGATGGAAGAAAACCCGCTGCAGGCCCTGCCCGGCGTGCTGCTATTTTTGACGGAGAAAAACGGTGGGTAATGCAGCACAAGCCACCGCCATGGTGACGCTCGCTTCATCGGGCGTGGGCCTGTATGCAACGCAAGCGCTGGTGGCGCGCCGCTGGCATGATAGCCAGCACTCGCGCTGAAACCATTCCACTTTATTTACCTACTTTCACCCCTTACCCCATGGCTTTGACATTTCCTTTTTCCGCCATCGTCGGCCAGGACGACATGAAGCTGGCCATCGTGCTCACCGCCATCGACCCGACGATTGGCGGCGTGCTGGTCTTTGGCGACCGCGGCACCGGCAAGTCCACCGCCGTGCGCGCTTTGGCCGCTTTGCTGCCCAAGATGCGCGCCGTCACCGGATGCCGCTACGGCTGCGACCCGGACGCCGCCCGCTGCCCTGATTGCCTGGCCGCGGCCAACGGCAAAGCCCGCGCCAGCGAGCTGGTCGGTGTGCCGGTGGTCGATCTGCCGCTGGGCGCGACCGAAGACCGCGTCGTCGGCGCGCTGGACCTGGAGCGCGCTTTGTCGCAGGGCGTCAAAGCCTTTGAGCCCGGCCTGCTGGCCCGTGCCAACCGGGGCTATTTGTACATCGACGAGGTCAATTTGCTGGAAGACCATTTGGTGGATTTGCTGATCGACGTGGCGGCCTCCGGCGAGAACGTGGTGGAGCGCGAAGGCCTGAGCGTGCGCCACCCGGCGCGCTTTGTGCTGATCGGCAGCGGCAACCCGGAAGAAGGCGAATTGCGGCCCCAGTTGCTGGACCGCTTTGGCCTGTCGGTGGAGGTGAAAACGCCCGGCACCCTGAACGAACGCGTGGAGGTGGTCAAGCGCCGCGATGCCTTCGAGCGAGACCCGCCTGCCTTTACCGAGCACTGGAAAAAAGAAGATGACAAGGTGCGCAAAGGCATTGTGGCTGGGCGCAAACGCCTGGGCGAGGTGCAGATACCCGATAGCGCCCGGACCTTTGCCGCGCAACTGTGCATGGCCCTGGGCACCGATGGATTGCGGGGCGACTTGACGCTGGTGCGCGCCGCCCGCGCCCTGGCCGCCTGGCAGGGCGATAAGTCGGTCACGCAAGCGCATTTAGAGCGCGTGGCGCCGCCGGCTCTGCGTCACCGCTTGCGGCGCAATCCGCTGGACGATGCGGGATCGTCCACCCGGGTCGAACGGGCGCTGGCCGAGCTGGCCGCCGCGCCTGGAAAATAATTTTTTGCCATGCAAGGCGACGCCGCCACGATTGCCGCCCTGTTTGCCGTAGACCCGGCGGGCTTGGGCGGTGTGGCCTTGCGGGCACCGGCCTGCGCAGCGCGCGATGAATGGCTGTCGCTTTTGCGCACCCTGTTGCCCGCAGAAAGTCCATTGAGGCGGGTGCCCTTAAATACCGGCGACACCGCTTTGCTGGGCGGCCTGGACCTGGGCGCCACGCTGCAAGCAGGCCGCCCGGTAGCGCTGCAAGGCTTGCTGGCACAAGCCGATGGCGGCGTGCTGGTGCTGGCCATGGCCGAACGCATCACGGTGGGCGCGGCTGCGCGCTTAGGCAGTGTGCTTGACAGCGGCCAGGTGCTGCTGCAACGCGACGGCCTGGACCGCGTGCTGCCCGCCCGCGTCGGCATGGTGGCGCTGGACGAAGGCGCTGATGCGGATGAGCAACTGCCCGCCAGCCTGGCCGAGCGCCTGGCTTTTCATCTGCGCATGGACCGTCAGGCACAGGACGAGGAAAGCCCGCTGTGGACCGCCGAAGAAGTATTAGCTGCACGCCAGCGAATCGGGCAGGTGCAAATAACGGCCGAGTCGGTGCAAGCCTTGTGCGCGGCGGCGATGGCGCTGGGCATTGATTCGCTGCGCGCCAGCCTGTTTGCGGCGCGCGCCGCCCGCGCCGCGGCCGCGCTGGCGGGCAGCGATACGGTAGAAGAGGAACATATTGCCGTAGCCGCGCGCGTAGTACTTGCGCCGCGCGCGACCAGACTGCCTCCGTCTCCCGAGCAGCAGGAACCCGAGCCACCGCAAGAGGATGCCAGCCCCCCCGAGCCAGCCGAGAATTCAGCCCCCGAGCCGCCACCCGAAGCTCCAAAAGACGCGCATAACAACACCAAGAACGAAGAAGGCGATGATGCCGACAGCCCGCCGCCGGACGCGCAAGAAATGGCAGAACGCGTGCTCGAAGCGGCGCAAGCGGCGATACCCGCCGGTTTGCTCGCCAGCCTAAAGATAGGCGCTTTGCAGCGCGCCAAAACGCCCACTTCGGGCAGCGCCGGTGCCGCGCAAAAAAACGCTTTGCGGGGACGCCCCGTAGGCGCGCGCAAAGGCGAGCCGCGCGCGGGCCAACGCATCCATGTGCTGGAGACTTTGCGCGCCGCTGCGCCCTGGCAAAAACTGCGTCGCAGCACCCTGGCGCCAGCATCGGCATCCCTTACGGCGCCGCGCATCGTGGTGCGCAAAGAAGATTTCCATGTCACGCGCTTTCGCCAACTCGGGCAGACCACCACGGTGTTTGTGGTCGATGCCTCGGGCTCGTCGGCGCTGAATCGGCTGGCCGAGGCCAAAGGCGCGGTCGAGTTGCTGCTGGCCGATTGCTATGTGCGGCGCGACAGCGTGGCGGTGCTGACCTTTCGAGGCAAAGTTGCCGAAGTATTGCTACCGCCCACGCGCTCGCTAGCGCGCGCCAAGCGCAGCCTGGCGGGCCTGCCCGGCGGTGGCGGCACGCCGCTGGCATCCGCCATCGATGCGGCCGCCGCGCTGGCCGAACAAATCAAACGCAAGGGCGAGACGCCTATCGTGGTGCTGCTCACCGATGGCAAAGCCAATATTGCCCGCGACGGCACCGCGGGCCGCGGGCCTGCCGCCAGCGATGCCCTTGACGCCGCCTCGCAGTTGCGCTCCATTGGTGTGAGCGTGCTGCTGGTGGACACCGCGCCCCAGCCCCAAAGCAGTGCCGAGCAACTGGCCGCTGCGATGGGCGCGCAGTACCTGGCCCTGCCCTATGGCGGCGCGCAGTCGCTCAATGAAGCGGTGCGCGCGGTCGCCGGGCGCAACTGACTTGGCGCGCGCTATGCCCCCACGCCAAGGCCTGGACTGGGAACGCGACGGCGCCGATTGGCCGCTGCGCCAACACTCGCGCTTTGTGCAAACCCCGCGCTTGCGCTGGCATGTGCAATACGCGCCGCATGCCGACGCGCGAGCGCCCACGGTACTGCTGCTGCACGGCACCGGTGCCTCCACCCATTCCTGGCGCGATGTGTTCCCGCTACTCGCTGCGCAGTGCAGCGTGCTGGCGCTGGACTTTCCGGGCCACGCATTCACCGCCACGCCCGCGCCTGCGCAGGTCGCCACGCTGTTTTCTCTGCCCGGTATGGCCGCCGGGGTGGCCGAGTTGCTGACGCAAATGGGCATCGCACCGCACACCGTTGTGGGCCACTCTGCGGGGGCAGCGGTGGCCTGCATGCTGTCCTTGGACGGGCATGTGCAGCCCCGGCGCATCGTTTCGCTCAATGGCGCGCTGCTGCCGCTCGATGGCCTGGCCGGGCAGTTGTTTTCGCCCATGGCCAAGCTGCTGGCCAAAGCGCCCTTGGTACCCGAGCTTTTTTCTTGGCAAGCAGCCCAACCCGCAGTGCTGCAAAAGCTGCTAGACGGCACCGGTTCTCGGCTCGACGCACAGGGCCGGGCGCTCTACCAAAAGCTCATGGCCCAGCCCGCCCATGGCGCCGGCGCGCTGGCCATGATGGCGCACTGGGACTTGCACGCATTTTGGAAACGGCTGCCCTTGCTGGAGGCTGCGCTGACCCTGATCGCGGGCGCGCAAGATTTGATCGTGCCGCCATCGGTCGCCGAGCGCGCTGGCGCATCGCTCAGGCGACAAGCCCCACCGCCAGTGACCCGCCTCCCTGGCCTGGGCCACTTGGCCCATGAAGAGCAGCCAGACACCTTGGCCCGGCTGCTGCTGACGCATATCCTCGAACGCTAGCAGTTCACACCGCCCCAAGTGGGGCGCACAGTGGCACCCAAGCAGGCACGCAGAGCCCATACGAAGGCAAATGCGGATGTAATTCCGGCCCGCGCAACGGCCCGCTCCAAGGGCACGGCCATGCATTGCTTTGGGCTGCGGGGGGTGCATTTGCACCCGCCCTGGCGGGTGCGTCATTAGCGCGCCGCACAGCAGCCTGCGTGTCTCAGACTGCAACCATGGCGCCTGCCGTTCAGAAAAAAAGGAGAAACCCAGGTAATCCCGCGTTGACAATTACATCGTAAGTGTCTATATTGATTTACATCATTAAGTGACAAGTAGAATTGTCACTTGACACCGGGGCCCCGATAACACGCATGGAGACACGCAATGAAGGCAATCACCCGCATCGAACAATCCCTGGCTATGGCACTGGCCTCCGCAGAGGACGCGAGTTGCCCGCCCAAGCTGGCTTCGGCCGTGCGCCACGCGGTGTTTCCCGGCGGCGCGCGCATCCGCCCGCAGCTGTGCCTTGCCGTAGCCCAGGCCTGCGGTCAAGACGATCCGGCCCTGAGCGAGGCGGCCGCCGTAGCCATTGAATTGCTGCACTGCGCCTCGCTGGTGCATGACGATCTGCCCTGTTTTGACGACGCACCCACCCGGCGTGGCCGCGCCTCGGTGCACTGGGCGTTTGGCCAACCCTTGGCCGTGCTGGCGGGCGATGCACTCATCGTGCTGGCCTTCCAGACTTTGGCGGCTGCCGCAGGCAAGTCGCCAGAGCGCTTGCCAGGGCTACTGAAAATCATCGCCGGGGGTGTAGGCATGCCCGGCGGCATCGTGGCCGGTCAGGCCTGGGAATCAGAGTCGCGCGTATCGCTGATGCAATACCAGCGGGCCAAAACCGGCGCCTTGTTTGTGGCCGCTACCTGCGCCGGGGCTTTAAGCGCCGGGGCCGATCCGAGCCAGTGGCAAGCACTGGGAGACTGCCTGGGTGAGGCCTACCAAGTAGCCGACGACATCCGCGACGTGATGGGCCAAGCCGATTTGCTGGGTAAGCCGGTGGGCCAAGATGCCCAACACGCGCGGCCCAATGCGATTGCCAACCTGGGCTTGTCCGGCGCAATTGAGCACTTTGAGTCACTGATTCAAGCCGCCGCCGACTCCATTCCCGAAGGTCCCGCCGCGCAGGCCATGCGCGACCTGGTCTGGCAAGAGTCTGAGCGCCTGGTGCCGCGTGCCGCCTGCAACGCCTACCGCGAGGCTGCATCGCAGTCCCCGCAAACCGCGCCCGCCTCGCCCACCGTGGGCGCCTGAGCACCCCGGCCCGCTGCACCGTTTTTTAGGGACACCCCGGTATGAAGACATTGGATCTGGCCTCGCTGCCCCAAGGGCAGGCCCGCACATCGCTCTGGGGCGACCGCCTGGGCGCGCTGATGGACCGCTGGTTGACCAGCGACGCTCTGTACCGCTGGAGCGTATCCAATCCGCTAACGCGCTGGATCACCCGCCGACGCGCGCGCCAGGTGTTTGACCTGATGGCCGGATTTGTCTATTCGCAAGTGCTGCTGGCCTGCGTGCGCTTGCGCATTTTGGAAGCCGTGGCCCAGCAACCACGCAGCCTGGACGAGTTGGCCCAGTGGACGCATTTACCGCCAGCCGGATTGCAGCGCCTATTGCAATCGGCGCTGGCCCTGGGCCTACTGAATTTGCGCAGCCAAGGCCGCTACGGCCTGGGCCCGCTGGGTGCGCCGGTGGCCGGCCACGCGGGCATACGCGCCATGATCGAACACCACGCGGTGCTCTACCAAGACATGCAAGACCCGGTGGCCATGCTGCAAGGGCCGGGGCAGCCCGGCGCCATGGCGCAGTACTGGCCCTACACGCTGGACGAGGATGCGCAAACCGCGCAGGCGCAGGCGCAGGCTGATAAATTCGCCCGCTACTCCAATCTGATGTCGGCCTCACAGCCTTTTGTGGTGGACGAGATATTGGCCAGCTACCGTTTTGACGCGCACCGCTGCGTGTTGGACGTGGGCGGCGGCCAGGGCACGTTTATGTCGCGGCTGGCGCTGCATGCCAAGCATCTGCATGTCAAGCTATTTGACCTACCGGAAGTAGCGGCGCTGGCGCGGGCCAATTTCGCCCGACAGGGCTTGCAGGACCGCTCCCAAGCGCATTCGGGCAGTTTCCTGAAAGACCCGCTGCCCGAGGGCGCGGACCTGGTGACCCTGATCCGCGTGGCCCATGACCACCCAGATGCCGACGTGCGTACCCTGCTGGCCTCGATCTACCAGGCACTGCCGCCAGGCGGCACTTTGCTGCTATCCGAGCCTATGGCGCAAGAGCAGGGCGAGCTACCCCAGGGCGATGCTTATTTCCACTTTTACCTGCTGGCCATGGGCGCGGGCCGCTTGCGCACGCCGCGCGAGCTGATGGCCATGATGGCCGAAGCCGGTTTTGCACATCTGGAGATCGTGCCCAACCCCATGCCTTTGCAAACGCAGATCTTGATCGGCCGCAAATGTCAGGGTTTACCCTCAAAATCGACATCTTTTGTAAATATTAATTGACATTAATTTATGTCAATGTAACGATACACCCATGCAAGCTAACGCGATTGTCTTCCAACAGCCCAAGGCCCTGGCTCTGAGCGGTTTGACGCTGCCTGAGATGGGCGCGAGCGATGTGCTGGTCAAGGTGGAATACAGCGGTATCAGCACCGGCACCGAGCGCCTGTTGTGGGAAGGCACCATGCCTGCCTTCCCCGGCATGGGCTATCCGCTGGTGCCCGGCTATGAAACTGTGGGCCGCGTGGTGGCCGCCGGAGACCAAGCCACCGTAGAAGTGGGCGCGCGGGTTTATTTGCCCGGCTCGCAATGTTTTACCGATGCGCGCAATTTGTTTGGCGGCTCGGCATCGCGCTTGGTGGTGCCCTCTGCGCGCGCCATGCCCATGGAAGAGTCTTTGGGCGAGCAAGGCATCTTGTTCGCACTGGCCGCTACCGCCTACCACGCGCACAGCGCCCCGGGTACTCGGCAACCGGACTTGATCGTCGGCCACGGCGTACTGGGCCGCATGATTGCGCGCCTGGCCGTACTCGCCGGTCACACCCCGGTGGTCTGGGACACCAACCCGGCGCGGCGCAGCGGCGCAGCGGGTTACGAGGTGATTGATCCGGCTTGCGACACGCGGCGCAATTACCAATGCATATGCGATGTCAGCGGCGTAGGCTCCTTGCTCGATGACCTGATCGGCCGCCTGGCCCCCGGTGGCGAAGTGGTGCTGGCAGGCTTTTATGACGCGCCACTGTCCTTTGTATTTCCGCCGGCCTTTATGCGCGAAGCGCGTATCCGTATTGCCGCGCAATGGGCGCCACCGGACTTGGCTGCGGTGATCGCACTGGCAGGCGAAGGCCGCTTGTCTTTAGACGGTTTGATTACCCACCAACACGAAGCAACCCAGGCCGATGCCGCCTACCGTACCGCTTTTGGCGATGCCGATTGTTTGAAGATGGTTCTTGATTGGAGACAAATAGCATGAGCGCAAGCACGATTCCTGCGGTGGCCCCGGTAAATTTCATGCGCGATATTTTGCGCGCCGAGGCTGCGATAGAGCCAACGCCCGTCAGCACCAAAGAGGTGACCAAAGAAACCCAGATCATTGCCATCTACGGCAAAGGCGGCATTGGCAAAAGCTTCACCCTAGCCAATCTCAGCTACATGATGGCGCAGCAAGGCAAAAAGGTTTTACTCATTGGTTGCGACCCTAAAAGCGATACCACGAGTTTGCTGTTTGGTGGCCGTGCCTGCCCCACCATCATTGAAACCTCATCCAAGAAAAAACTGGCGGGTGAAGCCGTCGCCATTGGCGATGTTTGTTTTAAGCGCGATGGCGTGTATGCCATGGAACTGGGTGGTCCTGAAGTGGGGCGTGGCTGCGGCGGGCGCGGCATCATCCATGGCTTTGAGCTCTTAGAAAAACTCGGCTTCCATGAGTGGGGATTTGACTATGTGCTGCTCGACTTTTTGGGCGATGTGGTGTGCGGCGGTTTCGGCCTGCCAATTGCCCGCGATATGTGCCAAAAAGTAATCGTCGTGGCCAGCAATGATTTGCAGTCGCTGTATGTTGCCAACAACGTCTGCTCCGCGGTGGAGTATTTCCGCAAGCTCGGCGGCAATGTGGGCGTGGCCGGTATGGTCATTAACCGCGACGACGGCACCGGCGAAGCAGCGCAGTTTGCTACGCAAGTGGGCATCCCGGTGCTGTCCACCATTCCGGCCAACGAAGACATCCGCAGAAAAAGCGCCAGCTACGAAATCATCGGCAGGCCCGACTCCGTCTGGGGCCCGATGTTTGCCGAATTGGCAGAAAACGTGGGCACCTCGGAACCGGTGCGACCCAAGCCACTGACCCAAGACCAGTTGCTGAGCTTGTTCGCAGCCGCGGCCGTAGGCCGCGATGTGGTGCTCGAGCCAGCCACGCAATTTGATATGTGCGGACGCACCGAGAACACCAAGCCTACGCTTGAGGTGGTCTACGACGAAGTTTGAACCCCAGGCGGCACTGATTCATGAGCAAAACCATTCCCATCGTCAATGCAACAGCGCCGGCGGGCGTGAGCACGGCCATTGAAGGCGACGGTATGGGCTGCCACGCGGGCGGCGAAAAAATGCTGGCGGCGGCCAAGGCCTCGGGCAAATCCGAGGTGCTGGCGCAGTACGCCAAAGACTATCCGCTAGATCCCAAAGCCGGTCCGCACGACCAGCCGCAAAGCATGTGCCCGGCCTTTGGTTCGCTGCGTGTGGGGCTGCGCATGCGGCGCACCGCCACTATTCTTTCGGGCTCGGCCTGCTGCGTGTATGGCCTGACCTTTACCTCACATTTTTACGGCGCCAAACGCAGCGTCGGCTATGTGCCCTTTAACTCCGAGTCGCTGGTCACCGGCAAGCTGTTTGAAGACATTCGCGAAGCGGTGTACAAAGAAGCCGACCCGGCCAATTACGACGCCATTGTCATCATCAATTTGTGCGTGCCTACTGCAAGCGGTGTGCCGCTGCAACTGCTGCCCAAAGACATTAATGGCGTGCGCATCATCGGCATCGACGTGCCCGGCTTTGGTGTTCCCACGCATGCCGAGGCCAAAGACGTGCTGGCCGGCGCCATGCTGAAATTTGCCCGCGAAGAAGCGCTGGCCGGCCCGGTGCAAGCGCCGCGCACCGGACGCTCTGACAAGCCCACGGTTACGCTGGTGGGTGAAATGTTCCCAGCCGATCCGGTGATCATTGGGCGCATGCTCGAGCCCATGGGCCTGGCCGCTGGCCCGGTGGTGCCGACCCGCGAATGGCGCGAGCTCTATGCCGCGCTGGACTGCGCGGTCGTGGGGGCGATTCACCCGTTTTACACCGCCAGCATCCGCGAGTTTGAAGCCGCTGGGCGGCCTATCGTGGGTTCGGCACCGGTGGGCCATGACGGCACCGAAGCCTGGCTGCAAGCCATTGGCAATGCGGCCAATGTGCCGCAAGCGCAAATCGATAGGGTGAAAAACATCATGCTGCCGGCCATCAAAGGTGGCCTGGCGCGCATGCCAATCAAAGGGCGTATTACGCTAAGCGGTTACGAAGGCTCCGAACTGCTGGTCGCGCGCTTATTGGTGGAAAGCGGCGCCGACTTGCGCTACGTGGGCACCGCCTGCCCGCGCACGGTTTGGAGCGAGCCCGATTGCCAGTGGCTTGAAGCGCATGGCGTGCATGTGCAATACCGCGCCTCGCTAGAACAAGACTTGGCCGCCATGCATGAATGGAAGCCCGACCTGGCGATCGGCACGACGCCCATCGTGCAAGCGGCTAAAGAGCTGAGCATCCCCGGCCTGTACTTCACCAACCTGATTTCCGCCCGCCCTTTGATGGGGCCGGCAGGTGCGGGTTCGCTGGCGCAGGTCATCAACGGTGCCATTGCCAATAAGCCGCGCTTTGACGAGATGAAAGCCTTTTTTGGCGAGGCCGGCACCGGCCATACCACCGGTGTTTGGGAGAGCGCCCAAGGCGTGCCGCAAGACCGGCCCGAATTCAAAGCCGAGACGCGCCGTCTGCTGGAAAAGCAGGCCAAGAAGCGTAAAGCGGAGGCCATGATATGAGCCAGACCCGCTTGAGTTTGCAGTTCGCTATTGCCACAGCGAGCGCTGCGCGTACTGCGCGTTCGGGGGGCCAAGCATGCTAGTGCTAGACCACGACCGCGCCGGTGGCTATTGGGGAGCGGTGTATGTGTTCACCGCCATCAAGGGCTTGCAAGTGGTGATTGACGGACCAGTGGGTTGCGAGAACCTGCCGGTAACCTCGGTGCTGCATTACACCGACGCGCTGCCACCGCATGAATTGCCCATCGTGGTCACTGGTTTGGCCGAAGAACAACTCGGGCGCGAAGGCACCGAAGGCTCCATGCGCCGTGCGCACGCTGCGCTGGACCCAGACCTGCCCTCGGTTGTGGTGACCGGCTCCATCGCCGAAATGATTGGTGGCGGCGTCACGCCCGAAGGTACGAATTTGCAGCGCTTTTTGCCGCGCACGATTGACGAAGACCAGTGGCAGTGTGCCAACCGCGCTATGTTCTGGCTGTGGCAACAATATGGTTTGCGCGACGTGCCCCAGCGCGAACGCAAAGTCGGTGAGCGTCCGCGCGTGAACATCATTGGGCCGAGCTACGGCACCTTTAATTGCCCGAGCGACTTGGCCGAGATCCGCCGCCTGGTGCAAGGCATTGGCGCTGAAGTCAATATGGTGTTCCCGCTGGGTAGCCATCTGGCCGATGTATCGCGCCTGGTGGAAGCCGATGTGAATATTTGCATGTACCGCGAATTTGGCCGCATGCTGTGCGAAGCGCTGGAGCGTCCTTATTTGCAAGCGCCTATCGGCCTGCACAGCACTACCAAGTTTTTGCGCAAGCTCGGCGAGATGCTAGGCCTGGACCCTGAGCCTTTTATCGAGCGTGAAAAGCACAGCACCATCAAGCCGATCTGGGACTTGTGGCGCTCGGTGACGCAAGACTTTTTTGGCACTGCCAACTTTGGCGTAGTGGCCAACGAAACCTATACGCGCGGCATCCGCCATTTCCTTGAAGACGAAATGGGCCTGCCCTGCAATTTTGCAATATCCCGCTTGGCCGGAGCCAAAACCGATAACGCAGAGGTGCGCAAACTGGTCGCCGAAAAAACACCACTGGTGCTGTACGGCAGCTACAACGAGCGCATCTACCTTGCCGAGTGCGGCGGCGGCGGCATGATGAAGACCAGCTTTATTCCGGCCAGTTTTCCGCTGCCCATCATCCGCCGCCATACCGGTACACCGTTTATGGGCTATGCCGGCGCCACTTACATCATCCAAGAGTTTTGCAACGCCTTGTTTGACGCGCTGTTCCACATCCTGCCATTGGGCACGGAGTTGGACAAGATTGAAGCGAGCCCGAGCCGCGCCATCGATGACTCCCTGCTGCCTTGGGAGCCCGAGGCGCAGCAATTGATGGAAGAGCTGCTGGAACAGCAGCCGGTATTGGTACGTATTTCTGCGGCCAAGCGCATGCGCGATCAGGCCGAGCGCGATGCGCGCGAGACCGGGCGCTCGCAGGTAGAGGCCAAAAGGTTTATCGAATTGTTCGGTCAGTCAAACGCTGGAGCACACGCGTGAAAGCCGTGCTCTGGTGTTCGTCCGATCGACCAATCCTCCGGCTCGTCCGGGGGTTCAACTGCGGTGGCATTCCGGCTGCTGCAGTCCGTTCCGTACCCATCCGGGTGCGGGGAGTCGCCGAAAGGCATTTTGTGAGAGGCACTAACTATGACTGATGCAGCTAACCCCTCAGGGCTGACAGACGAAGAGGCCCAGGAGTTCCACCAGTACTACGTACAAGGG
>CAMBFO010000057.1 GCA_945865675.1 Comamonas sp. lk
TTCGCGGCAGCCGTCCGGTGGATGTGCTGCCCCTCACATGAAAAAGGAATTTCCATGAAATCATTACTCGACCTGTTCAAGCAGTTCACGCCCGATGAGCATTTTGATGCCATCAAAATCGGCATGGCATCGCCGGAGAAAATCCGCTCCTGGTCTTTTGGCGAAGTGAAAAAGCCCGAGACCATCAACTACCGCACCTTCAAGCCCGAGCGCGACGGTTTGTTTTGCGCCAAGATCTTCGGGCCCATCAAGGACTACGAATGCTTGTGCGGCAAGTACAAACGCCTCAAGCACCGTGGCGTGATTTGCGAGAAGTGCGGCGTCGAAGTGACCCAGACCAAAGTGCGCCGCGAGCGCATGGGCCATATCGACTTGGCTGCGCCTTGCGCCCACATCTGGTTCCTCAAGTCCCTGCCCAGCCGTTTGGGCCTGGTGCTGGACATGACGCTGCGGGACATTGAGCGTGTGCTCTACTTTGAAGCCTACGTGGTGACTGACCCCGGCATGACGCCGCTGAAAAAATTCGGCATCATGTCCGAGGACGATTTCGACGCTAAATTCAAAGAATACGGCGACGAGTTCCAGGCCAAGATGGGTGCTGAAGGCATCAAGGACCTGCTGCAAAGCATCGACATCGAAGGTTCGATTGAAAAGCTGCGCAATGACCTGACCGGCTCTGAACTCAAGATCAAGAAGAACGCCAAGCGCCTTAAAGTGCTCGAAGCCTTCAAAAAATCGGGCATCAAGCCCGAGTGGATGGTGCTCGAAGTGCTACCTGTGTTGCCACCGGATTTGCGTCCGCTGGTGCCGCTGGACGGCGGCCGCTTTGCCACCTCCGACCTGAACGATTTGTACCGCCGTGTGATCAACCGCAATAGCCGTTTGCGCCGTTTGCTCGAACTCAAAGCGCCGGAAATCATTGCCCGCAATGAAAAACGCATGTTGCAAGAATCCGTAGACTCGCTGCTGGACAACGGGCGCCGCGGCAAGGCGATGACAGGCGCCAACAAGCGCGCCTTGAAGTCCCTGGCCGACATGATCAAAGGCAAGTCCGGCCGTTTCCGCCAGAACTTACTGGGCAAGCGGGTGGACTACTCAGGCCGCTCGGTCATTACCGTGGGCCCGACGCTCAAACTGCACCAGTGTGGTTTGCCTAAGCTCATGGCCTTGGAGTTGTTTAAGCCCTTTATCTTTGCGCGCCTGGAAGCCATGGGTATCGCTACCACCATCAAGGCGGCCAAGAAGGAAGTCGAATCGGGCACGCCGGTGGTCTGGGACATTCTGGAAGAGGTGATCAAAGAGCATCCTGTGATGCTCAACCGTGCACCCACGCTGCACCGTTTGGGTATCCAGGCGTTTGAGCCCATCCTGATCGAAGGCAAGGCGATCCAATTGCACCCGCTGGTGTGCTCGGCCTTTAACGCTGACTTTGACGGCGACCAAATGGCTGTCCACGTGCCTTTATCGGTCGAAGCCCAGATGGAGGCGCGCACCTTGATGCTGGCCTCCAATAACGTGCTCTTTCCCGCTAACGGCGAGCCCTCCATCGTGCCTTCGCAAGACGTGGTGCTGGGCTTGTACTACACCACCCGCGACCGCATCAATGCCAAAGGCGAAGGCCTGATCTTTGCCGATACCGGCGAAGTGCAGCGCGCTTTTGACGCGGGTGAAGTGGACCTGAACGCCCGCGTAAACGTGCGCCTGACCGAGTACCTCAAGGACAAAGACAGTGGCGAATTTACCGCCACGACCAAAGTCTGGGAAACCACGGCCGGCCGTGCGCTTTTGTCTGAGATTTTGCCCAAGGGCTTGCCTTTCTCGAACCTGAACAAGGCGCTCAAGAAGAAGGAAATCTCCAAGCTCATCAACGTGTCCTTCCGCAAGTGCGGCTTGAAAGATACCGTGGTATTTGCTGACAAGCTTTTGCAAGCTGGTTTCCGCCTGGCGACACGCGCCGGTATTTCTATCTGCATCGACGACATGCTGGTACCACAGGAAAAGCACGAAATTATTCGCCGTGCGCAAACCGAAGTCAAAGAAATCGAGAAGCAGTATGTTTCCGGTTTGGTGACCTCTGGCGAGCGGTACAACAAGGTGGTGGATATCTGGGGCAAATCGGGTGATGAAGTATCCAAGGTGATGATGGCCAAGCTCTCCAAAGAGATGGTTACCGACCGCCATGGCAACCAAGTGCAGCAGGAGTCCTTTAACTCCATTTACATGATGGCCGACTCCGGTGCGCGTGGCTCTGCCGCCCAGATTCGCCAAGTGGCCGGTATGCGCGGTTTGATGGCCAAGCCCGATGGTTCCATTATCGAGACGCCGATTACCGCCAACTTCCGCGAAGGCTTGAATGTGTTGGAGTACTTCATCTCCACCCACGGTGCGCGTAAAGGTCTGGCTGACACCGCGTTGAAAACCGCTAACTCGGGCTACCTTACACGCCGCCTGGTGGACGTGACGCAGGACTTGGTGGTGACTGAGCAAGATTGTGGAACCCACAACGGCTATTTGATGCGGGCCATCGTCGAAGGCGGCGAGGTCATCGAATCTCTGCGCGACCGCGTATTGGGCCGCACCGTGGCTGAAGATGTGCTGCATCCAGAAAACCGCTCGGTGGTGGCTGCTGCCGGCGCGATGCTGGACGAAGACATCATCGAAGAGCTAGAAGCTTTTGGGGTGGACGAGGTCAAAGTGCGCACCGCCTTGACCTGCGAAACCCGTTTCGGTATTTGCGCCAAGTGCTATGGTCGCGACCTGGGCCGTGGCGGCCTGATCAACCACGGCGAAGCTGTAGGTGTGATTGCGGCACAGTCTATCGGCGAACCCGGCACGCAGTTGACTATGCGTACCTTCCACATCGGCGGTGCTGCTTCGCGTGCCGCCATTGCCTCCAGCGTGGAAGCTAAGTCCAGCGGCAACATCGGCTTTAACGCGACCATGCGTTATGTGACCAATAGCAAGAGCGAGTTGGTGGTAATTTCCCGCTCCGGTGAAATCGTGATTCAGGACGAGCATGGCCGTGAGCGCGAGCGCCACAAAGTGCCATACGGCGCCGTGCTCAGCGTCAAAGCGGACCAGGCGATCAAAGCCGGTGCGATTTTGGCCAACTGGGACCCGCTGACCCGTCCCATCATTACCGAGTTTGCCGGTCGTGCCCATTTCGAAAACGTGGAAGAGGGCTTGACGGTTGCCCGCCAAGTGGACGAGGTGACCGGTTTGTCAACGCTGGTGGTGATCGACCCTAAACGCCGCGGTTCCGCAAAAATCGTGCGCCCGCAGGTCAAGCTGATTGACGCATCGGGCAAGGAAGTCAAAATTCCGGGCACCGACCATGCCGTAACCATCGGTTTCCCCGTGGGTGCTTTGGTGCAGGTGCGTGACGGACAGGACGTGGGCCCTGGCGAAGTGCTGGCGCGTATCCCTATCGAAGGCCAGAAAACCCGTGACATTACCGGCGGTCTGCCGCGTGTGGCCGAGTTGTTTGAAGCCCGCTCGCCCAAAGACAAAGGCGTGCTGGCAGAAGCGACCGGGACCGTCTCCTTCGGCAAGGAAACCAAAGGCAAAGTGCGCTTGCAAATTACCGATCCCGAAGGCAAAGTCTGGGAAGAGCTCGTGCCCAAAGAGAAAAACATTTTGGTACACGAAGGCCAGGTCGTGAACAAGGGCGAGTCTGTGGTGGACGGACCGGCTGACCCGCAAGACATCTTGCGTCTGCTCGGTTCTGAAGAGCTGGCCCGCTACATCGTGGACGAAGTGCAGGATGTGTACCGTTTGCAAGGCGTGAAGATCAACGACAAGCATATTGAAGTGATCGTGCGCCAGATGCTGCGCCGGGTGGTGGTTGAGGCGACGGGAGACTCCAACTACATCGGTGGCGAGCAGGTGGAGCGTTCGGAAATGCTCAACACCAACGACGCTTTGCGTGCCGAAGGCAAGATACCAGCGACCTTTAGCAACCTGCTACTCGGTATTACCAAAGCCTCTTTGTCCACCGACAGCTTTATCAGTGCCGCGTCCTTCCAGGAAACAACACGCGTGCTGACCGAAGCGGCCATCATGGGCAAGCGCGACGAATTGCGCGGCTTGAAGGAAAACGTCATCGTCGGTCGCTTGATCCCGGCCGGTACCGGTCTGGCCTACCACGAAGCGCGTCTGGTACGTGAGCAAATGGACGACTCCGAACGCCGTGCCATTGCCGAGGCCGACGCTGCGGAGTTAGCTGACGCTACCGGCGAGACCGAGGCCGAATCGGCTGAGGGTAGCGCTGCCGAGTAAGCCTGCCTGCGCAGGTAGTACGTGCCCCACGCCTTTGAAAAAAAGGCCTGGGGCATTTTTCTGAAGGCTTAAACGCATGGGTGAGTCGGTTTTGCTGTGGCCTATGGTTGCGCTGCTGGCCTGCTGGCTGGTGGGTGTGCATGCGCGTCTCAAGCGCCTGCGCAGCGTCTGCTGGCTTGCGGTTGACAACTTGGATCGTGGGTTGCAATCCCTGTTGCTGGTGGCTAAAGAGGCTTTAGACCGGCCGGACCCCGCGACCAAAGCCCATGAGGTGTTGACAGTGGCGGCCTTGCAGTTGTCGCTCAGCCTCAAAACCATGAAAAGCGCTAAGTTGATGACCGGGCGCGAGGACGAAGCCCTTGCCCTAAGCGCTCAATGGGGCGAAATGTCGGACGCTTGGGAATTATTTTGCGGCGTGCACCAAGACATTATTGAGGCCCAGGCCCTACTGGACTTACGCCGTGCCTGGGACGAGGCACACAACCACGCCTTGTTTGCCAAGACCACTGCTAACCAGGCCATGCAAGACTACAACGCCGCAAGGAGCCAAGCGCCAGCCTCCTGGGTGGCCGGACGCATGGGTTTTGTACCGGCTACGCCTTTGTAGCTAAGCTATGCAAACCGCACCCTCGCCGCCGCTTTGGCAGCAACTCCAGGCCACTGCCAAATTACTGCATTTGGTGCGCCAAGGGCAGTCTGGCAAGGCAGCGATGGACACGGTGCCTGCACCTTTGCGCGCCGGTGTACAGGCCTTGGCATTTCATGCTTGGCGACAAATGGGCCGCGCTACCGCTTTGCGTGACTGCCTGGTGCAGCGCACCCCGCCGCCTGGAGCCGACGCCATGCTATGCCTAGCCCTGGCATTGATCTGGGCGCCGCAACAAGCGATTTATGACGAGTTCACTCTGGTCAATCAGGCGGTGGAGGCGCTCAAACGCATGGCATCTAGCCGTGCGCATGCCAATTTTGTCAACGCCTGTCTGCGCCGTTTTTTACGCGAACGCGCGCAGTTGATTAGCGCCACCGACGCTGATCCGCAGGCCTTGTGGAATCATCCACTTTGGTGGGTGCAAAGGCTGCAGCGCGAGTACCCCGACCATTGGGAAGGCTTGCTGACGGCCTCCAATGCGCAGGCCCCTATGACCTTACGGGTGAACCTGCGGCGTTGTACGGCGGCTGACTATTTGCAGCGCCTGCACGAAGCCGGTATGGGTGCTGTGGCCGCACAAGGCGCAGCCATCGTGCTAGACCATGCCGTGCCAGTGGCAGGCCTGCCGGGTTTTGCGCAAGGCCATGTGGCGGTGCAGGATGCCGCTGCGCAATGGGCCGCACCCTTGTTGTTACAAGGCCTGGGCGACCGGCCGCGCATTTTGGACGCTTGCGCGGCGCCTGGCGGCAAGACCGCCCATTTGCTGGAACTGGCCGATGCCCAGGTCTTGGCTATCGACAAAGACGCCCATCGCCTGGAAAAAATCCATGCCAATTTGCAGCGCCTGGGCCTGCATGCCCAGGTGCGCCAGGGCGATGCGGCAAAGCCGCAAGCCTGGTGGGATGGTGTGCTATTTGACGGCATCTTGCTCGATGCGCCTTGCACCGCCTCGGGTATCGTGCGCCGCCATCCTGATGTGCGATGGCTGCGTCGTGAGGAGGACATCGCCCAGCTGGCCACTTTGCAGGCGCATATGCTGCGCTCGCTGTGGCCTTTGCTGCGGCCCGGCGGCCGCATGGTGTACTGCACCTGTTCGGTATTTAAGGCCGAGGGTCAAGAGCAGGTAGAGGGATTTTTACGCACGCAAGCCGATGCGCTGTCATTGCCTTCGCCCGGGCATTTATTGCCGGGCGGCGCTTTGCGAGGTCTGTACGACAATCTGGGGCATGACCACGATGGTTTTTTCTACGCCGTACTGGAAAAGCGCCTTGCTTAGGGCTTGGCCGCGCTTTTTGTTGCTGGTCTCTTTGGCGATGGCCAGCGCAATCGCCCGCGCGCAGACGCAGGCCGAGGTAACGCTTTTGCGTGCCGAGCGCTCGGTCAATGAGGTGTTCGTATCTGCCAATGTGAACTTCGAGCTGCCCGCCGTGGTCGAGGAAGCTTTGCTCAAGGGCGTGCCCATGTTTTTTTTGCTTGAAGCAGAGCTGTACCAAGACCGCTGGTATTGGTATGACAAGCGCATCGCCAGCGCGCAGCGCCAATTGCGCCTGGCCTACCAACCCTTGACGCGTCGCTGGCGGGTGAACCCTTCAGCCGGTGCGGGGGGCGACAACACGCAGGGCTTGTCGTTAAACCAAAGTTTCGACACCTTGGCCGAGGCGCTTAGCTCGGTGCGGCAGGTGTCGCAGTGGAAGGTGGCCGACCTGTCCGAGAACGACCCGACCGCCAAGATAAAACTCCAATTTCGCTTCCGTTTGGATTTGTCGCAATTGCCGCGTCCCTTTCAAATCGGCGCTATCGGGCAATCCGAGTGGGATATTCAGGGCGCCGCGCGTACCGCCTTGCGTGGTGAGGGCACCCGATGACCAGCGCTGACGCCGCGCTGGCGCAGACGGCGGGCGTGGCAGTGCGTCAGCCATCCGCACTGATGCGGCGCGTGACCGCGCTAGTCGCTCTTGCCATGGTTTTGATTGGTTTGCTCCTGCTCTACCTGTTGGCCAATGCGACCAATAGCGGCGAGATGTATGAGCAAAATTACGCGCAACTGTTCACCATCAATCTGGTGGTGGCTGGGGTGCTGGCACTCCTGATTGGCTGGGCCGCATGGCGTCTCTACCAGCGGGTGCGGCAGGGGCGCTTTGGCAGCCGCTTGCTGCTAAAAATCGCCACGATTTTTGCCCTGGTCGGAGTCGCCCCGGGTCTGCTGATTTATGTGGTGTCCTACCAGTTTGTGTCCCGTTCCATCGAGACTTGGTTTGACGTCAAGGTCGAAGGTGCTTTAGATGCAGGCTTGAGCCTGGGCCGCGTCACACTGGATACTTTGAGCAACGATTTGACCTCCAAAGCCCGCTTAGCGGCAGACCAGCTATCCGATAACCAGCAGATGGTTCCAGAGAGCGCCTTGCTGCGCTTGATGGAGCAAATCGGCGCTAGCGACGCCGCGGTGTGGAGCGCCAGTGGTAAATTACTTGCTAGCGCCGGTTCCATCGGCACCCAGCTCAGCCCGGATAAGCCCAGCAACACCCAGTTGCGCGCAGCCAAGATGGAACGTTCGTACGCATGGGTCGATGGTTTGGAGGACGCGGCCATGGGCAAAGCGGCCCGGCCCAGCATCAAAGCCTTGGTGCCCATCCCCAATGCCAGCCTGGGTCTGGCAAGTGAGCAGCGTTATTTATTGGTGCAAAGAATTTTGCCGGCTAATTTCGTGGCCAATGCGCTGGCGGTCGACAGTGCAAACCGGGAATACCAAGAGCGCGCGCTGGGGCGCTCCGGGCTCAAGCGCATGTACATCGGCACCTTAACGCTGAGTTTGTTTCTGGCAGTATTTGGCGCCATTTTGTTGGCTATCGTCCTGGGCAATCAAATTGCCCGGCCCTTGCTGGTGCTCACAGAGGGTGTCAGCCAGGTGGCCGCAGGCGATTTAACGCCCAAATTGGCCTTGCAAAGCAACGATGAGCTGGGCGGATTGACGCGGGCTTTTGCATCTATGACCCAGCAATTGGCCGACGCCAGACAGACGGTGCAAACCAGCATCGTCCAGCTCGATGCCGCGCGCGCGCGCTTGCAAACCATTTTGGATAACCTGACATCCGGCGTCCTGGTGCTCAATGCGGCGGGAGTCGTGCGTTCGGTGAACCCCGGCGCCGCGCGCATCTTGCAGGAAGATGCAGCGCAATTGCTGGGTTCGCGCATTGCAAATTTGCCCGGCCTAGAAGCATTCGGCCAAGGCATCACACAGCAGTTTGATGATTTTTTGCAAGGCAGTAGCGAGGGCGGCAACGACCATTGGCAGCAATCGTTTGAGTTAGGTGTGGCCTCGGCGCCCGCCGGCTCCATGGCCGATCGATCCCGCATGCTGGTAGCCCGGGGCGCCATCTTGCCCGATGCCAGCCGTTTGGTGGTTTTTGACGACATTTCCGAAATCGTGTCGGCCCAGCGTGCACGCGCTTGGGGTGAAGTGGCGCGCCGGCTAGCCCACGAGATTAAAAACCCGCTGACACCGATTCAACTCTCTGCCGAACGCCTGGAGCGCAGGTTGACCGGTAAGCTCGAGGCGCCAGAGCAGCAGGTGCTGGCCAAGTCGGTCAAGACGATTGTTGAGCAGGTCGATGCGATGAAGCGTTTGGTCAATGATTTCAGAGACTATGCGCGCCTGCCGGCGGCGCAATTAGAGGCGGTCGATCTCAATGAATTGGTCGATGGAGTTTTGCATTTGTACGAGTCTTCGCCCATACCCATTCGGCTGGAGCTTGAGGCGGGTATCCCCCCAGTCTTGGGCGATCCGCAGCAATTGCGCCAAGTTTTGCACAATCTTCTGCAAAACGGCTTGGATGCGACGACGCTGAAGTTGGAAGAAGCGGTGCACAGCCCGCACAGTCCTGCAGCCGATACGACGGAACTGGTGGTACGCACCCAATTTACCGCCAGCTCCGGGCGCGTGCGACTGGTTGTTCTGGACCATGGCGGCGGATTTCCCGAGCATATTTTGAAACGCGCCTTCGAACCCTATGTCACCACCAAGCGCAGTGGTACCGGCCTGGGCCTGGCCGTGGTCAAGAAAATTGCCGACGACCATGGGGGCCGCATTGAGATTAGTAACCGGATGAGTGGTGCATCCGTACTTGGTGCCCAAGTCTCGTTATCATTAGGCTGCGTGGCAAACGTTAAACATTTGGAAAATACTATTTCGGACCCAGCATAACCATGGCAAACATTTTGGTCGTTGATGATGAGCACGGTATCCGGGATCTTCTCTCAGAGATTCTCAATGACGAGGGGCATGCGGTGGAGCTGGCCGAAAACGCAGCGCAGGCGCGTGCGGCGCGCTTGCGGGAGCGGCCGGACCTGGTTTTGCTGGATATCTGGATGCCTGACACTGATGGCGTGACCTTGCTCAAGGAGTGGGCCAGCACCGGCTTGCTCACCATGCCGGTGATCATGATGAGCGGGCATGCGACGATTGAAACTGCTGTAGAGGCCACCAAGATAGGCGCAATGGCTTTTCTGGAAAAGCCAGTGACTTTGCAAAAACTGCTCAATTCAGTGGAGCAAGGGCTCGTGAAGAGTTTTGCGCAACAGCGCGATCCCCGTCTGCTGCGCGCCATGCAGGTGTCGCCACTTGGCGAGGTGGTGTCCGCTGCTGCCGACGAAAACCAGACTCCGCTGGCCAGCCAGGCCTTTGACCTGGACCGCCCTTTGCGCCAAGCCAAAGATGATTTTGAGCGGTCCTACTTCCAGTTTCACCTTGCCAAAGAGCTGGGGTCTATGACCCGGGTCGCCGATAAAACTGGGTTGGAGCGCACCCATCTCTACCGCAAGTTAAAGCAACTTGGCGTGGATGTCGTGCGCGGCAAGCGCAACACCGGCTAAACACCCAGGTGGAGTCGAAATCAGGCGCGCAAGGCACGCGAATGTGCGTGTACGGTTTCCACCAGTGCGGCCACATGTTCAGGCGGCGTGAATTGGTTGATCCCATGGCCCAGGTTGAAAATGAGGCTGGGCGCCACGCCGGGCCCCTGGTGTGCCGTGCCAAAACTGTCCAGCACGCGCTTGACCTCCTCGGCAATTTTTTCAGGTGGGGCAAACAGTACGAGTGGATCGATATTGCCTTGCAGCGCCTTGCCCGGTCCGTCCACGGCGCCACCAACGAGTGCGCGGGCGGTGCCCAGATGAGTAGTCCAATCCAAACCAAGTACTTCGCAATCGAGTTCGCCCATGGCTTTGAGCCAGGGCCCGCCGCCTTTGGTAAATACGATGCGCGGAATAATCTGCCCTTGTGGGCCTAGGCGCTGTAACTGGCTCAGCACCCGTGCGGTGTAGGCTAGACTGAATTTTTGAAACGCGCCATCGGCCAGTACGCCGCCCCAGCTATCGAAAACCATCACTGCCTGGGCGCCCGCAAGAATCTGGGCATTGAGGTAGGCGGCTACCGCGTCCGCGTTGATGGCCAAGATGCGGTGCATTAAATCGGGTCTGGCGTACATCATGGTTTTTACCAGCCGGTAATCATCCGAGCCGGCACCTTCGACCATGTAGCAGGCTAGCGTCCAAGGACTGCCGGAAAATCCGATCAGTGGTACGCGGGAAAGGCCATTGGGCAGTGTTAAGGCTTTGCGAATGCTGCTTACTGCGTCAAATACATAGCGCAATTTGTCCATGTCGGGCACGCGTAGCCGGTCAACGGCCGCCTCATCCGAGACGCGGGAAGCGAACCGGGGCCCTTCACCTTGGGTAAAAGTCAAACCCAGGCCCATAGCATCCGGAACGGTGAGGATGTCACTAAAAAGGATGGCGGCATCCAGCGCAAAGCGGTCCAAGGGTTGGAGTGTTACCTCGGTGGCGTAGTCCGGATTGGTGGCCAAGCCCATAAAACTCCCCGCTTTTTCTCGGGTGGTCCGGTATTCGGGTAAGTAGCGCCCGGCTTGGCGCATCAGCCACAACGGGGTATAGGGCGTGCTCATCCGCAGGCAGGCGCGCAAAAAATGCGGGTTTTCTACAGACCCTAAGGTGGCGTCAAGCAAATGGTCGGTAAGCGGCAAAGAGGAGGTGTTCATGGCGAAAGAAGGTCTAAATAAATGATTTTGGCCCATTTTGACAGCCCAATCGCCGCCAGGGCCAAGCCAAACGCCAAGGCTCTGTGTGTGCATAGGCCCTTGCCTGCATTGCCCACATCGCGTTAATTGCCTCAGCCGCCTAAATGTCAGCTAGCGCGGCTAACAATTCGTCCGTGCTCAGCAACTCAGACATCAGCACCGGTGCTTTTCCCGGACGCTGCAAGACATAAACCGGCACCCCGCTGCGGCCCAGTTGCTGCAAGGCCTGGCTGATGGCGGCATCCCTTCGGGTCCAATCGGCCCGCAGCAAAACCACCTTTTTTTCAGCAAATGCTTGCTGCACCCGCGGTTTGGACAAGACCTGTTGCTCGTTGTACTGGCAGGTGATGCACCAGGCGGCGGTAAAGTCCACAAACACGGGGTTGCCGGCAGCTAATGCGTCCTGCTCCGCCTGTACGGACCAATGGCCCCACACGTTGGACACGCCACTGCCTTGCCCAGATAAAGCAGGCGTATTCGCTTGCAAGGCGACGCGCAAGGCAAGGCCCCCGGCTAACACAGAAACAATCAGCGCTACTGCGCCAAAGCCCAGTGCAGCACGGCCAGGCAAACGCAAAGCCCAGAAACACATAGATAGGCACAAAAGCAGCACCACCAGCATGGTGGCAACATCCAAGCCTGCCATGTGGGCCAAGACCCATACCAGCCAGACGACCGTCGCCGCCATAGGGAAGACCATAAACCGGCGCAAGTGCTCCATCCAGGGGCCGGGTTTGGGCAATTGACGCGCCAAGGCCGTGCTGTTGCTGACCAGGGCGTAGGGAAGGGCGAGCCCCAAGCCAAGCGCCACAAAAATAAGCATGGCTTGCCAACCGGGCAATGTCATTGCCAAGCCCAAAGACGCGCCCATGAAAGGTGCGGTGCAGGGGGAAGCGACCGCAACGGCCAGAACGCCCGAGAGCGCCGCATCGGTCGTCGGGTTGTGCAGTTGTATACCCGCAAGGCGGCTAGGAACCAGTTTGGACACATCGAGCAAGTCCATCAAATTGAGGCAAATCAGCGTGAACAAGGTCGCCAGCACCGCAATAAAAACAGGGGATTGCAAGTGAAACCCCCAGCCCAGCGCCTGGCCACCTGCGCGCAGGCCCAATAACAAACCACCCAAAATCGCCATCGACAGAAGCACTCCTGCGGTATAGGCCATCGCCTGGGCCCTGCGCTGCTGCGGGGTGCCTGGTAAGCTGGCCAAGCCAAGCGCCTTGAGCGCCAGCACAGGAAAAACGCAGGGCATTAAATTGAGTAGCAAACCGCCAACGAAAGCTGCCAAAACAGCACCCCAAAAGGCGAGATTACTAGCGCCCGGCGCGGTAGCAGAAGCCCCGTTTTCGCCCAGCAGGAGTGCCTGCGTAGTGGGCAGACCATCTGGTTTTTTGAAGACGGCCTCAGGCCATTTTCCCGGTGCATCCAAGCTGGTGCGCACTGCGCTATCACCATAGGAGAAAACAAAAGTCAGCCTATCGGGCCCGCCTACGCGCTGTGGTGAAAACGGCAATAGGGCTGTCCAGGTATCGCCTTCCCATTGCTGCGTGGCAGCTGCAATGGATTTCTCGCTTACTGCGCTGGACAAGGCTACCTTGTCTTGCGGGTCTGGCAGCAATGGGCTTGCGAAAACCGAGGAAACTTCAGGAAAGGCCGCAATCGCCTTGCCATGCCAGCCCTGGGGCAAGCCTTGGACGCGCAATAGCAGTCCCTCAGGTGCAAACTCGCTGTGAGCCTGTCCCCCCAAAATTGCAGGCCGCTTTTGAAGCGCTGCTTCAAATAAGGCACCGTGCAAGCTGGTCGAGCCGCGCACCGGAATTACCAAAGAAAAATCACCTTCTTGCGGTATACATTCCTGACGGCATACCAGCCAAGACGCATGCAGCCGCACCATTACACTGTCGGCCTCGGCCTTAAACCCGTTTTGCAATTGCACCTGAACGGGAAGTAGGACTTGTCCCTCGTAGCCTAGATTGGCTAATGCGCCAATTTTCATTTTTTTGGGGACCGGCCAGTCAATCGCGCCTGCTTGTGCACCCTTTGGCAAGCTCCATTGCAATTCGGTAGGCAAACCGGAATCGCCGGGATTGACCCAGTATGTGTGCCATTGGGGCTGGTGGTCCAGCAGCAATCCCAGGCTGATAGGTTTACCCGGGCCAATGCCTTGGGGCGCATGGGCCACCAGCTCGGCCCGTATTTCAGGATATTGCACCACGGCACCGGCTTGCCCCAAAGCCTTGCCAGTGGCGAGGCTTGCAACGCCCAGCATCAAAAGCAATATGAACGCCTGGCACGCATGGCCTCTAGCGGCTTGGGAAAGGTCCCCAAAGAAGCGATAAATAACTATCAATTGCATAAACAAATAAGGAAGTGCAAGCCCGGGCGTACCCAAACGGGCCCAAGCCGGGGGCCGTTTGGGCCACCGAATGCACTATTGTCCCAGTGAAAGAAGGTTTCTCCTTGCGCGCCAGCCATGCTTCCATAATAAGGCCATGCCACACCGCATTCTTCTTGTGACCCTGAACGCTAAATATATGCATGCCTCGCTGGGGCTGCGTTATCTGCGGGCCAATATGGAGCGTTACGGCGGGCAGGATTTGGCACTTTGCACCAGCTTGCACGAGTTCACTATCCACAGCGCGACAAAAAAGATCGTGGATGATTTGGTAGCCCAATGTGGGCCCTGGGATGCCCAGGGTGTGCATATCTTTGGCTTTGGTGTGTATATCTGGAACGTGGAGCAAACCCTGGCGGTGATGCGTCTGCTAAGGGAGCAGCGACCGGACATTCGACTGGTCCTGGGCGGTCCCGAAGTCAGCCATGAATGGGAACAGCAAGCCATCGTGGCACAGGCCGATTATCTGATTACTGGCTGGGGGGACGTCAGCTTTCCCCGTCTTTGCCGCGCACTCATCCACGGCCCCCAGCCCTTGATGAAAGTCATTGCGGGTGTGCAAGCGCCTTTGGCTGAATTGGACTTCCCCTACGGCGATTACACCGCCGATGACCTTGCGCATCGGGTGCTCTATGTGGAGGCGTCCCGGGGTTGCCCCTTCAAGTGCGCCTTTTGCCTGAGTGCTTTAGATAAAACCGCCTGGGCGTTTGAGTTAGAACCCTTCCTAGCCCATTTACAGTCGCTCTATGCGCGCGGCGCGCGTACCTTCAAGTTTGTGGACCGCACTTTTAATTTGAAGGTGGATGCATCGGTGCGCATACTGGAGTTTTTTTTGGATCTTATTGCGCGTAACCCACAGGACGCTTTGTTTGTTCATTTCGAGCTGATACCAGACCACCTGCCCGATAGCCTTAAATCTTGCATCGCGCGTTTCCCGCCAGGGAGTTTGCAGTTTGAAATTGGCATCCAGAGCCTTAATGCGCAAGTCCAAAAAGCGATTGCAAGACGCCAGGATACGGACAAAACGCGCGCTAATATTGACTGGCTCGTCACGCAAAGCCAGGCGCACTTGCACACCGACTTGATTTTCGGCCTGCCTGGCGAGAGTTGGGAGAGTTTTGCTGCAGGCTTTGACACGCTTTGGGCGTGGGGCCCGCATGAAATTCAACTCGGCCTGCTCAAACGCTTACGTGGAACCCCGCTCGCCCTGAGCGCAGGCGCCGCGATGGTTTTTCAGAACGGCCCACCCTACGCGGTCATTCAAACCGATGCGCTGTCGTCTGAGCAAGTAGTAGCATTTACGCGTTTGGCACGTTATTGGGATTTGATCGCCAATTCTGGGCGATTCCCCGCCAGTTTGCCGCTTCTTTTACAGGGTCCGTCGGCGTTTGCGGCATTCGCTGACTTTTCCCGTTGGCTGTGGACCACGACCACACGCACCAGCGGCGTCAGCCCTGAGGCCTTGGTTGACGCCCTGTATGCCTACCTTACCGAGGTGCGCGCCTTGCCGGCGCCGCTCGTGCACGCAGCCTTATTGGCTGACTACCGAGGCAGCGGTGCCCGTGCTAAACCGCTAGTCCTTCAATCGGACTTAACCCGCGCCAAAACGGCACAATCTGCGGTCGGGGAAAGTTCCGCGCGCCATAGCGGCAGGCAGCGCAGGCATCTGGCCGGCTTAGATCCGCAGCCCGCATCTCCTAGCCAAGAAAGATCTTTACATGCCTCTTAGCAAGGTCCATCCATCACCGTTCTGGGCCGATTGTGCGACTACGCACTTTCGGGCTTTGCAATCGAGTGGCGCTATCCGTGAGGTAGTGGCAGTTCTGCCGGTGGCAGCCACTGAACAGCATGGGCCGCACCTGCCGTTGAAAGTCGATAGTGCCATTGTGGATGGCGTGATTCACGCGGCCATTGCGCATCTGCCGGCCCAGTCCAGGGCCTTGTTTTTACCGACGCAGGCGGTGGGCTTCAGTCCCGAGCATGCGCGTTTTGCCGGCACCCTCACCCTCAAGGCAGAGACGGTTTTGCGCGTCTGGACCGAGTTGGCCGAAAGCGTTGCAGCCACGGGTGTACGCAAATTGCTCATTTTTAACGCCCATGGCGGGCAGGCCAATCTGATGGACCTGGTTGCGCGTGACCTGCGCGCCCGCCTTAACATGATGGTCTTTAGTGTCAATTGGTACGCTCTTCCGCTTGCGGGCCCGCAGGGCGAGGATTTGAGCGGCCTGTTTAGTGCCCAGGAGCAGCGCTTTGGTGTCCACGCCGGCGATCTTGAGACGTCCATGATGCTTGCCATCCATCCGCAGCACGTCAATATGGCGGCGGCCTCAGATTTCCTCTCCAGCGCCCAAATTCGCGCAGGCAGCTTTGACATTCTTGGAAACGGCAAGACGGCTAAGTTCGCTTGGCAAATGCAAGACTACAACCCCGCTGGCGCAGCTGGTAACGCCGCCGCGGCCACGGTCGACAAAGGTAATGAGGTCTTGGATGCAGCCGCTCGCTCGCTGGCCGCGCTGCTTTCGGAGATCGAGCGTCTTGACCTAAGCACCTTGAATAACGCTGCCCATTGAGGCGCTTTCTGGTTTGCACGCGCACCGCAAAGTGAAGCCGCAGGCGGTAAGCATGCCGCCAAGTGAGCAGGCCATTCCTTGACGGGGCAGACGTCGCCACGCTACGCGGCGCGAGGCGGCCTCAAGCGTAAGTGTGCCAGTCTGCGTAGGTTGGTTCTTCCAGGTGCGGCAGATGGTTGTAGCTCAGTAGCACATGGCGCTTTGGGTTGAAAGAAAACTCGGTGATAGAGGTATTTCGGATTCGAAAATTGAGCTCAATCGTCGTTTCCGCAGAAGTATCCAAGAGCTGCCCGACGGCAGTGGAAATCGGCCCACCGCTGCTGACGATTAGTACGTTTGAACAATTGCTCATGCGCACATGGTCAAGTGCGCCAACGACACCTTGTACAAAGGACGGATAGTCCGGCATGCCCAGCGGCCTGGTCGCGCCGGACATCCATGCCCGCAGCCCGTCGCGCAGCAGTCGGAAATGCTGCTTGTAGCGTTCCGGTGTATCGGGCTTTTCTAAGGGAGCGGGATGGATGGCCTTGACCACTGCCTCACTGTCGTATTCGTCAAGGCCAGTCCATACCAGCGGCTTATGGTCAAAGCCAGCGCCCTGCGCGATAGCCTCCCAGGTCTGGATGTGGCGCCTCAGGCTGCCCATGATGACCATATCAAAAGCTAAGCGCCGATGCTTGAAATACTGACCCAGGCGCAAGCTTTGCTGCCTACCCAGATCGCTCAAGTTGTCGTAGTCGGCCTTCCCGAAGGAGGCTTGCCCATGTCGTACCAAATAAAGATTTCCCATCAGGCGATTGGAGCCGACCAGAGGCTTCAAAGATGTCCATCGGGAGACAGGCCAGCACAGTAGACGCGCTAGGGCAGCACGGCCGTGCACGAGGGGCGGGTTGAGCAAAGAACTGCTGGGCCGAAAGATGCCATCGCAGCTGGTATCCGTCTCTATGCCTGGAGCCAAAACCACTACCCAAAGGCCGATATCCAACCCCTAAAGGGGCCGCACCCGCTCTAAGCGGGTTTGCGGTGATGGTGCCTCCATCAACCATTCAAGAGTGCGCGCGACCGTGACCGACCCCCTACGCGCCAGTTGAAAGACAAGAAAAAATGGTGCGACTCGATCAGCGAGCCCTGCGCCAGCGCTATTACAGGTAACAAGCCCCCCTCGCGCCCATGTTTTGTGAAAAACCCTTCGTCGACCCCCGTCTACTAAAAATATGTGTCATAATCGAGGGCTTCGGTAGAAACGCTGAGGGGTCAAAAGCGGCGACAAGTAAAAAGCGCTAAAACAAAAAAAGTTTAATTTGGCCAGTGCAGTTGAAAATACTGTGCTATAGTAGAGGGCTTCGCTGATCGCAGCAAAGCAAAAAGCAAACGAAAAGTTTGCCAGAGTTCATTAAAAACTTACAGCCGATAAGCGTGGGCGTTTGAAGGCGATTGCCAAGTTCTTTGGAACTTAGCTTTAATTAGCTAACAAACGCTCATGAAGTAATAGATGTGGAAATCAGAGATGAAATTCACGTCGATTCCAATTTATGA
>CAMBFO010000058.1 GCA_945865675.1 Comamonas sp. lk
CTTTTTGTCAAAAAGATCGGCAAAAAGTGCTCTTTGTAAATTGATCAAGGAGATAGTCATGGCAACTGCAAAAAAACCAGCCGCAAAAAAAGCGGCACCTGCGAAGAAAGCCGCACCGGCTAAGAAGGCAGCACCTGCGAAGAAAGCCGCACCGGCTAAGAAGGCCGCACCGGCTAAGAAGGCAGCGCCTGCAAAGAAAGCTGCACCGGCCAAGAAGGCAGCGCCTGCGAAGCCTGCTGCTCCTGCGGCGCAGACCAAGCTCAACCCTAAGGCCGCCTGGCCATTCCCGAGCGCATCGAAGCCCTGATTTATTGCAGCTTCGAACCCAAGCCCGGCATGCTTCGCGCGTGCTGGGCTTTTTTTATGCTATTTCCACTGAGATTTTCCGCCTGTAGGGCATGCGCTGGCGCAAGTGCTACCTATTCGCATGCCCATACCGGACGCCGGGCAGGCGAGTAAGAATCTGGGCGCACTCTCGGATCGGCTGTTCAATCCAAAGTCGCGCTCATCAGGATCCAGCCCTCTTGGGTATCCAAGACCTGCAACTGACAATACGGCGCGTAGGCGGCTTGCAAGTCCTCAGCCTGTCGCTCCAATATGCCGGACAAGAGCAAACGGCCGCCGCTTTGCGTCAGACTACACAAAAGCGGGGCCAGCACTTTCAAGGGCGAGGACAAAATATTGGCCACCACCAAGGCATAGCTTGCAGCAGCAGTATCTGGCAAGCCTGCCTGTAGGCGAACAGCATTACTTTTGGCATTGTCCAAGGTGGCTTGTACCGCTGCTGGATCGATGTCCACCGCGCAGACCGCGCTAGCGCCGAATTTGGCAGCAGCGATGGCCAAAATGCCTGAACCACAGCCATAGTCCAAGACCGTGGCTGGTAGCGGATTACGGGCGATCCAACGCAGGCACATGCGCGTGGTGGGGTGGGTTCCCGTGCCAAAGGCCAGGCCTGGGTCGAGCACGATACTATGGCTGGCGGCAGACGGGAGTTGGTGCCAACTAGGCACAATCCAAAAATTCGGCGTAATCTCCACTGGTGCAAACTGCGCTTGTGTCAACCGTACCCAGTCCTGGTCAGCGATTGCAGTCACACCTTGCAGCAAGCAGCCTTCAAAAAAATCTTGTGCTTGCAATAGCTGGCCTGCCTCTAGCGCCAGGCTTTGCTCGCTAAAGAGCGCAAGCACAACAGAGCGTTCCCATCCGTCCCGCGGCGCCGGCATGCCCGGTTCGCCAAACAAAGCTTGCTCCGCCTCAGTATGGGCGTCAGCATCTTCCACACTGACGCTCAGAGCGTCCAGCGCTTGCAAGGCATCGCTCAAGGTTTCGACCTGGCTTTGCGGGCACACCAGGCGCAATTCATACAGGCTTGCTTCAGCGCTTGTGCTGTTCAAGCCAATGCTCCAGATAGTGAATATTGGTGCCGCCAGCCATGAACTTAGCGTCCACCATGAGCTCGCGGTGCAAGGGGATATTGGTACTGATGCCCTCTACCGCAGTTTCCAGCAAAGCGGTGCGCATACGCGCCAGTGCTTGCTCACGCGTATCGCCATGGACGATGAGTTTGCCAATCATGGAGTCGTAATTGGGTGGAACAAAATAATTGGAATAAATATGCGAATCTACCCGTACACCGGGGCCGCCGGGGGCGTGCCAGGTGGTGACGCGACCGGGGGAGGGCGTGAATTTGAAGGGGTCTTCGGCGTTGATGCGGCATTCGATGGCATGCCCGGAAATGGTGATTTGGCGTTGGGTAAATGGCAGTTTTTCGCCTGCGGCCACCATGATCTGTGTCTTGACGATGTCCACGCCGGTAATCATCTCAGTCACCGGATGCTCTACCTGCACGCGGGTGTTCATCTCGATGAAATAAAACTCACCGGCCTCGTACAGAAACTCAAAAGTACCCGCGCCGCGGTAGCCCATTTTTTTACAGGCGGTGACGCAGCGCTCACCGATACGTTCAATCAGCTTGCGGTTGATGCCGGGCGCAGGCGCCTCCTCGAGAATCTTCTGGTGCCGCCTTTGCATAGAGCAATCGCGTTCGCCCAAATACACCGCGTTCTTGAAAGAGTCGGCCAAAATCTGGATTTCAATATGGCGCGGGTTTTGGAGGAATTTTTCCATGTACACCGCAGGATTGCCAAAGGCCGCGCCGGCCTCTGCCTTGGTCATGGCCACCGCATTGATCAGCGCCGCTTCGGTATGCACCACGCGCATGCCGCGCCCGCCACCACCACCTGCCGCTTTGATGATGACCGGGTAACCCACGCTTTTTGCAATCCTTCGGACTTGGACTGGGTCGTCGGGCAACTCGCCTTCCGAGCCGGGAACGCAGGGGACGCCGGCGCGGATCATGGCCTGTTTGGCCGATACCTTGTCGCCCATGATGCGGATGCAATCAGGGGTGGGCCCGATGAATTGGAAACCGCTTTTTTCTACCCGTTCGGCGAAATCGGCGTTTTCACTTAAAAAGCCATAGCCGGGATGGATGGCTTCAGCGTCCGTCACTTCAGCGGCTGAAATAATGGCCGGCATATTCAGATAGCTCAGGCTCGATGCCGCCGGTCCGATACAGACTGCTTCCTCAGCCAGACGCACATATTTCGCGTCGCGGTCGGCCTCGGAATACACCATCACGGCGCGAACGCCCAACTCGCGGCAGGCGCGCTGGATGCGCAGCGCAATTTCGCCACGGTTGGCAATCAGGATTTTTTTAAACATGGCTTGGCGTTATTCGATCATGAACAGGGCTTGCCCGTATTCCACTGCCTGACCGTTTTCACACAACACCTGAACCACTTTGCCAGATTTGTCCGCTTCAATCTCGTTGAGAATCTTCATGGCTTCAATAATGCAAATAGTCTCGCCCTCTTTGACCATGTCGCCGACATCCACAAACGCTTTGGCGCCAGGGGAAGAGGAGCGGTAAAAAGTGCCCACCATCGGCGATTTGACGGTGTGCAGTTCGCTGACCTCGGGCGCCGAAGCTTCAGCAGGCGCTGCCGGTGGTGCGCCCTGGGGCGCAATCTGCGTGTGCGGCGTACCCGCCATGGCCGGTGCATAGCTATGGACGACCGCTTGCGAGCCTTTGACGATTCTTACTTTGCCTTCGGCCTCGGTAATCTCCAACTCCGAAACATTGGAGTCCGAGACCAGGTCGATCAGAGTTTTCAGTTTGCGTAAATCCATGGATCCTCCTTGCATTTGGCAGGGCCGGTTGGCAATGCCGTCGCGTCGAACGCGTATAAAAATACTTTAAATTGATTAAAACATTCTAACGCAGCCTAAATTGATGCATCAACCGGCATCGGACCGTTGGCGCATTAGGCCTTCACAGCAGCTATCTTAAGCCACGCCACTGGTCCAGATCCTGCTGCAGGATGCGTCCAAGTTTGCGCTGGGCGATCTGGCCATCGCTGGAGAACACCACGGTAAAGGGTAGGCTTCCCGTCAAGTTACCCAACTCCCGGCTTAGCTCGGTGCCCTCGAGTCCGGCCATACCAATCGCAAAGGACAGTGGACTGGTTTTTAAAAAAGTTAGCACCCATTCGGGTTTGTCTACGGCTAATCCAAGAACTTGCCATCCGTTGCCTTTGTTTTGCTGAAAAAAGGCTTCAATTAGCGGAAGTTCCTCAATACACGGTGGGCACCAGGTAGCCCAAAAATTGACCAACAGCGGTCGTCCTTGAAAGCTTTGCATGGCAAACTTCTGGCCCTCTGGGGTGGTCCATTGACGCGCCCATAAGCCGGCCGGTGCGGCATCCTGCGCCGGGCGATGCCGCCACCAGGAGGCGGCAATACCGGCGCCTAAGGCGGTCGCTGCGAGCGCTCCCAAAGCCCAGCGGCGGCGCGGCGCGGCAGGCAGGGGTGCGGGCAAATCAGATGGCTGCATGCGGGTGATTGTCCATCAAAGTGCGCAAGGCCTTGGCGTCACCCCGCAAGCGCCGCCCCTGCGCGTCCGATTGCAGCGCCCCCCGGATACCATCCAGATCGTTCACAAGCAAGTGCAGGCCGATATAGGACTTGAACGCCTCGCACCAGACTTGCACACTAAGTGCATCGACCGTCTCGCCATGCAAACCGGTGACTTGGCTGGCCGCAAAGCGCACACCTTTATCGATCAAGGTAATTTCGGCTATTTTGGAGTCTTCGCAGAATAACTGCAGGTAAATGTCCGAGTGGCGGGTGGCTGTGCCACGCCAGACCGCCCCACCCAGATGGGGTTGAAAACCGGCTAAGCGCTCCATCCAGTCCATGGCGATACCGCGCAGTACGCCAAGTTCCTGGGCCTGGCTTTCAGGGCAGAAGATAGCGATGTAATCTTGCACCGCTTGTTCCATGGTTTCGTGGTCAGGCAGGCTCTGGCGGGGTGAGAGGCCGAGTTGCTGGGCCGCACGGCGCTTGGCCGCGCCGAAGTCCAGCCCTTCCTCCACCACCGAGCGCGCCGCCACCGCCGCTATTTCCGCTTTGATGCTGTCCATGGCTGCATTGTGCACCGATGAGGCACCTGACAAGCGTTGCTGGCTGCCTAGTCGCCAGCGATGCGGGCACACAAATAGCCCTGCGCGGGCGGGGGGGCCGGTAAAATTCGGTGATGCACATACACATATTGGGGATTTGCGGCACGTTTATGGGCGGCCTGGCGGCACTGGCGCGCGAGGCTGGCCACCGGGTGACGGGGTGCGACGCCGGTGTGTACCCACCGATGAGCGATCAATTGCGCGAGCTGGGCATTGAGGTGATGCAAGGTTTTGCTGCCGACCAGCTGGCCCTGGCGCCGGACATCTATGTGGTGGGCAATGTGGTCAGCCGTGCCCGCCATACCGACGGCAGCGCCAAATTCCCGCTGATGGAGGCGATTTTGGACCAGGGCCTACCCTATACCAGCGGCCCGCAGTGGCTGGCGGAGCACCTCCTGGCCGGTCGCCATGTGTTGGCGGTCGCCGGTACGCATGGCAAAACCACCACTACCGCGATGCTGAGCTGGATTTTGGAACGCGCGGGTCTTCAGCCAGGCTTTTTGATCGGCGGTGTGCCCCTGAACTTCGGCGTTTCCGCCCGCCTGGGGCAAGGCGCCCCATTTGTGATCGAAGCCGACGAATACGACACTGCGTTTTTCGACAAACGCAGCAAGTTTGTGCATTACCGCCCGCGCACCGCCATTCTGAACAACCTGGAATTCGACCACGCCGACATTTTTGACAACCTGCAGGCGATTGAGCGGCAGTTCCACCATTTGCTGCGCACTGTGCCGTCCAACGGACGGGTGTTGGTCAACGGGCTGGAAGAAAGCCTTGCGCGCGTGTTGCAAATGGGTTGCTGGAGCGAGGTGCGTAGTTTTGGTGCGGCAGTTTGCGATTTCTCCGCACAAGGCGATCCCGAAGATTTCGCGGTGTTCCAACAGGGCACGCAGGTCGCACGGGTGCAATGGGCCTTGGGCGGCATACACAACCAGCTCAACGCCCTGGCCGCTATCGCGGCAGCAGAACACCTGGGCGTGCACCCGGCACGCGCGGCTGTGGCTTTGCAGCAGTTTGAAAATGTTAAACGCCGTATGGAAGTGCGCGGGCGCGTGGCGCTGGCAGGCGAGCAGTCAAGACCATTGGTCACGGTGTATGACGATTTCGCGCACCACCCCACGGCTATACGCACCACGCTGGATGGCTTGCGCCGCCAGGTGGGCGCGTCGCGGATTCTCGCGGTGTTTGAGCCGCGCTCCAACACCATGCAACTGGGCGCCATGAAAGCGCAATTGCCCTGGTCTCTGGAGGAGGCGGATTTAGCCTTTTGCCATAGCGGCGGCTTGGGATGGGACGCGCATGCGGCCTTGGCGCCTATGGGGGAACGCGCCCGGGTTGCCGAGTCCGTGGATACCTTGGTGGAGCAGTTGTGCGCCGTGGTGCAGCCCGGCGACCACATTGTGTGCATGAGCAACGGTGGCTTTGGTGGCATCCACGCCAAGTTGCTGCAGTCCTTGCAGCGGGCTGCTACGCCCTTGCCTTAGGATTGGCGGCAAGCGCAGCCCCGCCTGCTTTGTGCCCACCAAGCACAGGCTCAAAAAAAGCTAGCCTAAAGCGCCCCGATTGCCAAAGCAGCCTGGCCGCGCTTACCCCAGCGTATCCTGATACGACCGTAGTTAACCCGCAGTGCTGCCCCGCACGCGGCGCGCTTTCACGGATTGGGACAGGGTTTCTAGGCAGCTGAGCGAATCGTCCCAGCCCAAGCAGGCATCGGTAATGCTTTGGCCGTAATGCAAAGCGGCCACCGTGTCTTTGCCTGGCGTGAACTTTTGCGCTCCGGCGTTCAAATGGCTTTCCACCATCACGCCAAAAATTCGGGTCGAACCTTGCGCCAGTTGCCCTGCGATGTCTTGGGCTACTTCCAGCTGCTTTTGGTGCTGTTTGCTGCTGTTGGCGTGGCTGCAGTCCACCATCAGGGTTTGCGCCAGGCCTGCTTTGCCTAGGTC
Organism: Comamonas sp. lk; assembly: GCA_945865675.1. GTDB lineage: Bacteria > Pseudomonadota > Gammaproteobacteria > Burkholderiales > Burkholderiaceae_C > Allorhodoferax. The sequence continues at coordinate 6,473 of CAMBFO010000058.1, forward strand.
CTGGCAGGCGCTTTCCACACTTTTCGCGTCGTAATTGGGCGCCTTGCCGCCGCGCAAAATTACATGGCAATCCGGGTTGCCCTGGGTTTGCACAATTGCCACCTGGCCGTTTTTGTGCACCGATAAAAAGTGATGGCCACCGGCAGCGGCCTGGATCGCATCGGTAGCGATTTTGATATTGCCATCGGTGCCATTTTTAAAGCCAATGGGCGCTGACAGGCCCGAGGCCAGTTCGCGGTGCACCTGGCTCTCGGTGGTGCGCGCTCCGATGGCGCCCCAGGCGATCAGGTCGCCCAGGTACTGCGGTGAAATCACGTCCAAGAATTCGCTGCCTGCGGGCAGTCCCAGGCGGTTGATGTCGATCAACAACTGGCGCGCGATACGCAGACCTTCGTCGATGCGAAAGCTTTCGTCCAAATAGGGGTCGTTTATCAGGCCTTTCCAGCCCACGGTGGTGCGTGGCTTTTCAAAGTACACCCGCATGACGATTTCCAGCGTGTCGGCGTAATGGTCGCGCTGTTCTTTGAGGCGTTTGGCATAGTCCAGCGCGGCTGCGGGATCGTGGATGGAGCAGGGGCCGATGATGACTAGCAGGCGGTCATCTTTGCCGTTGATGATGTTCTGTACGCGCTTGCGGGTGGCTGAGACCAGGGCTTCGACGGCCGTGCCGCTGATGGGGAAAAAGCGGATTAAATGTTCGGGGGGCGGCAGCACGGTAATGTCCTTGATACGTTCGTCATCGGTAATGCTGGTGCGGTCGGCGCTGGCGGTCATTGCAGATTTCCTCTTACAGGTAGTTCAAAAAATAAGGCATAAAAAAACCGCCGGGGGAGGCCGGCGGTTCGGGGAATTCGGTACGCTGTTTAAATGCTTGCGTTCAGAACCCTCTCACGCCGGGGGCGTTGGAGAACCAAAAGTAGCTAAAGTAAAAGCACTGAAATTTCATAGGCATGAATGTAACACAGCAGGTCTTACACAGACTTGGTGTCTTAGGCGGTACCGCCCACGGTCAGCCCATCGATGCGCAAGGTCGGCTGCCCCACGCCCACCGGCACGCTTTGGCCGTCTTTGCCGCAGGTGCCCACGCCGCTGTCCAGGGCCATGTCATTGCCGATCAGGCTGACGCGTTTCAAGCAGTCTGGCCCGCTGCCGACCAGGGTCGCGCCTTTGACCGGGTACAAAATTTTGCCGTTTTCCACCCAATAGGCTTCGCTGGCCGAGAACACAAATTTGCCCGAAGTGATGTCCACCTGCCCGCCACCGAAATTGACGGCGTACAGGCCTTTTTTGATACTGCGCACGATCTCCTCTGGCGCCTTGTCCCCACCCAGCATATAGGTGTTGGTCATGCGCGGCATAGGCACATGGGCATAGCTCTCACGCCGTCCGTTGCCAGTAGGTGCCACACCCATGAGGCGCGCATTCATGGCGTCTTGGATATAGCCTTTGAGAATGCCGTCCTCAATCAAAACATTGCGCGCGCTGGTATTGCCCTCGTCATCGACATTGAGCGAACCGCGCCGGTCAGCCATGGTGCCGTCGTCCAGTACCGTCACACCTTTGGCCGCAACGCGCTGGCCAATGCGCCCGCTAAATGCGCTGGAGCCCTTGCGGTTGAAGTCGCCTTCCAGGCCGTGGCCAATGGCCTCGTGCAACAAAATGCCCGGCCAGCCCGAACCCAGTACCACGGTCATTTCCCCTGCCGGTGCAGGGCGCGCCTCCAAATTGGTGAGCGCTGCATGCACCGCCTGGTCTACGTATTTGCTGATTTGCGCATCGTCAAAATACGCCAGGCCAAAACGGCCGCCGCCGCCGGAGGAGCCCACTTCGCGCCGGCCTTTTTGTTCCGCAATCACGGTGACAGATAAGCGCACCAAGGGACGCACATCGGCGGCCAGTACACCATCTGCACGCGCCACCAACACCACGTCGTATTCCATCGCCAGGCCGGCCATGACTTGCAATACACGCGGGTCTTTGGCACGGGCTAGTTTTTCCACCCGCCCTAGCAAAGCCACTTTGGCGGCGCTGTCCATGGTGGCGATGGGGTCTTGGTCGGGGTAGAGCGAGCGGCTACGCGCAATCTTGGGTTTGCTCACCCTGATACGGCGCTGGCTGGCCGCTTGCGAAATACTGCGCACCGTGCGCGCAGCATCGAGCAGTGCGGCTTGCGAAATATCGTCCGAGTAGGCAAAAGCGGTTTTCTCGCCACTGACCGCGCGCACCCCCACGCCCTGGTCAATGCTGAACGAGCCGGTTTTCACAATGCCCTCTTCCAGGCTCCAGCCTTCGGAGCGGGTGTATTGAAAATACAGGTCGGCTTCGTCCACCTTATGCGCTTTGATTTCCGCCAAGGCGCGGCTGAGGTGGCCTTCGTCCAGGCCAAAAGGCGTTAGCAACAGGGATTTGGCGGTGGCCAGGCGTTCAAGGGTGGGTTCGCGAGAGATCATCACGACATTCTAGGCGGGGCTCCATGGCCTTGTCGCTGACGGGGCAAGGTGAGCGGCGCCCGCGCTAGGACGCTGCCTCAGGACTGCACCAATCGCCTGGCGTTGGAAATAGACATCAGGATGCCGCAGGCAAAGCCCAGTGTCACCATGGCGGTTCCGCCATAGCTGATAAAGGGCAGGGGCACACCCACGACGGGCAAGATGCCGCTAACCATAGCCATATTGACAAAGGCGTAGGCGAAAAAAATCATGGATACGCTACCCGCTAACAGGCGCGAAAAAAGGGTCGGCGCCTCCAGCGCAATCGCCAGGCCGCGCAATATCAGGGCAATAAAGCCGCCCACGAGCAAGAGATTGCCAAACAGGCCGAACTCTTCGGAAAACGCGGCAAAAATGAAGTCGGTGGTGCGTTCCGGAATAAATTCAAGATGGGTTTGGGTGCCCTGCATATAGCCGGCGCCCCAAAAGCCGCCAGCGCCGATACCGATCATGCCCTGGATGATGTGAAAACCCTTACCCAGCGGGTCGCGCGTAGGGTCCAGCAAGGTGCAAATGCGTTGCTGCTGGTAGTCGTGCAAAACCGGCCAGCGCATGCCGTCGGCGCAGAGCGAAGGTTCAAAACCGATCAGCAGCACCACGCCCACCAGTCCTAACACCACCGGCGGGGCAATCCATTTCCAACCCACGCCGGCGAAAAAAATCACCGACAGACCGGCCAGTAATACCAGCAGGGCCGTGCCTAAATCGGGCTGGCGAAGGATCAGACCCACGGGTAGCGCCAGCAGCACCGCGGCCACCGCAAAATCCAAGGGGCGCAACTGGCCTTCGCGCTTTTGGAACCACCAGGCCAGCATCAAGGGCATGGCAATTTTCAAAATCTCACTGGGCTGAATCACCACGCCAACATCCAGCCAGCGGCGCGCCCCTTTTTTGGTCACGCCGAAAATTGCCACTGCGATTAAGAGACCCACGCCCAATAGATATAACGGTACGGCCAGCGTCATTAAGCGCTGTGGTGGAATTTGCGCGGCGACAAACATCACGGTGGCGGCAATCAGCATATTGCGCGCATGGTCAGAGAAGCGGCTGCCGAAGTCATAGCCCGAGGAATACATCACCAGCATACCGGCACAGGCGAGGCAAAAAACGATAAAGGCCAGGGGCCCGTCCAGACCGGCCCATAGGGGCATGAAGCGACTGCGCAGCGAGACTTTGCCAAAGGAAGCGGACATCGCCCGATTATCGCGCTGCCCCCCGGCAAGACGCCATGGGACAATCCAGCCATGTACCTGATGTTTGATGAAGCCGGAAAATTCTTGGCCGCAAGGCTCTTGTCCGAAAGCGATGCCTCGGCGCAAGTAGAGCTTGATAGTGGCAAGCGCCTCAAGGTCAAGCTTGCCAATGTGATGCTGCGCTTTGATAAACCTGCGCCTGCGCAATTTATGGAGCAGGCGTTTGCCATCGGCCAAGCGGTGGAATTAGAGTTGGCCTGGGAGTTTGCCCCAGAGGGTGATTTCGGATTTGCAGATCTCGCACGCGAGTACTTCAGCGACAAAGCCAGCGTGCTCGAGCAAGCGGGCATGCTGATGCGTTTGTTTGAAGCGCCGCATTATTTTCGCCGTGCGGGTAAGGGCTTGTTCCGCAAGGCGCCAGCCGATATCGTGGCCCAAGCCTTGGCGGCGATTGAAAAAAAGCGTCTCCAAACCGAGTTGATCGCGCAATGGGCGCGCGAACTTACCGAAGGCCATTGCCCCGCGCCAGTGCGAGCGCAGCTGTACAAAATTTTGTTCAAGCCAGATAAAAACGCGCCTGAATACAAAGCCGTAGTGCAAGCCTCGCGTGACAGCCGCACTGCACCCTTGGACTTGTTGTTGGCCAGCGGCGCGATTGATTCACCTTACCAGTTCCATTGGAAGCGGTTTTTGCTGGAAAACTTTCCGCAGGGCACGGCTTTTCCCGCGATGGCGGCGCTTACACCCGCAGACGATTTACCGCTGGCACCGGTGGCCGCTTTTTCGATTGACGACTCGGCCACCACCGAAATCGACGATGCTTTGTCGCTACATGGCCTGGGTAGCGGTACGGTCACTATGGGGGTGCATATTGCAGCGCCCGGTCTGGCCATTGCGCCAGATAGCGATATCGACCGTCTAGGTCGCCACCGTTTGTCCACCGTCTATATGCCGGGCTACAAGCTGACCATGCTGCCCGATGCGCTGGTGCAGGTCTACACCTTGCAGCAAGGCCGCAACTGCCCGGCGCTCTCGCTCTATATCACCTTGGATGAGCAGACCCTGGAAGTAAAGCACAGCGAAACCCGCATCGAAAGCCTGCACATCAGCCACAACCTGCGCCACGATCAGCTCGACAGCCTGGTCACCGAGCAATGGCTGCAAGCGGCGCAAGTTACCGACGATGGCAGCGCCGATAGCCAGCGCGCAGCGGCCACGGCTTTGCATAGACAGCTGGCCTTTTTGCACCGCTTTGCCTGTGCCCATAAGGCCCGGCGTGAAATCGTACGCGGCAAACCCGAAAGCTTTAACCGGCCTGACTACAACTTCCGCCTCCCAGAGCTGCTGGCCGGGGAGCCGGCGGGCAATGAGAGCGTGCAGATCAGCGTGCGCCAGCGCGGCGCACCGCTAGACCTGATCGTGGCCGAGGCCATGATTTTGGCCAACAGCACCTGGGGCCAATGGCTGGCCAGTCTGGGCGTACCTGCGATTTACCGCAGCCAGGCCTCGATGGCGCCGGGCGTCAAAGTGCGCATGGGCACCAAGGCCTTGCCGCATGCTGGTATCGGCGTGCCCAGCTACGCCTGGAGCACCTCGCCGCTGCGCCGCTACACCGACTTGGTGAACCAATGGCAAATCATCGCCTGTGTGCGCCACGGCAGCACCGCAGCGCTGGCCGCGCCCTTCAAGCCCAAAGACGCGCAACTGTTTTCCATCATCTCCGCCTTTGAGGCCACTTACGCCGCCTACAACAGCTACCAGGCCGCCATGGAGCGTTTTTGGACGCTGCAATACCTGCGCCAGAACGCCATTACCGAGCTGCTCGCCACCGTGATCAAAGAGGGCATGGCCCGCGCCGACGATGTGCCGCTGGTGCTGGCCATTGCCGCTGGGCTTGGTCTGCCTCGGGGTGCGCAAGTGCGATTGCGCCTGGGCACGATTGACCTGATGACCCTGGATGTGAGTGCCACCGTGCTGGAGCGTCTGGACAGCCCGCAAGAGGCTGGTGACCCAGGCGACGCTGCAGCGCTTGCGCCTGGCGCGCAGGGCGACGAAGAAGAAGACTTGGTCGGCCCGATTACCATTGCTGTCGATGTACTGGACACCCCGGACCCCGCCTAAGACCTTGCGTGCGCAAGTGGCGGCGTGCTTTTCGTTCACCGGCGGTGAAGGCTTGCGCGCCCAGGCCTTGGGGCTTGCCTGATGGCCTTGTTGCGATTGCTCGGTGTGTTGTGCTTGGCGCTGCTGGGTTTGCAACTGTATTTTGCGCTGCGCATTGCAGCCATGGTCTGGGTGGATCCGCAGTCCACCAGTTTTGAGCGCTCGCAAGTCTGGCGCCAACTGCAGGAGCAAGGCACTGTGCGCTGGAGTCAGCGCTGGCAGACGGATGCGCAACTGGGCCAGGCGCTCAAGCGTGCGGTGATCGCCTCCGAGGATGACAGTTTTGCCAGCCACGACGGCATCGACTGGGCCGCATTGGAAAAAGCCTGGTCGAAAAACAGCAAGGCCGAAGAACGCGCTGCACAGCGGGCGGCGAAAACCAAAAATAGCCGTGAAACCCGCCCGGTCAAAGTCGTCGGCGGTTCGACCATCAGCCAGCAGTTGGCAAAAAATTTGTTTTTGTCCGGCGAACGTACGCTGGTGCGCAAAGCCCAGGAAATGGTTATCACCCTGCTCATGGAAAAGCTGCTGAGCAAGCAACGTATTTTAGAAATCTACCTCAACAGCGTAGAGTGGGGCGACGGTGTGTTTGGCGCCGAAGCTGCAGCGCGTCACTATTTCCGCAAGCCTGCGGCGCAACTCAGTCCCTGGGAAGCGGCGCGCTTAGCCGTGATGCTGCCTAGGCCACGCTACTTTGAAAAACTGCCTAATTCTGAATACCTCAATGCACGCGCCAGTGTCATCGTCGCCCGCATGCCCGATGCCCGTCTGCCTGGCGCCCCCGCACCATGAGAATTTTGGGCGTCGATCCCGGCCTGCGCACCACGGGCTTTGGCGTGCTGGACCAGCAAGGCAGCAGCCTGCGCTATGTGGCCAGCGGCACCATCAGCACCCAAGGTCTGGCCAGCCAGGCCTTGCCCGACCGCATCCATGCTTTGTTTGACGGTTTGTCCCAAGTGGTGCAGCGCTACCAGCCCGATTGCGCTGCGGTAGAAATCGTGTTTGTGAATGTCAACCCGCAGTCCACTTTACTGCTGGGCCAGGCGCGTGGGGCCTTGATCAGCGCCTTGGTCCATGCTAAGTTGCCGGTCGCCGAATACACGGCATTGCAAATGAAGCAAGCGGTGGCCGGCTATGGGCGTGCCGACAAAATGCAAATCCGCGAGATGGTGCGCCGCTTGATCGACCTGCCCGGCCTGCCTGGCCCGGATGCCGCTGACGCTTTAGGTTTGGCGATTACCCACGCCCATGCCGGTGCGGCCATGGCACGCATTGCAAAAGCCCAGGGTATTGGCGCGGGCGCCGGTTACAAGTCGGGGCGCAGCCACTGAGGCTGCGGCCGCGCGGCGCAATTACCAGGCCGGCGCCAGTTGCGCAAAGCCCTTGGGAGCGCTGCGTTCGTCGTCAAAAGTTAGCACTTCCCAGTCCTGCGGCTGCGCCTGCAGCTGGCGCAGCAATTGGTTGTTGAGCGCATGGCCCGAGCGGTGGGCGCGGTAGTGCGCCAGCAGGGGCATCCCCAGCAAATACAGATCGCCCATGGCATCCAAAATCTTGTGCTTCACAAACTCATCGTCATAGCGCAGGCCATCGGAATTGAGTACTTTGTAGTCGTCCATGACGATGGCATTGTCCAGACCGCCACCCAAGGCCAGGCCGTTTTGGCGCATCATTTCTACGTCTTTGGTAAAGCCGAAAGTGCGCGCCCGTGCAATGTCGCGCGCGTACGAGCCCTGGCTTAAGTCAAATTCCACGCTTTGCCCGGTGGAGTCCACCGCCGGATGCGCAAAGTCGATGGCAAAACTCAGCTTAAAGCCATGGTAGGGCTCCAAGGCCGCCCACTTTAGATCGCTGCCATGGCCCTGCTCCACGCGGATGGGCGCTTTGACGCGAATAAAGCGGCGCGCCGCGTTTTGCATTTCGATACCGGCGCTTTGCAGTAGAAAAACAAAAGATGCCGCTGAGCCGTCCAGGATAGGAACTTCCTCGGCATTGATATCGACATATAAATTGTCCACACCCAAGCCGGCGCAGGCCGACATCAAATGCTCCACCGTATGCACTTTGGCGTCGCCCTGCGACAGGGTCGAAGCCAGCCGCGTATCGGTGACCGCTTGCGGTGAGACCGCGATATCGACCGGATGGGGCAGGTCTACACGCCGAAACACAATGCCGGTGCCTGGCGCTGCCGGGCGCAAAGTGATTTCTACACGCTGGCCGCTATGAAGGCCCACGCCAACGGCGCGGGTCATTGATTTGAGGGTTCTTTGTTGTAGCACGGGCTTATTTTAAAAGCGCGCCCGTCAGCAGCTGGTCGATGGGGCTATGCGCCCGCACCGAACGGCTGTTGACAGCAGTCGCCGATAGCCGATGAAAATCAATCTGCTTGCTTGCGCAAGAAGGCCGGGATTTCATAATCGTCCATGCCGCCACTGGAGAGTGCATCCACTTTTTGCGCTGCGGTGGTGCGGCTGCCGCGCCATACGGCGGGGGTGCTGAGCGTGCCGTAGTCGGTGGATGCGCTCGCTGGTGCCGGGGCGCTGATGCCAGTGCTTGCGCCCATGCCCGAGGCCGACGCCATGGTGCTGTTGCCCATATTGCGTTGCATCGTGCCAGCGGACATGGCCGCATGGGTGTTGGCCATGGCCGATGGCGCGGCATCGTAAGTGCCGGTGCGCAGCACTTGCAGCGGAGGCGCAGTGCGGCGCGGCCGGCTCAGGCCAGTGGCGACCACGGTGACGCGCACGTCTTCGCCCAGCGAGTCGTCATAAGCGGTACCGTAGATCACATGCGCTTCGGGCGAGGCGTAGGCGCGGATGGTGTTCATCGCCAGCTTGGATTCGCTCAATTTGAGCGAGCCTTTGGCCGCGGTGATCAGTACCAGCACGCCTTTGGCGCCGGACAGGTCTATGCCCTCGAGCAACGGACAAGCCACGGCTTGCTCGGCGGCAATGCGGGCGCGGTCCGGGCCTTTGGCCAGGGCGGTGCCCATCATCGCTTTGCCGGGCTCGCCCATGACGGTGCGCACGTCCTCAAAGTCCACGTTCACATGGCCGGGCACGTTGATGATCTCGGCAATGCCGCCTACGGCGTTTTTCAACACATCGTTGGCATAGGCAAAAGCCTCATCCTGGCTGATATCGTCGCCCAGCACTTCGAGCAGCTTTTCGTTGAGCACCACGATCAGCGAATCGACATTGGCTTCCAACTCAGCCAGGCCTTCGTCGGCGTTTTTCATGCGCGGGCCGCCTTCAAATTCGAACGGTTTGGTCACCACGCCCACGGTCAAGATGCCCATTTCCTTGGCCACCCGTGCAATGATGGGAGCGGCGCCAGTACCGGTGCCGCCGCCCATGCCGGCAGTAATAAACAGCATATTGGCGCCTTCAATAGCGCTACGGATGTCCGCTTCGGCCAACTCCGCAGCAGCGCGTCCTTTGTGCGGGCGGCTGCCTGCACCCAGACCGGTTTCGCCCAGCTGAATCGTACGGTGTGCGGTGCTGCGCTTGAGTGCCTGTGCATCGGTATTGGCGCAGATAAATTCCACGCCTGTGACAAGGGACTGGATCATGTACTCGACCGCATTGCCGCCGCCGCCGCCCACACCAATGACTTTGATGAGGGTTCCCTGGTTGAAGATTTCTTCTTCGATGAGTTCAATAGTCATGAGCGGCTCCTAATGTAGATGTGGCGATACGAAAAAATGAGAAAGGGACAGGGAAGCAAAAAATAGGGTCTGGCGGCGGCCCAGCGCGTGCCATCCACAGATAAAGCGAAGCGCGATGGAGCCAAGGACGGCGGCGGGCGAGCGGGGAGTTTTTCATTTAGAAAGTTCCTGCAAAAAAATCACGAATTTGGGCAAATGCGCTCTTCACGCTGCCGCCTTTTTGGGCTACTTTGATGCCGCGCAGGCGCGCTATACGGGCCTCTTCCAAAAAGCCCATCACCGTGGCGGCGCGAGGTTGCGCCACCATGTCGGACAAGGCATTGGCGTACTGGGGAATGCCCCGGCGCACCGGTTTGAGAAAAATGTCTTCGCCCAGCTCCACCATGCCCGGCATCAGGCAACTGCCGCCAGTGAGCACAATGCCCGAGGACAGCACTTCTTCGTAGCCAGACTCGCGCATGACCTGGTTGACCAAGGTGAAAATTTCTTCTATCCGGGGCTCAATCACACCGGAGAGGGCCTGGCGGCTGAGCATGCGCGGGCCGCGGTCGCCCAGACCGGGTACTTCCACTTGCACTTCCGGATCCACCAACACTTGCTTGGCGTGGCCACTTTCGACTTTGATCTCTTCTGCGTCCTTGGTCGGTGTGCGCAGCGCCATGGCGATGTCGCTGGTAATCAAGTCCCCGGCGATCGGGATGACCGCGGTGTGGCGGATAGCGCCGTTGGTGAAGATGGCAATGTCGGTGGTGCCAGCGCCGATGTCCACCAAGGCTACGCCGAGCTCGCGCTCGTCTTCGGTGAGCACCGACAGGCTGGAGGCCAGCGGGTTGAGCATGAGTTGCTCGACTTCCAGGCCGCAACGGCGCACGCACTTGATGATGTTTTCCGCCGCACTTTGCGCGCCGGTGACGATATGGACTTTGGCTTCCAGGCGCATGCCGCTCATGCCAATGGGTTCTTTCACATCCTGGCCGTCGATCACAAATTCCTGCGGCTCGACCAGCAG
>CAMBFO010000059.1 GCA_945865675.1 Comamonas sp. lk
GCTTCAAAATTGGTGAGCAGGTAGCCACCAAAATAGGCCGGGTCGTCCGAGTTGAGGGTGATGCACAGCCCGGCATGCAGCAGTGTGGCCAGGTTGTGCTCTTGCATAGTTTTGAACACACAGAGCTTCACGTTGGACAGCGGGCACACGGTCAGCGGCATGCGGCTGGCGGCCAGGCGTTGCACCAGCGCTGGGTCCTCGCTGCAGCGCACGCCGTGGTCGATGCGCTCCACGTGCAAAACATCGAGCGCGCTTTCGATATAGGCCGGCGGTCCTTCCTCGCCGGCATGGGCCACGATGCGCAGGCCCAGCGCGCGGCACTTGGCAAAAACACGGGCAAATTTTTCTGGCGGGTTGCCACGTTCCCCAGAGTCCAGGCCTGCGCCGATAAAGTGCGCGCGGTAAGGCAAGGCAGCCTCCAAAGTATCGAAGGCAGATGCTTCGGACAAGTGGCGCAAAAAGCACAGTATCAGGCTGGCGCTGATGCCCCAGTGGGTTTTAGCGTCAGCGCAGGCTCGGGCCAGCCCCTGGATCACCGCGCCCATGCTTACCCCGCGCTCGGTATGGGTTTGCGGATCAAAAAACAACTCGGCATGCACGATATGGTCGGCATGTGCCCGCGCGAAATAGGCCATAGCCATGCGGTAAAAATCGTCTTCTTCTATCAGCACCGAGGCACCGGCGTAGTACAAATCTAAAAAGCTTTGCAAGTCGGTAAACGCATAGGCTGCGCGCAAAGCCTCTACGCTGGGGTAGCTGAGCGTGATGCCGTTTTTCGCGGCCAGCGCAAATATCAGTTCTGGCTCTAAAGAGCCTTCGATATGGATGTGCAACTCGGCTTTAGGCATGCGCGCCAGCAGGGCGGGCAGGCGGTCGCGGGAGATGGTGGTGTAAGTCATGGTGGAAGTGCTAAAGCCTTTCCGGTGTCAGACTAGCGCAGGGTCGGGTCTGCCAGCACCTTGCCCGGCTTGGGCAATCCAGTGGGGCCGATGTGGGAGACGTGGACTTTTATGTTTTGCACCCCGGTTTTGTCCAGCTCCATGCGCAAAGCCCAGCCTAGGTAGTTGATCGGTAGCGGGAAGCCGTCGAAAACAAAGTTGCCCAGGCTGTAAAAAATTGGTTTGCCTTTGTAGCGCTCGGTATCTTGCAATTGGTGCGGGTGGCCGCCGATCACCGCATCGGCGCCGGCATCGATCATCAGGCGGGCTAACTGGCGCTGGCGGTCGTTGGCGATGGGGTCTTCCCAGCCCCAGTGCATCACCGGAATCACCACATCGGCCTTGTGCACCGAGCGCGCTGCGCGGATGTCGCGCAGCACTTGTGAATCCTCGCTCCAGGCGACGCCGGGCCGGTCGGTATCGGCTTCAAAACTGCGCGGTTGAAACTCGTCGTAACCAAGGATAGCCACGCGCACCCCCTTGCGCTCAATGATCCAGGGCGTGTGCGCCTCGCTCAGGTTCATACCGCCGCCATAGACACCGATTTGGTTGTGCTTGAGCAAGCCCAGCATTTGCGCAAAGGCCTGCGGCCCAAAGTCGCCTGAATGGTTGTTGGCCAGGCCCACAGCGTCAAAGTGGCGCTTAATGTATTTCAAGGCGCGCGGATGCACCCGAAACACATTGGGCTTGTCGTCCTCAGGGCTGCCGGTGGTGGCGACCACGCATTCCAAATTGCCGATGCGTATGTCCGCACCCGCAAACAAACTGGCAAAACCTGCGAATGGGTCTTGCCCTTTGCGCATCGCGTCCATGGGCCCATCTTCCAGCATGATGTCGCCCACGACCACCAAAGACAGTGGCCCTTGGGTATCGGGCCTGCGTGCGGCGGAGTCCTGGTGCGCCTTGGCTGGGTGGGGCGCTTTGCCATGGTGCGGCTTCTTGGCGTGTACTTTGGTTTTGGTCGGTGTGACGGTGTTTTGCCCTGTGCCAGGCTCTGCCGCCAGCACCGGTGGTGCAGCAAAGGCCAGCAGCCATACGGCACAAGTCAGCATCACAAAAAGTGTGCGGCGCATCATGGCGCCACCTCGGCCAGGGCGCATTGGTATTGCAGCTCTTTGCCCAGCAGCGGCGAGTACAAAGACACCCGGCCGGTCAGGGCATCAGGCTTGGGCGTAGTCTGCGCCACGGGTTGTAAAAAGCGCGTGTGCTGCATGATCATAGGCTGGCGGCGGGTGTTGTAGTACACGTACAAATTAATACTCTCCAGGGTTGATGCGCCAGTGGCACCCGGCTCTGCGGCCAGCACGATGGCCTTAAAGCGAAAGCGGTTGCCGATGGCCACGGCTTCGGTGGTGTAGGGGTCGGTCACCACGCCAAAGGTCTTTTGGTGGGTTTCGGAGTTCACGTCAAAACTGCACTGCAACTGCGGTGTGGCCTGTGCGGCCAGTGGGCAGGCCAGCAGGGCAAAGGCGAGCATGGCGGTGGCGGTTTGCAGCGGGCGCTGTACTTGGAGTCGAGGTAGGAGGTCAAGAGCCATGGGGTGCGGGGTGGAAACGGCGACGGGGGGAGTGTATGCGGGGCTTTGCTGAGCTACACCACAGGCAGCTAGCGGCAAAGCCAGCACCCCGTTCTTGCTGGCTCGTGTGAACGAACTCACCGGCGGCGACAGCTTGACATCCAACATCGCGCTGGTATTGAACAACGCCCGCCTGGCCTCGGCGATTGCGTTGGCGTATGCAGCCATTAGCAATTAAGCTGGTCGCACGCCGTGGCTAGCGGCCCATCATCCCTTCAGTGGAATATGCGTGCTGTTTTTCACTTCTTCCATTACCGCGTAGGTTCGGGTCTCGCGCACGCCGGGGAGTTGCCACAGCACGGTGCCGGCGAAGTCGCGGTAGGCGGCCATGTCGGCCATGCGGGTTTTGAGCAGGTAGTCAAAACCGCCGGCCACCATATGGCATTCCATGATTTCGGGGCGCACTTGCACGGCGGCCTTGAAGGCCTCAAACACATGCGGTGTAGTGTGGTCCAGCAGTACTTCCACGAACACCATCAGGCCCGCGCCCAACTTGTCAGGGTTTAGGTGCGCCTGGTAGCCCAGGATAAAGCCCTCTTTGCCCAGGCGCTGCACCCGCGCCAGTACGGCGGTGGGCGACAAGGCTACGGCCTCGGCCAGCTTGAGGTTGGAGATGCGCCCGTCCTCCTGCAAGGCGCGTAGGATCTTCAGGTCGGTACGGTCCAGGCTGGCTACGGGTGGGGTCATGACTGAGTTATTCACTATAAAGTGACAAAAATAAAGATAAATATTAACCTGTACTGGTGGGAATATAGCGCTTTACACCAAATACGCAGACCGCAGACACCAAAGCGGACAGCAGCAAGCGCAAGGAGCTATTCCCATGTTGATGCAGCAACGCCTTCCCCAGCCCTACCGCCCCGAGGCCGAGATCGTGGCAGAGCGCCTGCGCGGCTTGCAAGACAAGCTGGACTGGGCCGCCGCCACGCAGCTAGCAGCGCCTTGGGTGCAAACCGTGCGCGACCATCCCGCTCCGTTTTGGGCCATGGAAAGCTTGTTGCAGGAATACCCGATTTCCAGCGCCGAGGGCCTGGCCCTGATGCGTCTTGCCGAAGCGCTGCTGCGGGTGCCGGACACGGATACCGCCATCGCCCTGACCGCCGACCAACTGGGCCGCGCGGATTTTGCGCAGGCCGGTGACCAGGTGCTGGCGCGCTTGTCGCGGGCGGCCATAGCCCTGTCCAAACACTTTTTGCCCGACGCACAAGGCGCCGCCAGCGGCAGTGGTTTGATGGGCCGCCTGGGCGCACACACCGTGGTGGCCGCCACGTTGCGCGCGGTGCAGTTGCTGGGCCGCCAGTTTGTGCTGGGCCAGAGCATGGCCCAGGCCATGCGCCATGCCGATAGCGCGCGCCAGGCGCAAAGCCAGGGCCTGCGTTTTTCGTACGACATGCTGGGCGAGGGCGCACGTACCGAGGCCGATGCGCTGCGCTATTGGCAAAGCTACAGCGACGCGATAGCCGCCTTGGCGCAGGCCGCCGTGCCCGAACGCGGGCCGCAAGGCAATGATGGCATCAGCATCAAGCTCAGCGCCCTGCACCCACGCTACGAAGACGGCCAAAGCGCGCGCGTCATGGCCGAGTTGTTGCCGCGGGTGTGGAGCTTGTGCGAGCAGGCCGCGCGCGCCGACATCAACTTGACGATTGACGCCGAAGAGGTAGAGCGCCTGGAGTTGTCGCTCGAAGTGTTTGACGCTTTACTACAGCGTGTGGCGCAGCACTGGCCGCAGTGGCGTGGCCTGGGGCTGGCATTGCAGGCCTACCAAAGCCGCGCTTTGGAGCTGGTACACACCGTGGTGGCCATGGCGCGCCAGTACCGCGTGGGCCTGATGTGTCGCCTGGTCAAAGGCGCGTATTGGGATGCCGAAATCAAACGCGCCCAGGAGCTCGGCCTGCCACATTACCCTGTTTTTACCCACAAACACCACACCGATATTTCATACCTGGCTTGCGCTGGCGCGCTGCTGGACGCGCCGGATGTGATCTACCCCCAATTTGCCACCCACAACGCGGCCACGATAGCGGCCATCATGCAAATGGGCGCGCGCAGCGGCGGTCCTTTTGAGTTGCAGCGCCTGCACGGCATGGGTGAGGGCGTCTACCGCGAGGTGCTGAAAAACCCGCTGATGGTCTGCCGCGTGTATGCGCCGGTGGGCGCGCACAAAGACCTGCTCGCCTACCTGGTGCGCCGCCTGCTGGAAAACGGCGCCAATTCGTCTTTTGTGCACCAACTGGCTGACCCCCATTTAAGCGTGCGCGACTTGCTGATCTCGCCGCTGCGCCTGGAACCCGTGGGCGCTTTGCCCCTGCCGCCACATCTTTTTGGCAGCGGCGAAATCGCACGCGCCAATAGCGCAGGGCTGGACTTCACCGTGCCCACCATGCGTGCGCCCTATCTGCAAGCCCTGGCGCAGCCCATGCCAGGGGCACTGGCGCAAGCGACTATGCAGGCCGTGCACAGCGCGATGCAGCGCGCAAGGAGCAGCTTCACAAGCTGGTCGTGTACGCCAGTGGCGCAGCGCAGCGCGGCCTTGCTGCGCACCGCAGACAGCCTGGAGCAACAGAGCGCGGCGCTCTGCGCTCTGCTGGTGGGGGAGGCGCATAAAACCTGGGGTGACGCGCAGTCCGAAGTACGTGAAGCGATAGACTTTTTGCGCTATTACGCGCACGAGGCGCTACGCATCATGCAGCCGGTTTGCATGCCCGTGGCCCACGGTCATTCATGGTCAAGCGCGAGCGCTGCAACCGGCACCTCCGCTATGCAAAGAGATAGTGCGCATTGGCAGCCTGGCGTGACCGGCGAGACCAACACCTTGCAACTGTGCGGGCGTGGCGTGTGGGTCTGTATCAGCCCCTGGAATTTTCCGCTGGCTATTTGCGTGGGGCAGATCGCTGCCGCCTTGGCCACCGGCAACACGGTGCTAGCCAAGCCCGCCGAGCAAACCCCGCTGATTGCGGCGGAGGCGGTGCGCTTGCTGCACGCGGCAGGCGTTCCACAAAACGCATTGCAGCTACTGCACGGGCCTGGCGAGAGCGTGGGCGCGGCGCTGGTGGCGCAGCCCGGCGTGGCGGGCGTGGTGTTTACCGGCTCTACCGAGGTCGCCAAAATTATTCAGCGTGCGTTAGCACAAAAGCCCGGCCCTATCGTGCCCTTGATTGCCGAGACCGGCGGTATCAATGCCATGGTGGTGGACTCGTCCGCGCTGCCCGAGCAGGTGGTGGACGCGGTACTGAGCAGTGCCTTCCGCTCGGCCGGGCAACGCTGTTCAGCGCTCCGCCTTTTATGCGTGCATAGGGACATCGCCGACACCGTGTTGGAGATGCTGCACGGCGCGGCGCAGCAACTGCGCGTGGGCGATCCGGCAGACCTGGCGACCGACCTCGGGCCGGTGATTGACGCGGAGGCAGCCGCCACATTGCAAGCGCAGATCGCTGGCCTGCAGGCGCGCCACACCTGCCTGTTTGGCCCCGCTTGGCAAGCCGCACTGGCCCAGGACGGCTGCGCGCTACCAAACCGCATCGCGCCGCATGCGTACGAGGTGCAAAGCGTGGCCGATGTGGATGCTGAAATTTTCGGGCCGGTGTTGCAAGTGCTGCGCTGGCAGGGGGACCCGCTGGACATCACCGAGCAGATCAACGCGCTGGGCTACGGCCTGACGCTGGGCATCCAAACCCGCATCGATAGCCGCGCCCAAGCCATGGCACAGGCGGCGCATATCGGCAATGTCTATATCAACCGCAACATGATTGGCGCCGTGGTCGGCGTGCAAGCCTTTGGTGGTGAAGGCTTGAGCGGCACGGGGCCTAAGGCCGGCGGCCCGCACTACCTGTACCGCTTTTGCGCTGAGCGCACGGTAACGGTTAACACTACGGCTGCGGGCGGCAATGTAGCTTTGCTGGCTTGAGAAAGCTTGGCACAAACAAGTCATCAAAATTCCTCGTATCGACCGGCTTCTCCAAAGCGACTAAGGCCATCGCAAAGCTTGGTTACCATGCTCCATCTGGCGCTGCGCAGTATGCAGCGGCGGCTTATTCCAACCAGGAGTGTGCGTATGTGGATGGGGTGTCAACGTGCCGGGCTGATTGCCTTGGCAATGTGCCTGGTGGCCTGCGGCAAAAACCAGGGCATAGGCGGTGCCAGCAGCGATGCCAGTGTCAGCACGCAAAAAGAAAATGCAGCTTTTGTGCAGACTGTTGCCCAAGCTTCCGGGCAGGATTTTGAAGACGCCAAGCGCGGCCTGATCGCACGGCCTACGGGCAAGATACTGGCGGCAGATGGCAGCGTCTTGCGCGACTTTGCAGCCTATGATTTTTTGCAAGGCGCCGCGCCCGATACCGTCAACCCCAGCCTGTGGCGCCATGCGCAGCTCAACGCGAACATTGGCCTTTACAAGGTGATGGATGGTGTGTACCAGTTGCGCGGTTTTGATATTGCCAACATCACCCTCATCGAAGGCAAGACCGGCTGGATTGTGGTCGATGCGCTCACCTCGCGCGAGTCCGCAACAGCGGCCATGGCGTTTGCCGAGCAGCACTTGGGCAAAAAGCCGGTGACTGGCTTGGTGATGACGCATGCGCATGCCGACCACTTTGGCGGCGCGCTGGGTGTCTTGTCGCAGGCCGATGCGGCGCAGCGCAAAGTGCCCATCGTGGCCCCTGCCGGTTTTATGGAAGAGGCCACCAGCGAAAACGTGCTGGTGGGTACGGCCATGGGCCGGCGCTCGGTGTACCAGTTTGGCCGCGACCTGCCGCGCAGCGCCAAAGGCAATGTGGATACGGGTCTGGGCAAAGATGTGATCTACGGCAGCATTGGCATCTTGACGCCGACCTGGCTGATTTACCAGGCCAATCAGCCTATGCAAATCGATGGCGTGGACTTTGTGTTTCATAACGTCCCCAATGCCGAATGTCCAGCGGAGTTGAGTTTTTCGATTCCATCGAAAAAGCTTTACGACGGCGCAGAAAACCTGTCGCAGACCATGCATAACCTGTTGCCCATACGCGGCGCTAAAGTGCGCGACGCTTTGCGTTGGGCCACCTACATGGAGCAGGCTTTAGAGCAAACGCGCCAGGCTGAGGTCTATATCGCTTCGCACCACTGGCCGATATGGGGCAATACCAATATCCAGCAGTTCATCACCATGCACCGCGATGTGTACAAATACACGCATGACCAAACCGTGCGTCTGATGAACGCTGGCTACACGCCCAACGAGATTGCCGACAAGGTGCAGCTACCCAAGTCGCTGGCCGACTTTATGGCGGTACGCGGCCACTATGGCGATTTGCGCCACAACGTCAAAGCGGTGTACCAGTTTTACATAGGCTTTTTCGACGGCAACCCGGCGCACCTGAACCCACTGGCCCCGGCGGATGTGGGCAAGCGCTATGTGGACTTAGCCGGTGGTGCGAACAAAGCCATTGCTGCCGCGCAAAACGCTTTTGACCTAGGCGATATGCGCTGGGCCGCCGAGCTGCTCAACCATGTGGTGATGGCCGACGCCTCCAACAAAGCCGCTAAAGAGCTGCTGGCCAAAACCTATGAGCAAATGGGCTACAGCGCCGAGTCCGCCACCTGGCGCAATGCCTATTTGAGTGGCGCGCAAGAGTTGCGCAATGGCCCACCGGCCAAAGGCATGTCCAAGGTCGGCGCTATCGACTTGCTGTTGCAAACGCCGATGGAGCGCTTTTTAGAAGCCATGGCCGCCAGCCTGGACGGCCCGGCGGCGGAGGGCAAAAACTACCGCATCAACCTGGTGCTGAGCGATCAGAAAGAAAGCTATGCCTTGTGGGTAGAGAACGCGGTATTGCATTTCAAACGCGGCCAGCACCCACAGGCCAACGCCACGCTGACATTGACCAAGCCCTTGTTCGTGAAAATCATCGCCGGCAGCGCAGGCATTCAGGACACTTTGCTCAGCGATGACCTGAAGGTTAGCGGCAGCAAAGTGGACTTGCTGCGATTTTTCGGCTTGATAGAAAAAGCGCCGGGCACTTTCGGCATCGTGTCGCGTTAGTCGGAAAGTACGCATGCCGCTGGTTCTGTACGGCTCGACGATTTCCTACTTCACGGGCAAACTTGAAGCGGCGCTGCGCTACAAAGAAATTGACTATCGCTTAGAGCCCATGCGCTCGCAAGCGCAGCGGGGCCTGATTCCGCAGGCTACCGGCGTGTTTCAGATGCCGGCTTTGCAGTTGGAAGACGGGCGCTGGTTGACGGACTCGACGCTGATCCTGCAGTGGCTGGACCAGGCTTACCCGGCATACCCGCTGCTGCCGCAGGACCCGGTGTTGCGCTTTGTTAGCTTGCTGCTGGAGGACTATGCGGATGAGTGGTTGTGGCGCCCGGCCATGTATTTCCGCTGGCACTACGCGCCCGATGCCGCGCGCCTAAGCCGCCACATCAGCGAAGAGTTGCTCTCGGATATGCCTGGCCCGTTGTGGCTGAAACAGTTTTTTGTGCGCCAGCGCCAACGGCGTTTGTTTACCGTGGGTGACGGCGTTAGCGCACACACCCAAGCGCATGTTGAGGGCATTTACCTCAACGCCTTGGCCGCCTTGGAAGCCATGTTGGCTAACCGGCCTTTTATGCTGGGCGCGCGGCCCAGTTTGGTGGACATCGGCTTCTTCGGGCCTATGTTCCGCCACTTCAGCCAGGACCCGACAGCTGCCGCGCTCATGCAAGAGCGCGCCCCGCATACCCAAGCCTGGGTGGCCCGCGTGTGGGCCAGTCGCGGCAGCCAGCTGCAGGGCGATGTGGGGCCAACGCTGCCGCAAGACTTTGCGCCGCTGCTGCGCGATGCGGGGCAGGCCTACCTGCCCTATTTACTTGCCAATGCGCAAGCCCTAGCCCAAGGCCATCAGCGTTTTGATGTGACCCTCCAAGGCTGTGCCTACCGGCAAGTGCGCACCTCGCGCTACCGCTTGCTGTGTCTGGAAATGCTGCAACACCACTTTGCGGCCTTAAGCAAAGCCCAGCATGCAGAATTGGAGAGCGTGTTGGGCCATAGCGCAATTACCTCCGCCTTGCGCGTCCACTTGCCCGCGCGCAGCGGTGTGGATGTCGTGACCCATTCGGCCTTTGCGCCGGGCTTGCCCATGCTGGGCTTGTAGCGCTTATCGTGGCCCCACCCAGCGCTGGGCGCGTCCCCCTTTTAGCGACAGCTGGCCTTGAGATTGAACGGGGCGGCTTAGTCGCCGATCACCACAGAGATACCCCGCACTTTGGAAAAGTCGCGGTCGTGGGTGACCAGCGCATCGGCGCCTATCTCAAGGGCAGTGGCTACTTGGATGGCGTCAGGCAGCTTTAGCGTAAAGCGCGCCCGCAGTTGCGCGGCCAGCACCGCAATGGGTGTGCTTAGCTCCACCACGCGGTAGCTGGCAAGCGCTTTTTCATAGCGTTTAGCCAGGGCGGTGTGCCCATTTTTGTAAGGACCAGCCAGTATTTCAGACAGTGTGATGGTTGAGAGCGCAAGTTCGAGCTCCTGCTGCGCAGCCGCTTCAAACAACCCGGTAAATTTCTGAGCGAAGCGTGGGCTCCCTTCCAGGACATAAATCCAGGGCGCGCTGTCCACCAGTACCGTGCTGCCAAGGGCTAAGCCGCCCCAGCTAAGCGTGGTGCCAGTGGCCATTTAGGCCGGGCCCCATTCGTCGCGCAATTGCGCAATCGTGTCGGCTGGCTTTTTGCCCCACAAGCCCTTACCGCTGCCAAGCAATGGCAAGACGCCTTGCTTGGACGTGCGCTTGCGCGTCTGTGCTAAGTCAGCCAAGGGCACGATGGCCGCATAGGGCTTGCCATGTTTGGTAATGATGCTGGATTGCCCGGCATGGGCCTGGGCCATCAGCGTGGGTAACTGGGCGCGGGCTTGTTCAAAGCCGTATTGCGTGGGTGCAGACATGGGGCCTCCAAACTGTACAGTCCGTACAGTTTAACCGCCACCCTGCTGGGTTACAAGCCCCAGTCGTAGCCGATGCTAATCGGCGCGTGGTCCGAAAACCGCGTGTCTTTGTAGATGGAGTGGGTGCGTGCGCCTGCTGCCAGCGCAGGCGTTGCCAGGTGGTAGTCCAAGCGCCAGCCTACGTTTTTGGCATAAGCCTGGCCCCGGTTGCTCCACCAGGTGTAGGCCGCATCGGTGGCGGCAGGCTCGAGTTGGCGAAAGACATCGACCAGGCCACCTTCGCTGAGCAAGCGCGTCATCCAGGCGCGCTCTTCGGGCAGAAAACCGGAGTTCTTGCGGTTGCCTTTCCAGTTTTTCAAATCGATTTCCTGATGTGCAATATTGATGTCACCGCACAGCACAAACTCACGGGAGCGCTTGAGCTTTTGCAAGTGCGGGTACATGCCCTCCAGAAAACGGTATTTGGCCTCTTGCCTTTCCTCGCCCGAGGAGCCGCTGGGGAAGTAGCAGCTGATGATGGAGAGCTTACGCTTAGGGGTATCAAAACGCAGTTCTACGTAGCGGCCCTCGGCGTCAAACTCTGCCGAGCCATAACCCGCCTGCACATCGCTGGGCGCGTGGCGGGTGTATATGCCCACCCCAGAGTAACCCTTCTTTTCTGCAAAGTGAAAGTGCCCGGCCATACCGGCCAGGGTTTCAAACTGACCCGCCACATCAGCGGCCTGGGCTTTCACTTCCTGCACGCACAGGCAGTCCGCTTGCAAGCTGTGCAGCCAATCTTGCAACCCTTTGCTACTGGCAGAGCGTATGCCGTTGAGGTTTAAGCTGGTAAGTGTGAACAAGTGGTTCTCCGGTACGCTTGGTGAAAGCGTGGAAGATAACGCATTGTCGGCTTCGCAAATTTGGACGTTCTGTGCCATGATGGGATTGCGATCATCAGAAAACGCTAAGGAGCACGTATGGCAGCCAGTGTTAATTTATTGCACCCATCCACTGGCATGATGAAGCCGGGCTATTACGGCTTTAGCTGGACGTATTTATTTTTCGGGGCGTTCGTCCCCTTATTTCGCGGCGAGCTGGGCGTCGCCGCATTGCATTTTTTGTTTTCATTTATCACCCTAGGCTTGTGGCAGTTGATCGCTGCATTTCTCTACAACAAACAATATATGACCCGCATGCTGGAAAAGGGCTACCAATTGCATGATGACGAAGCGCGCATGGACGAAGCCCGCGCCAGTCTGGGCATCCTCAAGCTATAGCCCTCACATAGCCTGAAGCGTCTCAGCCCCGCGTCGTCTGCAACATACCCCGGTAAATTTCCTCATCGCCCACCACGCCGACAAAGCGGCCGGCTTCGCACAGCAGCACCGGGCGGCCGGTAGCATGGCGGATATGGATGATGTGTTCGAGCAGCATGTCCGGGCCGACCATGGCGATGCTGCGCCCGTCCAGGCCCGCTTGCACGATATCCAATTGGGGGTGGTAGGCCAGCAACTGGCCGGGTCGGCCCTCGATGTTTGCGCGTTCGGGTTGACCGGCGGCGCCCAGTTGCAGCCAGTGGTGGCCGGTCCAGTCCAATTGCACGCGCAGGCCTTCGTGCTTGAGTTTTTCTAGCGGCGTCATCAGTGAGCGCCCGCGCAGCACTTTGATGGGGTTCATATGCGCCACAAAGTCACGCACATAGGCGTTAGCCGGATTGAGCACCACTTGCTCGGGCTCGCCCGATTGCACAATGCGCCCGCCTTCCATGATGGTGATGTGGTTGCCCAGTTTGATGGCTTCGTCCAGGTCGTGGCTGACAAAGACGATGGTTTTTTTCAGTTGTTGTTGCAGTTGCAAAAGCTCTTGCTGCAAGTGCTCGCGAATCAACGGGTCGAGCGCAGAAAAAGGTTCGTCCATCAGCAAAATATCTGCGTCGGTGGCAAAGGCGCGCGCCAGGCCAACACGCTGTTGCATACCACCGGATAACTGGTGCGCGTATTTTTTACCCCATTGCTGCAGGCCCACCAGTTCCAGCTTTTCGGCGACGATTCTGTCGCGCTGCGCTTTAGGCATGCCGCTCAGCTCCAGACCCAGCCCCACGTTTTCGGCCACAGTGCGCCAGGGCAACAGGGCAAACTGCTGGAACACCATGGCCACACGCGTGGTGCGCAGACGGCGCAAAGTGGTGGCGTCGCAGCGCGTCAGGTCCACGTAGCCGCTTTGCCCGGCTTGGGTATCGCGTATCAGCACCGCGCCCCGGTTGGCTTGGTTCAGGCCATTGAGGCAGCGCAGTAGCGTAGATTTGCCCGAACCAGACAAGCCCATGAGCACCGATATTTCGCCTTCGGCGATTTGCAAATTGCAATCGGCTGCGCCCAGCACTGCGCCGGTGGCGTCCAAAATTTCCTGCCGGGTTTTGCCGGCGTCCAGCAAGGCCAGCGCCTGCGTGCTGTGTTTGCCAAAGACCACGTCCACATTCCGAAACTCGGCCATGGGGGCGGGCCTGGTCTGTGGGCTCGGGCCTTCAGTCATGGCTGCGGGTTTTGCACAAACGGTCGAGCACGATGGCCACGATCACAATCGCCAGCCCGGCCTCAAAGCCGTCGGCGATGTTGACCGAGTTCAGCGCGCGCACCACCGGTTTGCCCAGTCCGTCAGCGCCGACCAGCGCCGCGATCACCACCATAGACAGACTGAGCATGATGCACTGCGTGATGCCGGCCATGATGTTGGGCAGGGCCGAGGGAATTTCCACCTTGAGCAGCAACTGCCAGCGTGTGGCACCAAAGGCCTGGCCCGCTTCAATCAGCGGGCGCGGCACCGAAGCAATGCCCAGCGTGGTCAGCCGGATCGGCGCCGGCAGGGCGAAGATGACGGTGGAGATCAGCCCCGGCACCACACCCAGCCCAAAGAGGATGAGCGTGGGTATCAGGTACACAAACGTGGGGACGGTTTGCATCAAGTCCAGCAGCGGGCGCAAGGCTGCTTCTAGCCAAGGCCGGTGGGCTGCCGCAATGCCTATGGGCACCCCTATGAGCACGCAGCTGAGGGTGGCAAACAAGACCAGAGACAGCGTCTCCATGGTCTCGGTCCAGTAGCCCATATTGATGATCAGGAGCAATGCCGCTCCAACAAATACGGCCAGCTTGACCGAGCGCTGCAGCGCCCAGGCCAGTGCGGTGAGCAGCGCCACCATGATGAGCGGTTGCACCCACAAGAGCACCCCGGTAAAGCCCAGCACCAGGGCGCTGAGGTTTTCGGATACCGCGTCAAACAACCAAGGCGCGCTTTGGGTCATGCGCTCGACTCCCGCCGCGATGGTCTCGCCGAGCGGGAGCTTGTTGTCGGTGAGCCACGCAAGCGCGGCTTGCAGACCGGTCGCCATCAGCTTACTTAATGATCATCGCCGGTGTGACTTCTTTGTCGTCAAAGGTTTTAACGCCAGCGAGCCAGTTACCCCAGGTGGAGGCATTGCCTTTGAGCCAGGCTTGGGCAGCGGCTTCGGGTTTCATTTTTTTGTCCAGGATGGAGGACATGATTTCGTTTTCTGCCTCCAGGCTGAACTTGGTGTTTTTCAGCAGCTTGCCCACATTGGCGCATTCGGTGGAATAGCCTTTGCGCGTATTGGTATAGACCGTGGCGCCGCCGAAGTTGGGGCCGAAGAATTCATCACCACCGGCCAGATAGGTCATTTTGATTTTGCTGTTCATGGGGTGCGGTGCCCAGCCTAGAAACACAACCCACTCTTTCTTAGGTACGGCGCGCACGACTTGGGAGACCATGCCCGCTTCGCTGGACTCGACAATCTTGAAGCCGCCCAGGCCGAAGGCATTTTTCTTGATCATGTCCAAAATGAGGCGGTTGCCGTCATTGCCTGGCTCGATGCCGTAAATTTTCTTGCTGAACTTGTCGGCGTTCTTAGCCAGGTCGGCAAAGCTTTTGACTCCGGCTTCGGCCACATAATCGGGTACCGCCAGCGTGTACTTCGCGCCTTCCAGGTTGGCACCAATGGTTTCTACCGAGCCGTCTGCCGTATAGGGCTTGATATCGGCTTCCATGGACGGCATCCAATTGCCCAAAAACACATCAATCTTCTTTGCCTTCAGGCTGCTATAGGTCACGGGCACCGAGAGCACCTGCGCCGAGGGCTTGTAGCCAATACCCTTGAGAATTTCGGACATCACGGCGGTGGTGGCGGTGATGTCGGTCCAGCCCACGTCGGCAAAACGCACGGCTTTGCAGGAGGCAGGCTCGGCCGCCTGCGCTTGGCTCAAAAGCGAAAAGGATGCGGCCAGTGCAGCAGCGGCCAAGGCCAAGGGACGGGTAAACGGGGAACTATGGGGCATACGGGTCTCCAAAAATTATTCGGTTATTGACTTTCTCCTGCAGGCGCACCCGCAAACCGGGTGGCCAAAGTGCAAGAAATTTCATAGTACACCGACTGCGCGCCAAAAGTCCCCCCACGCGTGCAAATTTGCCGCTGCCTTGTCAGAGCCCGCCGCTCAATACAATGCGCCGGCCCCCTTTGAGGACACCGGATGACCACCTTGAGCACCAGCGCCAACCCCCATGAGCCCAGCCAAAACACTGCATTGGCGCAGGAGTTTGTGCAATTTGCCATCGCATCGGGCGTGTTGCGCTTTGGCCAATTCAAGACCAAGGCCGGACGCCTGAGCCCCTATTTCTTTAACGCCGGCTTGTTTGACGACGGCGCCAAGTTGGGCCGTTTGGCGCAGTTTTATGCCCAGGCTTTGCTGGCCAGCGGCGTGCAGTTCGACATGTTGTTTGGCCCGGCCTATAAAGGCATTCCGCTGGGCGCGGCGGTGGCGGTGGAACTGGCGCGCTTGGGCCACAACCTGCCATTTGCCTACAACCGCAAAGAAGCCAAAGACCACGGCGAAGGCGGCACGCTGGTGGGCGCGCCTTTGCAAGGCCGGGTGCTGATTGTTGATGACGTGATCAGCGCGGGCACAGCAGCGCGCGAGTCAATTGCCCTCATACAAACCGCTGGGGCCACGCCCCATGCCGTAGCGATTGCCTTGGATCGCCAGGAAATGGCGACCGAAAAACAGGCCGATGGCAGCACCCGCGATGTGCCCTATAGCGCCGTCCAATATGTGCGCCAAAACCTGGGCTTGCAAGTGTGCGCGATTGCCAACTTGGATGATTTGCTGGCCTACTTGCAAACCCAAGACGGCGACGCCATGGGCGAACACCGCCAGCGGGTGCAGGCCTACCGGGCACGCTACGGCGTGGCCCAAAGGCCCGATGGCCCTTAGCGCCCAAGCACTGTTTGCCATGGCCTCTGACTTTGGCTTCATTGAATACCTGTGTGACCAGTTGCAGGGCGCAGGCACCATCACCTACCGCAAAATGTTTGGCGAATACGCCCTGTATTGCGAAGGCAAGGTGGTGGGCCTGGTGGTGGGCAATAGCTTGTTTGTCAAACCCGCCCAAGACACCGAGGCTCTGTATGGTGACGGCCCGCGCGGCGCGCCCTTTGCGGGCGCCAAAGCCTGGTACGCTGTGCAAGAGCGGGTGGACGACCGCCATTGGCTTTGCGCACTGGTGCGCGCCACCGAAGCGGCACTGCCGCTGCCTGGACCTAAAAAAGCGCGCAAGCGTTCAAGCTCCCAACAAAAGCCCTAAACCATGCAACAACGTTCACTAGGCTCTTTCACCGTCAGCGCCATCGGCCTGGGCTGTATGAATTTTTGCCACGCCTATGGCGCGCCGGTGTCCGACGCACAGACCGAGCGCGTGCTGCTGGCTTCGCTCGATGCGGGCATCACCCACTTTGATACCGCCACCTTATACGGCTTTGGCCAGTCCGAGTTGTTGCTGGGTAAGTACCTGATGCCGCATCGCAAACGCTTTACCCTGGCCAGCAAATGCGGC
>CAMBFO010000060.1 GCA_945865675.1 Comamonas sp. lk
TCGGCGCCAAACCAGGCCAGCAACTGGGTGCAGGTCGGGCCCGATTGCACATGGGTGAAGTCGAGAATGCGTACGCCGTCTAATGCTTTGCTCATAGCTGAAGAGTCCTTTGGAATTGCAAAAATCAGGTTTTTTTCGCGGTTTGCGGATTAAGCATGGTAATGCGTCCGCTCTCCGTGCCCGCTGTCTCGTCGATGACAGCGTTGATCAGGGTAGGTTGCCCGCTTGCGATAGCGGCTTCCATGGCCTCGTGCAATTGGGCCGGGGTAGTGGCTTGTACGCCCACCCCACCAAAAGCTTCCATCATTTTGTCATAGCGCGCGCCTTTGACGAAAACCGTGGGCGCCACATCCGCGCTGCCCGATGCGTTGACGTCCGTGCCGCGATACACCCCGTTGTTATTAAAGACCACTATGCAGATGGGTAGGTGGTAGCGGCAAATTGTTTCTACCTCCATGCCGCTAAAGCCAAAAGCGCTGTCGCCCTCAATGGCAATCACGGGTTTGCCCGTCACCACGGCGGCGGCAACGGCAAAGCCCATGCCGATGCCCATCACGCCCCAGGTGCCCACGTCCAGGCGCTTGCGCGGCTGGTACATATCGACAATGCTGCGGGTGAAGTCCAGGGTGTTGGCGCCTTCGTTGACCAGCATCGCATCCGGGTGGGCTTTGATAACTGCACGCACCGCGCTCAGCGCGCTGTGGAAATTCATGGGCGAAGGGTTTTTGGCTAGGGTCTCGGCCATCTTGGCTTGGTTGGCGTCGCGCTTGCTAAACACCGGGCCGGTCCAGTCCGCCGGGGCTTTGGGCCAATGGCTGCCCATGCCGGCCACCAGTGCCGCCACGCAAGAGCCTATGTCGCCCACCAGCGGCGCGGCAATCGCCACATTGCTGTCCATCTCGGTCGGCGATATATCTATTTGTATGAACTGCTTGCCATGGGGCGTGCCCCAGGTTTTGCCCTTGCCATGCGAGAGCAGCCAGTTCAGGCGAGCCCCAATCAGCAGCACCACGTCCGACTCGGCCAGCACATAGGATCGGGCTGCTGAGGCGCACAGCGCATGCGTGTCGGGCAGCAAGCCCTTGGCCATGGACATGGGTAAATAGGGGATGCCGGAAGTCTCCACCAGCGCGCAGATGTCGGCATCGGCCTGCGCGTAGGCCGCGCCCTTGCCCAGCAAGATGAGCGGACGCTTGGCGCCTTTGAGCAGGTCTAGCGCCCGGGCCACTGCGTCGGGGGCGGGAATCTGGCGGGGCGCCGGATCGACCACCTTGATCAAAGAGGCCGCGCCCTTAGCCGCGTCCATGGTCTGCGCAAACAGCTTGGCCGGTAAATCTAGGTATACGCCGCCAGGCCGGCCCGACAAAGCCGAGCGGATGGCGCGCGCAATGCCCACGCCAATGTCCTCGGCATGCAGCACCCGAAAGGCCGCTTTGCACAAAGGTTTGGCAATCGCCAACTGGTCCATCTCTTCGTAATCGCCTTGCTGCAAATCCACAATCTCGCGCTCGCTGGAGCCGCTGATCAAAATCATCGGAAAGCAATTGGTCGTGGCATTGGCCAGCGCCGTCAGCCCGTTCAAAAAGCCCGGGGCTGACACGGTGAGGCAAATCCCCGGCTTTTGCGTCAAAAAGCCCGCTGCGGCTGCGGCATTGCCCGCGTGCTGCTCGTGGCGGAACGAGATCACCCGCATGCCTTGCCCCTGCGCCATGCGCGTCAGGTCAGTGATCGGGATGCCCGGCAGGCCAAAGAGGGTGTCAATGCCATTGAGCTTGAGCGCGTCAATAACTAAATGAAAACCATCGGTTTGCGTGCCGGGATCGGCAACGGTGTCGCTCACTTGGGGGTTGCTGGCAGTCATGGGTGTACTCCTTGAAGTCCTGGGTGGCGCGGTTTTTCACCGGCTGTACTTAGCAACTTACTCCCTGGCCTTAAGCCTGGATTCCCAGCGACGCCGGACCGCGCGGGCCCTTGGCGAAGAGCACCATGCGGGAATTTGCCGCGAGGAATTCAGCCTGTGAAATGCGCGCTCGCATAGTAGGCTTTTGCGCGGCAAATTTCGAGAGGGTAAATACCTAGACAGGGAGTGGCTTGAGCCGCTTGCCCGATCTTGAACATTGAACTATTCACGTCACACGTTGAAATTTCCATGTTCCGCCCTAGCGAAGCGAGCAAGGCTCCGTTTCCTTAAATCGTGAACAAGTGATTACAATTGCAGGCATGTACAAGGTGAAGCGCACGGCTGAATTTGATGCCTGGCTTGCCAGCATCAACGATGGCATGACCCGTATGACCAAGAAAATGAAAGTTGCTGATCTGCCAGATTTCGATATGGCAGAAATGCTCAAAACCGAGGAAGACGTTGCCCATTACCTGACACTGGTATTGGATGAAAACGACATCGGTGAATTCACCCATGCGCTGGGGATTGTTGCCCGTTCTCGTGGGATGAGCGCCGTGGCTGAAAAATCTGGGTTGACGCGCGAGGCGCTCTATAAAGCACTGCGCCCCAGCTCCCAACCGCGGTTTGACACGATTTACAAGGTCTGCCAAGCCCTTGGCGTTCGCCTGGTTGCACAGTCAGGACCTGCGCCGGTCTGACGCACCATGCCCTGGCACGCCAGCCTCCAACTCGACTACGCCTTAGAACAAGGGCGTAGCGTCGCACGCCATAAGCACAGCGGGCCTTTGCGCATTTTGCAAAGCCTGTACCCCGAGGGCGAAGCGGTGTGCCACAACGTGCTAGTGCACCCGCCGGGCGGCTTGGTGGGGGGCGATACGCTGGAGTTAGACATCCACGCCGCAGCGGGCAGCCATGGCCTGATGACCACGCCAGGCGCCACCCGCTATTACCGCGCCGAGGATGCCCCCGCCCGCCAGATCACACGGCTGCAATTAGAAGAGGGTGCGCGCTTGGAATGGCTGCCGCAAGAGACGCTGTGCTACAGCGGCTGCCGCGCTGAAAACACCCTGTCCATGGAAATCGCGCCCGGCGCCGAACTCATGGGCTGGGACATCACTGCGCTAGGCCTGCCGCATGCCGGTTTGCCATTTGAAAGCGGCTATGTGCAGCAGCACTTGCAATGGCCCGGCGTTTGGCTGGAGCGCGCCCGCTTGGCTGCGGATGATGCGCTGCTGATGCAGGGCCGCGCTGGTCTGGCCGGTATGCGCTGCACCGCCACGCTGTACCTGGCCTGCGGCACGCCGCTTACCCGCGCTGCCAAAGAAGCCGCGTTAGACGCCGCTCGCGCGCTGATTGCCGACCACCGCCTTTCCGCCAGCGCAGGCGCTACCAGCCCAAATCCGCACACCGTGCTGGTACGCGTTTTGTCCGACCAGGTGGAGCCCACGGTGCAATTGCTGCGCGCCATCCGCCTGGCTTGGCGGCAGGCGCACTGGCAACTGTCCGCCGCAGCGCCGCGTATTTGGGCGATGTAGCCTAGCCGCCTAAATCGCCACCAGTTCCCGTACCCCATCTATTTCCATATTGCTACCGCGCCCCTTGGCTAACACCGAGCCACGTTCCATCACGATGTAGTTGTCGGCTAGCTCACGGGCGAAGTCGTAGTACTGCTCTACCAGCACAATCGCCATCGCGCCCTGGTCGGCCAGTTTGCGGATCACGCGGCCTATGTCTTTGATGATGCTCGGTTGTATGCCTTCGGTGGGTTCGTCCAGCACCAACACTTTGGGGCCTGCGGCCAGCGCGCGGCCAATCGCTAGTTGTTGTTGCTGCCCACCCGAGAGGTCGCCGCCCCGGCGCTTGCGCATGTCATGCAACACCGGAAACCATTCAAAAATCTCTTGCGGCAGCGGCGTGCCTGCGGGCTTGCCGGCCAGGCCCATCAGCAAGTTTTCTTCCACTGTCAAGCGGGCAAAAATTTCGCGGCCCTGCGGTACATAGCCCAGGCCAGCGCGGGCGCGCTCAAAGGGCGTGGCTTTCTCCAGCGCCTGCCCGCCCAGCGCGATGCTGCCAGTGCGAATCGGCACCAGGCCCATCAAGGATTTGAGCAACGTGGTCTTGCCCACACCATTGCGCCCCAGCACTACGGTAATTTGGCCGGCCTCTGCTTGCAAATCTACGTCCCGCAAAATATGCGAGCCGCCGTAATACTGGTTAACGCCTGACATCGAGAGCATGGACTTACCTTCCTAAATAGACTTCGATCACGCGCTCGTCGGCCTGCACCTGCGCCAGCGTTCCTTGCGCCAGCACCGCGCCTTCGCACAACACTGTCACCGTGTCGGAGATGGCTTTGATAAACGCCATGTCGTGTTCCACCACCACCAGCGAATGCTTGCCCTTCAGACTTAAAAACAATTCGGCGGTGCGCTCGGTTTCCTGGTCCGTCATACCGGCTACCGGCTCGTCCAGCAGCAAGAGCTTGGGCTCTTGCGTGAGCAGCATGCCAATTTCCAGCCACTGCTTTTGTCCGTGGCTCAGCAGGCCGGCCTGGCGCGTCAGGCTGTCTTGCAGGGCAATGGTTTCCAGCACTTCGCACAAGCGCTCGGACTGCGCAGCGCTGCGCTGAAAGCGCAAAGAACTGGCCACATCTTTGCGCATGGCCATCGCCAGCTCCAGGTTTTCAAACACGCTGAGGTTTTCAAACACGGTGGGTTTTTGAAACTTGCGGCCAATGCCCAGGCTAGCGATCTCGGGTTCGTTATAGCGCAGCAAGTCGATGGTGCTGCCAAAGTACACGGTGCCGCTATCGGGCCGGGTTTTACCGGTGATGATGTCCATCATCGTCGTCTTGCCCGCGCCATTGGGCCCGATGATGCAGCGCAGCTCGCCCGGGGCAATATCCAGCGATAAATTGTTAATTGCTTTAAAGCCGTCAAAGCGCACGCTCACTTCTTCTAGGTAGAGGATGCGTCCGTGCGTCAGGTCTAGCTCGGCACCTGCGCGCAGGCGGCCTATGCCTGCGCTGCGCCCACCCGATGCGGTTTGTGCTTTGTCCGCATCCATGGCTTGCAGCCGCGCCTGCAGGCGGGCTGCGCCTTGTTCTAAAAGCTCGGGTGTCATGCGCCACCCCGCTTACGTTGTTGCAGCAAGCCCACTACGCCTTGCGGCAGGTAGAGCGTCACCACGATAAACAAGGCGCCCAAGAAGTAGAGCCAAAACTCGGGGTAGGCCACGGTGAGCCAGCTCTTGGCGCCATTGACCAAAAACGCGCCAACGATAGGCCCGATCAACGTCGCGCGCCCACCCACTGCGGTCCACACGGCAATCTCAATCGAATTGGCCGGGCTCATTTCGCTGGGGTTGATGATGCCCACTTGCATCACATACAGCGCCCCCGCGATGCCGCAAAGCACTGCCGACAGCGTCCATATCGCCAGCTTGTAGCCCAGCGGCGAATAGCCGCTAAACATCAGCCGCGACTCGGCATCGCGTATGGCCTGCAACACCCGGCCGAACTTAGAACGCACTACCCAGCGGGCAAGCAAAAAGCTGCACAAGAGTACCAGCGCGGTAATCACGAACAACGTCATGCGCATCGAAGGGCTTGCTATCGGTATGTCCGCAAAGCGCTTGAAATCGGTAAAGCCGTTGTTGCCGCCAAAGCCTGTCTCGTTGCGGAAGAACAGCAGCATGGCAGCAAAGGTCAGCGCCTGGGTAATGATAGAAAAATACACCCCTTTGATGCGCGAGCGAAAAGCAAAAAACCCAAACACCAGAGCTACCAGCGCAGGCACCAGTGGCACCAAAATAAGGGTCGCCCATATGCTATCCGACAAAGTCCAGTGCCAGGGCAAAGTCTTCCAATCCAGAAACACCATAAAGTCCGGCAGCGGGCTTTTGTAATTGCCATCCAGCCCGATCTGGCGCATCAGGTACATGCCCATCACATAGCCACCCAGCGCAAAAAACAAACCGTGGCCCAGGCTGAGGATGCCGGTATAGCCCCAGATCAAATCCATTGCCAGCGCGCACAGCGCGTAGCACATGATCTTGCCCACCAGCGCTACCGCAAAATCGCTCAGGTGAAAGATGCTGCCCGCAGGCACCCACAAATTAAGCAGCGGCGCCAGGCCGCACAAGAGCACCAGACAGGCCAACCAAGCGGTCCATCCGTTGCGTGACAACAGCGACGGGCTTTGGGGAAGGGTAAGCGCGCTCATGCGTCAGCGCTCCGGCCCTTGAGGGCAAAAATACCTTGTGGGCGTTTTTGGATAAAGACGATGATGAACAGCAGCACCGCAATCTTGGCTAGCACCGCGCCGGTTATGCCTTCTAAAAATTTATTGATCACGCCCAGGCCCACCGCCGCCAGCACGGTGCCGGCCAACTGGCCCACGCCGCCCAACACCACCACCATAAACGCATCGACGATATAGCTTTGCCCCAGGTCTGGCCCCACGTTGCCGATCTGGCTGAGTGCACAACCGGCCAGCCCGCCAATACCCGAACCCAGCGCAAACGCATAGGTATCCACCCGCGCGGTATGCACGCCCATGCAGGCAGCGATAGGGCGGTTTTGCGTCACTGCGCGCACAAACAAGCCCAGCCGGGTTTTGCTGATCAAAAGCGCCACCGCCAGCAGCACCGAGAGCGCAAACGCGATGATGATGATGCGGTTGTAGGGCAGGGCCAGGTTACCCATCAGCTGCACGCCACCGCTCATCCACGAGGGGTTTTCTACGCCCACGTTTTGCGCGCCAAACACACTGCGCACTGCCTGCATCAGCACCAGACTGATGCCCCATGTGGCGAGCAAGGTCTCCAAGGGCCGGCCATACAAATGGCGTATCACGCTGCGCTCCAGCAGCACGCCTACCAGCGCCGACACCATAAATGCCACCGGCACGCTGGCCAGCAAATACCAATCAAACGCGCCGGGCAGGTACTGGCGAAACAAGGTTTGCACCACATAAGTGGCATAGGCGCCCACCATCATCAGTTCGCCGTGCGCCATATTGATCACGCCCATCAAGCCATAGGTAATCGCCAGGCCCAGCGCGACTAGCAGCAAGATAGAGCCCAGGCTGATACCGCTAAAAATTGCGCCCAAGCGGTCGCCCCAGGCCAGGCGTTTTTGCACCGCTACAAGGCTTTTGCGCAAAGCCTGGCGTATCTTGGCATCAGGCTCAGCGCCAAGGCGTTCTTGCAGCAAAGTTTGCGTGGCCGCTTGCGCACTGGCGCCCAGCAGCTCAGCAGCGGTCAGGCGCTTGGCCGGGTCTTCGCTGCCCAGCAAGGCTGCAGCGCGCAGCAGGTTGAGGCTATCGCGGATGTTGCCATCGCTCTCTTTGGCAATCGCGTTGTCAATAAGCGGCAATTGCGCCTCGCTCACCTGGCCTTGCAAGGCCTTGACCGCCGCGCGGCGCACGGCCGTATCCGGGCTGAGCAATTGCAGCGCGGACAAAGCGTTGTCTATCTCACCGCGCAAACGGTTGTTGACCATCGCGTCTTCGGCGACCTGTAGCGCGTCGGCGTTGATCGCAAGCGCACTGCCGTCGCTGGGGTTGACCGGTTTGCCCTCGCGCAGCACCACGGGCTTACCGTCCACGATCTTCACCATGCCATCGGCTAGCGCTTGCAAAAAAATCAGGGTCGCTTCGTCAGGGGTTTGCACTGCGGCCTGCAGGGCGGCAATGCGGCTGTCCGCTTCGCCGATGGCGATGGACTGGGCTTGTTCGCCCGTTAAAGCATGTGCACTCAATGCCCATGTTTGGCTGCACAGGAACAGCAGCAGAACGCGGCTCCATCGGTCAATTACATGCATGCGTTCCACTTTCTACAAACTCTCATTGCTGCGGGGTGCAGCCCTGGGCCACACCCCGCAGTCAGCGCGGCGCGCTTACTTCTTCACAGGCTCGTCAGGCTTCTTGTCGTTACCTTCGATAAACGGCGACCAGGGCTTGGCCTTGACCGGGCCGGGCGTCTTCCACACCACGTTGAACTGACCATCCGCCTTGACTTCGCCGATAAACACCGATTTGTGCAAGTGGTGGTTTTTCTCGTCCATCTTGGAGGTAATGCCGCTCGGCGCGGTAAAGGTTTGGCCGGCCATGGCAGCGATCACCTTGTCCACGTCGGTGGACTTGGCTTTCTCAACTGCTTGTTTCCACATATTGATACCGATGTAAGTCGCCTCCATCGGGTCATTGGTCAAAGGCTTGTCTTTGTGCCCGGCGATGCCCTTGGCCTTGGCGTAGTCAGACCACTTCTTGATGAAAGCATCGTTGGTGGGGTTCTTGATGCTCATGAAATAGTTCCATGCAGCCAAGTGGCCCACTAGCGGCTTGGTGTCCACGCCGCGCAGCTCTTCTTCACCCACCGAAAAAGCCACTACCGGCACGTCTTTAGCCTTCAGGCCGGCATTGCCCAGCTCTTTGTAGAAAGGCACGTTGGAGTCGCCGTTGATGGTGGAGACCACGGCGGTCTTGCCACCGGCAGCAAATTTCTTCACATCCGCCACAATGGTTTGGTAGTCGGCGTGGCCAAAGGGGGTGTATTTCTCGTCGATGTCGCTGTCTTTCACGCCTTTGGACTTGAGGTACGCGCGCAAAATTTTGTTGGTGGTGCGTGGGTACACGTAGTCGGTGCCCAGCAGCACCCAGCGCTTGGCGCCGCCGCCGTCTTTGCTCATCAGGTAGTCCACCGCAGGGATGGCTTGCTGGTTGGGCGCAGCGCCGGTGTAGAACACGTTTTTAGACAGCTCTTCGCCTTCGTATTGCACGGGGTAAAACAGCAAGCCGTTCATTTCTTCCACCACCGGCAAAACCGATTTACGCGACACCGAAGTCCAGCAACCAAAGATCACATCGACCTTGTCCTGGCCCAGCAACTGCTTGGTTTTTTCGGCAAACAGAGGCCAGTTGGAGGCGGGGTCCACCACCACAGCTTCGAGCTTCTTGCCCAAGAGGCCACCTTTGGCATTGATCTCGTCAATCGCCATCAGCACTGTGTCTTTCAACACCGTTTCTGAAATAGCCATGGTGCCCGACAAGCTGTGCAGCACGCCGACTTTGATGGTGTCGCCAGCAAGGGCAGGGAATGCGGACAAACCGCTGAGTGCGACGGCAGCAGTAAGCGCCTTGAGCGTAAAACGACGTTGCATGAAAGCTTCCTTAAGTAGTTGAAAAATCCATTCCAAGCTGCGTTTACTGCAAGGCAAAAAGCCCTGTTGCACACGAAGCGCTGAAACGTGATTCCACTTTAGGGTTAACCCTCATTTGTTGAAATACGCCGTGTGGCGTACCGACTTGTTGTGCTGTTGCAAACGCGCGTACGCCCTGTGGCGTAGTCAGGCGCACAAACAAGCGCATGCACCTGCTCATGTGCCCACCTGTTGCTGCAATTGGGGAATGCGCGCCGTGGCTTTGCCGGCGGCGGCGGTGCGGGTTTCTACCCCCAGTTTTACAAACACGCGCTCTAGGTGTTTCTTCACCGTCATCGGGCTGCTGCCCAAAATATCGCCTATGTCTTTATTGGTCTTGCCCTTTACCACCCAGTACAAAACCTCGGCCTCCCGTGCGGTCAGCATAAAGGCGGCGGACATGGCTTGCATCACCGCATGGTCTGACATTTCGCGCATCACGATCAGCCAGTCGTCCGCGTCCAGCAAATCCTCTTGCACGCCATCGCTGGCGTGGTCGCCGGTTTGTTGGTGCAGGCGCAGCACCAAGCGCGCGCCTTGGTCTTGGTGCAGCGTCAGGTTGCGCGTGGCTTCGCCGCGTTCCAGCGCGTGCATACAGGCTTGCAGCCATTCCTGCACCTGCGGCGCGGTGCGACTGGCATACGGCGGGTGCATGGGGCAATAGCGCGCCAGCAACGCGCGTGACAAGGCGGTCTGCCACATCAGCCTGCCATCGCTGGGGCGCACCGTCATGGTGGCATAGCCGAAGGCATCAAGTGCATTGCGCGCTTGGCGGCGTTCGCGCGCACCGGCCAAGTGCATGCAGCTGCGGGCCAGCAGTTCGTGTGCTCGTACCGGCTTGTACACCACATCCGCGCAGCCCGCTTGCAAGGCTTGCACCAGTTGCTGGGGCTGTGCGCTATCGGCCAAAAATATGATGGGGCAGTGCGTAGCCGACGCCAGGGCCTGCCAGTGCTTCACCATGGCCAGGC
This sequence comes from Comamonas sp. lk, assembly GCA_945865675.1. Taxonomy (GTDB): domain Bacteria; phylum Pseudomonadota; class Gammaproteobacteria; order Burkholderiales; family Burkholderiaceae_C; genus Allorhodoferax. The sequence continues at coordinate 10,076 of CAMBFO010000060.1, forward strand.
TGTCCACATCTTGCAGTTGCCCGTCCAGCAAAAGCAAGTCCGGCGCTTGGCTTCCTGCCTGCGCCAGTGCCTGCACGCCGCTGCTGATCGATTCCACGTTGTAGCCGGCGCGCTCCATCAAAGGGCGCAAATACTGGTGCTCTGTGCTATGCGGGCTGACTATCCAGACCAACTCGCCCTGGCCTGCGCCTTGCTGCGTCATCGGTCCGGCCAGCGCGGGTGTGACGTAGTCTGAAACATCCGCAAATTGCGTTGGTGAACGAGCCTTCAGCACGCCTATACTCATGCGCCTGCCCTTGACGCTGCGCGGACTAAGGCGGCGCGGATGTCACCAATGCGATGCACTTTTGCAGGATGCTTGGCCGCTGACCTCATTTCGGTGCACGCACCCCGTGCATGCACCGCGATAGCGCAAAACATGCCTCTTAAATGGTGCAGCGCGAAGGTGCAGGGTACCTTGGTAGTGCAGGGGAGAAGGCCTTTGCGCATATGGCCCACGATTGCAGAAAGCGTGCCATGCGCCCTTGGGCGTAGCGCGCGCAGTTGCGGCATGCAGATTGCTTAGTGGATTTAGCCCCTCCATTCTGTAAATACCAAAAGCGCCATGGAATTGACCCCTCGCGAAAAAGATAAGTTGTTGATCTTCACCGCCGCTTTGCTGGCCGAGCGGCGCAAGGCGCGTGGCCTCAAGCTCAACTACCCCGAGTCGGTAGCCCTGATCAGCGCCGCAGTGATGGAAGGCGCACGCGACGGCAAGACGGTCGCACAACTGATGAGCGAAGGCCGCAGCGTGTTGACACGCTTCGACGTGATGGACGGCGTCGCCGAGATGATCCCCGACATCCAGGTGGAAGCCAGCTTCCCCGACGGCACCAAGCTGGTCACCGTACACCAACCCATTGTCTAAACCCTCGCCCCAAGCGGCTATCCCGCCACACCCAGGAGAACTACATGCCTTTGCGACCCTTGCCCACCGCTTTGTTTACACCGCTGCGCCGCGCCGCTGTAGCCCTGGCGCTGCTGGCCGCCAGTGGCCTAGCGCTGGCCCATGGGGGCCACGGCATGCAAGGCAGCCACTGGCACCCTACTGATTTACTAGGCTTGTTGGTCGCACTAGCGTTAGCGGCCCTGGTCTGGCGTTCGCGGGGCGATAAGTAAGCCATGGTCCCCGGCGAAATCTTGATCGGAGCGGGCGTGCATGTGCTCAATAGCGGGCGGCGCACCTGCACGCTGCTGGTTAAAAACACGGCAGACCGACCCATCCAAGTGGGCTCGCACTACCACTTTGCCGAAACCAATGCCGCGCTGGGCTTTGACCGCAGCGCCGCGCGTGGCATGCGGCTCAATATTGCTTCAGGCTCGGCGGTGCGCTTTGAGCCGGGGCAGGAACGCACGGTTGAGTTGGTGGACTTTGGCGGCGACCGAGTGGTCTATGGCTTTCAGGGCCTGACGCAAGGCAAACTCTAAAAGGATAGTTTCATGGCAAGCATAGACCGGCGTGCCTACGCCGAAATTTTTGGCCCCACCGTGGGCGACCGGGTACGTCTGGCCGATACCGATTTGCTCATTGAAGTGGAGCAAGACCTCACCTTGCGCGCCGGTGGCTATGGCGAAGAAGTGAAGTTTGGCGGCGGCAAAACCATACGCGACGGCATGGCGCAAAGCCAGCGCACGCGCGCTGAAGGCGCGGTCGATTGCGTCATGACCAATGCGCTGATCCTGGACCACAGCGGCATCATCAAAGCCGACATCGGCCTTCAAAGTGGGCGTATCGTCGCTATCGGCAAAGCGGGTAACCCGGACACACAGCCCGGCGTGGACATCATCATCGGGCCGGGCACCGAAATCATCAGCTGCGAAGGCAACATCGTCACCGCAGGCGGCATCGACTGCCATATTCACTTTATTTGCCCGCAGCAGATCGACGAAGCGCTGGCCAGCGGCGTCACCACCATGATGGGCGGCGGCACCGGACCGGCCACCGGCACTTTTGCCACCACCTGCACACCCGGCCCCTGGAACATAGAGCGCATGCTGCAAGCGGCGGACGCATTCCCCATGAACCTGGGCTTTTTTGGCAAGGGCAATGCATCGCTGCCCGCCGCTTTGCACGAGCAAATTGACGCCGGTGTGATTGGCCTCAAACTCCACGAAGACTGGGGCACCACGCCTGCTGCCATTAGCAACTGTCTGGATGTGGCGGACGCTACCGACACGCAAGTGGCCATCCACTCGGACACGCTCAATGAATCGGGCTTTGTAGAAAACACCATCGCCGCGACCAAGGGGCGAACCCTATGCGCCTTCCATACCGAAGGCGCAGGCGGCGGGCATGCGCCCGATATCTTGAAAGTAGTGGGCCAAGAGAACTTTTTGCCCAGCTCCACCAACCCCACGATGCCCTACACCGTCAACACGCTGGACGAGCATGTGGACATGCTGATGGTCTGCCACCACCTGGACGCGGGCATTGCTGAAGACCTGGCCTTTGCCGAAAGCCGCATCCGCAAAGAAACCATTGCTGCCGAAGACATGCTGCACGACATGGGCGCCATCTCCATGATGAGCAGCGACAGCCAGGCCATGGGCCGCGTGGGCGAAGTCATCATCCGCACTTGGCAAACCGCCGACAAAATGAAAGCCCAGCGCGGCTGGCTCAGCCCTGAAGCGGGCCGCCATGAGGCCACCGAAAAACAAAGCCGCAACGACAACTTTCGCGCCAAGCGCTACATCGCCAAATACACTATCAACCCCGCCATTGCGCACGGCATCAGCCACGAAGTGGGCAGCATTGAGGTGGGCAAATGGGCTGACCTTGTCGTTTGGAAGCCGGCCTTCTTTGGCGTCAAGCCCGCGCTGGTGCTCAAAGGCGGCTTTATCGCCCTGGCCGCCATGGGCGACCCCAGCGCCTCCATCCCCACGCCCCAGCCGGTGCATTACCGGCCCATGTTTGGCGCCTTTGGCGGCGCGCTCACACGCGGCTCGCTCACCTTTGTGTCGCAGGCCGGATTGAGTGGCGGCATCAAAGAACGCTTTGGCCTGGCCAAGCCCCTAGCCGCGATGAAGAACGTGCGCGGCATACGCAAACAACACATGCGCCTGAACAGCTACCTGCCCACCATGGAGATCGACGCCCAAACGTACACTGTGCGCGCCGACGGCCAACTCCTCACCTGCGAGCCTGCCGTCACATTGCCTATGGCACAACGTTACTTTTTATTTTGATGGCGATGGGCAAGCGCGCTATCGAATTAACGGGGTTTCATGTGCGCACGAATCCAAAGCGCCAACGCCGCTTCGTCGACGTCGCCTGCGGCGACGCCCAGCATCGTCCGGGTTGCATCGACTTGGTTTGCCGACAAACGGAAACCGTTGATGGCCAAAAACAGACCCACTGCCAAGAAAGCGACGCGCTTATTACCGTCAATAAAAGGATGGTTTTTTGCCAAGCTAAGGCCGTAGATCGCGGCAAGGTCGGCAAGGTCCGGCGAACCGTAAAGCGCGACATTCAAAGGGCGTGCAAGCGCGGATTCCAGCAGTCCTTCATTACGAAGTCCGGGTGCGCCGCCGTGTTCGGCCAGGCTTTCTTCATGCAGAAGCAGCAAGACTTCGCGGCTGACCCAATTCCATTGGCTCATTTGGCGAGCTGGTGGAAGGTGTCGCGAAACTCATGCATAAATTCGCGCCCCAAGGCCAATTGCTTTTCCACTTCCGGATCGTACGGGGTGAGTGTCACTCCGTTAGGCGCATCGGTCCAAAAAACGCTGTCGCCCTTTTCTAGTTTGAGCCTGGACAGCATCTCTTTGGGAAGAATGACCCCGAGGGAATTGCCGATTTGCGTAAGTTTGAGAGCAGCCATGGCGAACCTCTAAGTTATAACGTTTGTAATACTAACTAATTTTATGCAGGCAGGCAAGTCCTAAATGGCGCCTTCCAATATGCTCTGCACTGCGCAAGCCACCACAAAAACAACCATGCTCCAAATCTCCAAATGCATTGCGCAAGGCAACGGCCTCGCACCCGTTCTTATCAAGCGTGCGGCTACGGTAGAACTGGATTGGGACGTACGCCAGAAAAGCCGTTTTGACGCTACTGACTCGCAAGGCCGCAGCCTGGGCATTTTTTTGCCGCGCGGCACGGTGGTGCGTGGGGGTGATGTGCTGGTGGCGGACGATGGATCGTTTATCCGCGCCATCGCCGCGCCGCAGGCGGTGTTGAAGATTACGCATTGCACGCAGCACGGAACGCCCTACGACTTGATACGCGCCGCCTACCACCTGGGCAACCGGCATGTGCCCATTGAGCTGAAACCCGACCACCTGAAGATCGAGCCCGACTACGTGCTGGCCGACATGCTGCGCGCTATGCACTTGATCGTGCACGCAGTGGACGAAAGCTTTGAGCCTGAGAACGGCGCGTATGCCACGGGCGGGCACGGACATGGGCACAGCCACGGCGGCCATAGCCATGGCGACCATGACCACGAGCACAAACACGAAGGCCATGACCACGGCCATTCCCACTAAGCGCGCACCCCATGCTCGATACCAGCCTCTTGCAGCTCATGTGGCTGGCCTCGCCGGCCTTGCCTATTGGTGGTTTTTCGTATTCCGAGGGCCTGGAGGCGGCGGTGGATACCGGCTTGGTGCGCGACGAGCACGAGGCTGCGGCTTGGCTGTTAGAGCAATTGCAATTGGGCCTGGCGCGCGCGGAGTTGCCGGTGTTGGTGCAAGCCTGGCAGGCTTGGCATGACGGGGATGCAGCGGCGATTGAATCGCTCAACGCCTGGGTGCTGCACACCCGCGAAAGCGCCGAGCTGCGCGCCCAGACCGAGCAAATGGGCCGCTCACTGCTGGAATGGCTGCGCAACCACACCACCGCGCCGCAAGCGCACATCGCGCAACTAGCCGCCCACAGCCCCAGCTACCCGGTAGCCTTTGCGCTGGCGGCTTACAGCACCCAAGCGCCGCAACGCGCCTGCCTGCTGGCCTATGCCTTTGGCTGGGCCGAAAACATGGCGCAAGCGGCCATCAAATCGGTGCCGCTGGGCCAAAGCGCGGGCCAGCGCATCTTGTCGGCCTTGAGCGCCGCCATACCGCCGGCCGTGGACCACGCGCTTAGCCTGCCCGCTGACGCACAGCAATCGTTTTCGCCCATGCTGGCCATCTTGTCAGCGCAGCATGAAGTGCAATATTCCCGCCTGTTTCGTTCGTAAAAGTCCCTTAGAGAGAAGCCCCATGTCCGCACTGCACCACATCGCCCACCGCACCAAAAAACTGCCGCCTCTGCGCGTAGGCATAGGCGGCCCTGTCGGCTCGGGTAAAACCACTTTGCTGGAAATGCTGTGCAAAGCCATGCGCGACAAATACGACCTGGTGGCCATCACCAACGATATCTACACCAAAGAAGACCAGCGCCTGCTGACCGTCAGCGGCGCGCTGCCGCCCGAGCGCATCATGGGCGTGGAGACCGGCGGCTGCCCGCACACCGCCATCCGCGAAGACGCCTCTATCAACCTCGAAGCCATAGACCGCATGCTGGTGGATTTTCCGCAAGCGGACATTGTGTTTATTGAAAGCGGCGGCGACAACCTGGCCGCCACCTTCAGCCCCGAACTGTCGGACCTGACCATCTATGTGATTGACGTGGCAGCGGGCGAAAAAATCCCCCGCAAAGGCGGCCCCGGCATCACCAAGAGCGATTTGTTCATCATCAACAAAACCGACCTGGCCCCCCACGTAGGCGCCAACCTGGACGTGATGCACGCCGACACCACCCGCATGCGCAGCACCCCCAAAGGCTTGCGCCCCTTTGTCATGACCAACCTAAAAACATTGAGTGGACTGAGGGAGGTGGTTAGTTTTATTGAGACCAAGGGGATGTTGGTGGCCTAGCCCTAGTGGCTATGCAGCTTTTCTTGCAGCAAAACTGGGATAAGCCACCGGTGGGGCACGTCTCGCGCATTGGCTGCTACCTTGATGCCGTCGAGCAATCGACGCCGCGCCTTACCCACCCTACTAAGCCTGCGCCTCAGCCTCCGGCCACAGGCTGGGAAAGTAAAAGCGCATTGCGTGCTGCGGTACGCCTAGGCGCACTTTGCCGTAGGGGGTGTCCGAAAGCAGTAGGCCGCGCTTCAGTAAGGCGGTGACTTGGGCGGTGGCTAG